>NZ_CP076653.1:1675000-2010000 GCF_018966865.1 Bacillus sp. NP247 | reverse complement strand
CGCCTCTAATCCATAATGAGAACAAGTTGGATGAAAGCGGCAAGTTGGTGGTGTCATCGGAGAAATGAACTTTTGATAAAAGCGTATAATACCGATAAAAATCTGTTTCATAATGGTCTCCTTTTCAGCATAGTCTTAAAGTATTATAGCACGACAGTACATAATTCTTTACTAATGTCGATTTCCGTTATATCATATTGGATATAACGGAATTAAATTAAAAGCGGGAGAGATGTTGTATGCCATCAGTAGAAAGCTTTGAATTAGACCATACGATTGTAAAGGCGCCTTATGTAAGACATTGCGGAGTCCACAATGTAGGTAGTGACGGTATTGTAAATAAATTTGATATTCGTTTCTGCCAACCGAATAAACAAGCAATGAAACCAGATGTTATTCATACGTTAGAGCATTTATTAGCATTTAATTTACGTAAATATATTGATCGTTATCCGCATTTTGATATTATCGATATTTCACCAATGGGTTGCCAAACAGGATATTATCTTGTAGTAAGCGGAACACCGACGGTTCGAGAAATCATTGATTTATTAGAACTAACATTAAAAGATGCGGTTCAAATTACAGAAATTCCAGCTGCAAATGAAACACAATGTGGTCAAGCGAAGCTTCACGACTTAGAAGGAGCACAACGCTTAATGAACTTCTGGTTAAGCCAAGATAAAGATGAACTTGAGAAAGTATTTGGATAAGAATGAAAAACTGCCTGTGAAAGGGCAGTTTTTTATTTTGTTAAGAGAAAACTTGCTCTTCTTTTATGAAAGTATACTAGACACTCCAACATATAAAATAAAGACAGAACCGAGAAAATAAACAAATGCTTTTGCTTTTTGCTGCTCTTTTATTTCATCAATTCCAAAAAGGATAAACATAATACTTAAAAGGATAAATACGAATGGTAAAAGCATAGAGAAGTTTGCAAAGAGGTTAAGTAGAGCGAGAATGAGGGCAATAGTAGCTATTATAATTCGAATGTTTTTTAACATGAAATCCTCCTTAGTAGAAGTATTGTTATCGAGAGACAAGAATAAGAATGACCATACTTAAAATAAAGACGCCAGAAAAGAAAGAGATTGTACTATTTACTTTATTCTGTTTCTGTTTCTCCTCTGCACTTATGATGAAAGTCATAATAGATAAGGCAATAAGCATATAGGGCATCGTAACAAGCGGATTTGTAAACATTCCGGATAGAGCGAGAGCGATGACGATGAGTGCGGATATAATGCGAAAAGTTTTTAGCATACTAACCCCTACCTTTTTGTAGTTTTAAATTAGACTCCAATGTAATAACAGTTCGTAGTTGGTATTTAAAGTTTAATGCTACATGTAGCGAAAGTAGTTCGATATTAAAACGAAGAATATAAGACTAGCAACGAAAAAAAACGGAATACTCATTGATTTTCGTCCAGATTTCAATTCATTCAGTCCTAGAAGAATAAAGGAACAACTGAGAATAAAATGTACATATGGGAGAAGTGTGAAATTATCGGTAATAAGAGAATAAGTGCAAAGAGAGAGTACAAGAAGCGTGAGAAGTGCTAAAAAAATCCGTAATTTAGTTAGAGTTAGCATTGTATAACCTCCTGTATAGACTAGTTATCGGAATATTTCTGTGAAACCAATAAATAAAGCAGCGGCTCCAGCTAACAGAGCAAGCATACTACCTCCTGTTTGCTGTTTTAATATTTCCTCTATACTTACAATGAAAGCCATACCGCCTAAAAAGATAAACATATAAGGCATAATTCCTCTATTGCCAGCAATAAAACTATAGATTGCTATAGATAAAGCGATAAGTGAAAAAGTAATTCGAACTCCTTTTAACATAAAGAACCCTCCTTCTATTTTATGTAGGTAATGATGAGAACAATCCAAGAGAATGCTCCAGCAACAATGCAAATAAATCCGGTTCCTGAATCCTTCTTTTTTATTTGCTCAATTGCGATGAGAAACATTAAAGCTCCTAATAGAAATTGTGAAAGTGGTAGAAAGTTATTTGACCTGTATAGAGCCCAATTGCCGACATAATTATCACAGTGAGTGCGATTGCGATGCGAAGTATACGAAGCATACTATGATTCCTCCTTATTATTTTTCGAGTAAGGGTTATCTTCGGGCTTATCAACAGAATGTTTATATGCGTAGCCTTTATTAATCGTCATGACGGAGAGTACTAATACGATCAGTACGATTATAATGCCGATAATTAATATTTTGAGCATGAAATCCCTCCTTTTCTTTATTTTACATAATTTTGTAATTGATGAAAACAATAGAAATTAAAAGGATGAAAGAAGGGTGTTACATGGAGAATAAAAAAACATATTATATATCAGTTGGAAATGGTCAAATTTCGCAAGTGAAGACGGCGGATACGTATAATTTTGAAATTTATGCAAATGACGAAGAGATTACGGAGTTAAGAGAGTATTTTGATCAAGCGTATGAAGAGGACTTAGGTTCGTATGTACGCTCCCACGTTCCATTCGTTGGGTATCATCACGATTCGAATAATGATCGATATGATGAACAACTACAAAAAGCATATAAAATGATTTATGATCTAGGGAATCATGAAACGAAAGAATTAGTCGCACAAATGGGAATAATCAATGGATTGTAATTGGATAATATTATGCAGAAAAGCGAGAATATGCTACAATTTGTGGTAGGAAAAACTTGTAATCATCAATAGGGGAGTAATGGCATGTACAAATTTAAAGATTATTACCACAACACTGTACAATTATCGTTTGAACGTTACCCATTTTCTCCTGAGCCAAAGCATGTTTGGGTTGTATGCCGGTACGGGGATCAATGGTTATTAACGCATCATTTACGCCGTGGTCTTGAATTTCCAGGTGGTAAAGTAGAACTCGGGGAAACACCGGAAGAAGCGGCAGTTCGAGAAGTTCATGAGGAAACCGGCGGCATAGTTTCTGATTTAACTTACTTAGGGCAATACAAAGTATCCGGAAAAGACAAAATAATCATTAAAAACATTTATTTTGCAACAATTAGTGCGGTAGAGCAGCATACGCATTACGAAGAAACGAAAGGGTCTGTTTTATTAAAAGACATTCCTGATAACATTAAAACTGATAGAAAATTTAGCTTTATTATGCGCGACGATGTATTAGCGCGTACGATGAAACATATAGAAGAAATCGGTTGCTTTACGAAGTAAAGTGGCCGATTTCTTTTTTTGATTAAATACCCAAAAAAGGTGTGAATATATCTTTACTTTTAGGGAGGCATTTGGGAATGAAAGTATCCACTTACTATTGTCACTTTTTGTCGGTAAATCGATATATTTCAAAAATCGCTGATATATTTGGAGTTGCGGTCGATATATTCGAAAAATCGCTAATATAATTTATTTACTATTGTATTGTTTTTACCTCCCCCCCTAAAAACGAAAGCACCTCTAATAAATCATCCACGACACGTGAATGTTCAAAGTCACCCCAAAATGAATCTCTCTTCCAAACGCCAAGAATCCCTACTTGTTCAGAACCAAGCACATCATTTTCTGGATGGTCTCCAACGTAAAGGCATTCTTCTGCTTTTACGTTTAGCTTTTGTAAAGCCCGTTCGAAAATCTCAGGGTGAGGCTTTTTAATTCCTTCCGCTTCTGAAACAAGAATCGTGCTTGTATACGTATGTATGTTTAGTGCTCGAAGGTTGCTCATCTGAAATTTAGTAAAGCCGTTTGTAATAATACCAATTTTAATGTTTCGCTGTTTTAATTGTTGAAGTAGTTCATGCATGTTTTGGAAAGGAATACAATGATGTTGGAAGTTTGTAATGTAGTCGTGTAGCAGTTGCTCTTGCGTTAAAGTGGTAATGTTGTATTCGCAAAGGAGAGTGGAATACACCTTATCTTTCCACGTGTAACCATTATTATCGAGCTCGAGAAAACGAGAGCAATACTCGAATTTTTCTATGTTTATCAAATGAAAGGCGAAGCGATTATATTGATTACGAATAAATTGCTCTAGAGATTGGCGACGATCTAATAGTGTTCCATCTAAGTCAAATAAGACTGCTCGAATCATGGAAAACCTCCATACAGTTTTTATAATTAATTATCGCATATTCGCTAAAAAATGATTATGATATTTTTGTAGAATGGAATAATGGAGGGGCGTATGAAGAAACTGTATGGAAAATTAGTGTGTTTTATGATTTCAATGGGCTTAGTAGCTGGATGTGATATGTCGGAGCAAGCTTCAAAAAGAGAGAAAAAAGATGTGTGCGAAACGACAGAAGAATGTGCACAAATAGGTGATAAGACGCTTCAAAAAGTATATAAAAAAATAGATGGACTTTCAGAACTTGAAGTACTAGAGGATTATGATTTAGAAGGACATTCAAGTAACGATATGAAAGAAGCGGAAATGAAAAAAGAGGATGATGAAAATTATTTCTTTTTAGCTTCTTATTATATTGATGGTGATGAAATTGTAGATCCTTATTTCGATAAACTAGATCGCAAACGATTGAATAAGGCTTTTGCGGAGGATAAGGACGCGAAAGAAGAAGTATTAAAGCAACGTCAAGATAGAGGTTATCATGAATCGTTATGGGATATGTACAGTACTCTTATTCCAGCTAAGTATCGCACTGACATAAAAGAGTTTGATATGGTAACTGATGGTTACGATGGAATTGTCGCCCACGTTATACCGAGTATGGAGTATCCGAAAGAGTGGACTATTAGTTTAGATACGCTTGATTCTGCAGTAAATATCGATCAAGTGATGAAAACATTAATACATGAGACGGCTCACGTATTGACACTGGGACATAAACAAATACCAGTAAATGAAAAGTACTTAAAGGCTTTTGACGAAGATAAAGATATTTCATCATACCAAAATAAATGTAAATCTCTTTTCTTACAAGAAGGATGTGCGAAGGAGAGCTCTTATATAAATCAATTTTATAATTTGTTCTGGAAACCAATTGACCAGGAGTGGACAGAAAAGAAAGTGGAAGAAAGCGAAGAAGCTCAAATTGAATTTTTTAAGGAAAAGCATAGTGAGTTTGTTTCACTGTATGGAACGACAAATGTAGCGGAAGATATCGCAGATACATTTACAGCGTTTATATTACAAGATTCAAAAAAAGTGAAAGAAGGAATAGAATTAAAATATAAAAAAATTGCCTTCTTCTATCAATTCCCCGAGCTTGTAAAAATGAGAGCGGAAGTGTTAGCTGGATTATATGATATTTCAAGGGATATAGAGCAGTCATAGTTTAGTGGTAATTATTTGTTGGTAAGTCAATAAAATTGGATTTATGCTCGATATATTTTTGGTCGATCAAATGAAAATGCGAGGACGTTCTGTTCTTTGCGTTTCTTTATGTTTATAAAATTGAAAATTCTGTCTTTTTTAAAAAAGAAGAAGGAACTGAACCATTAAAATAGAATTAGTATAAAAACGTCACAAATTAGACACAATTATAATGCGCATAGTATAGGGGCTATAAGTTTACTCTCGAGGAGGTAATGAAACGTATGAAAACGATTCTTGCTGTTGCTGGTCTCATTTGGGTAATGTCTCACGGTTTTCCGATTTTTGAAGGAGAGCAAATTCGTAGTGCATTAAATAAAGAGTTTAATGATTATCATATTATTGATCGAAAAGATAATGTCGTTACGGTGCGTGTGAAAGATTGTTTCCATACAGTTACGGTTGCTAATGGAAATGTTACAGATGATTCGAAAATGTGTGATAAAAGGTAAAAGAAAGAAGCTGACTCTAGCGTATCGCTCTAAGTCAGCTTTTTTTTCGTTTTCCAATAAGGAGTTTTTCAAACGCCTCGACAAATACATACATAAGAGTTGCGAGGACGCAAGTGAGCAATACACTGAGTAAGACGAGTGTGAAGTTAAAGACTTGGAATCCGTAGCTAATTAAATAGCCAAGTCCTTGTTTAGAAACGAGGAGTTCCCCGAAAATAACACCGACCCATGATAAGCCAACATTCACTTTTAACGTTGAAATAATTGCAGGGAAAGATGAAGGGAGAATAACGTGCTTATAGCATTGCCATTTATTTGCGCCAAATGTGTCCATGACCTTAATATAATTGGAATCGACTTCTTGAAATGCACTGTAAATAACGAGAATGGTAATGATGATGGAGATGATTACGCCCATTGCGATAGAGGATGAAATATTTGGACCGAAAATAACAATGATGATTGGACCGAGTGCAACTTTTGGCATTGCATTTAGGACGACGAGATACGGATCAAGTACGCGGGCCAAAAGTGGCATCCACCAAAGGAAAGTAGCAATAATAGCTCCGAGTACAGTACCGAGAATGAAGCCTACTCCTGTTTCAAGTAATGTCGTCCATATGTGGATCCAAAGTGAACCGTCAATCCATTTCGTTAAAAAGAGATCCCAAATCCTTGAAGGAGAGCTAAAGAGTAAAGGATCAATCCATTCTTTTTTACTAGCTATTTCCCATAGTGCAAAGAAAAGAACAAGAAGTACAAGTTGTAAAGAGCGAGCTAACCATGCATGTTGTCTTTCTTTTTTTCGAAACTGTTCATGTAGTTGTTTTATATTATCCAAGTCGTTCCAACTCCTTCCATATTTCTTGGAAGATGGATGGGAAGTCATGGTGGTGTCGTGCTTCTAACGGCGATAAGGAACGGATACTTTCTGGGACGATGAACGTTTTTGCAATTTTTCCAGGATTCGCCTGCAGTAAATAAATACGATCACTCATCGCAATTGCTTCTTCAATATCATGTGTCACAAGTAGGGATGTTTTCTTATAGTTACGTAATAATGTGAAGACGAGATCTTCTAGTTTTAATTTTGTTTGATAATCGAGTGCGGAAAATGGTTCATCCAGCAATAAAATCTTCGGATCGGTCGCTAATGTTCGAACGAGTGCTGCACGTTGGCGCATACCGCCGGATAGTTCACGAGGATATTGCTGTTCTATATCATATAGGCCGGCTTGTTTTAAAAGCTTTAATGTATGTTCTTTCGTATTTTCATCATAAATTTTTCGAATATGAAGTCCGAGCATAATATTTTCTTCAATTGTTTTCCACGGAAACAAGTAATCTTGCTGGAGCATATAGCCCATAGATGGGGTCTTAGTTGTAATCGGTTCACCATCTAAAAATACGATACCTTCAATTGGATTAAGTAGCCCTGCGATGATGGAGAGGAGCGTTGTTTTTCCGCAACCACTCGGACCAAGAATAGAAATAAATTCGCCTTCTTCTACTTGTAAACTCATATCTTCAAGAATAAGTTTGGCATTTTCTTTTGCAAAAAAGCAGTGAGAAACGTTACGTATTTGTAAAAAGCTCATACACTTCGCCTCTATTTCTTGATAACGCTTTCGGCAATTTTTGTATTGACGAGCGCTTCATGTGGAACTTCTTTTTGTAATTCACCAGCTTCTTTCATAATCGTTTGGAGCTGTTTCCATTCTGCATCATCTAATAATGGATTTGTCGCATATGAATGTTGTTTTTTGTAGCGCTCAATTACTTTTACTGAAATGTCTTTTGAAGTGTCTTTAAATAGTGGTGAAACGGCATCGGCAATCTCGTCTGGACTATGTGTATCAACCCATTGCTGCGCTTTATATAGTGCGCGCGTGAATTTTTCTGCAGCAGCTTTATCTTTCTTTAAGAAACTTTCTTTTGCCATAAACGTTGTATACGGAACAGTGCCAGATTCAGCTCCAAAAGACGCGACGATATAACCTTTTCCTTCTTTTTCAAGTATACTTGCAGTCGGTTCAAAGAGCTGTACAAATTCTCCTGTACCAGATGCAAAGGCATTTGCAATATTAGCAAACTCGATATTTTGAATTAAGTTTGTATCTTTGCGAGGATCAATGCCATTTTTCTTTAAAACGTATTCACCAACCATTTGTGGCATACCACCTTTACGCTGCCCTAAAAACGTAACACCTTTTACGTCATTCCAATTAAAAGAATCTAATTTTTTACGGGAAACTAAAAATGTGCCATCTGTTTGTGTAAGCTGCGCAAAATTAATGACAGGATCTTTTGCTCCTTGTTGATGAACATAAATAGACGTTTCTGAACCAACGAGCGCAATATCAATTCCGCCAGATAAAAGGGCGGTCATCGTTTTATCTCCGCCAGCTGTTGTTTGTAAATCAATATTTAAACCTTCATCTTTAAAAAATCCTTTTTCAATTCCAACATATAACGGGGCATAGAAGAGAGAATGGGTAACTTCGCCAATGCGAATGTTTTGAGTTTGTTCTTTTTTAACTTCTTTTGTGCTACCACAAGCTGCGAGCGTGAAAACAGCTAGTAACATGATGCAAAAAACGGTTATTAATTTTTTCACTATATGACACCTCCTAGAAGTCAATCTACAAGCATGATATGTAGGTAAGTGCCCATATGTGAGTGTAATATAGGAGGAATTTTTTGGGTAATAAAGAAGTACAAATATAAGGGGTGATAAAATGGATTATGAATACGATGATAGTGTACATTTACATCTTGATTATTTCGGAACTGAATGTGATATGGAATCGATTGCTTATAAGAGGAAGCATGAAGACGTATGGGATGTGTATTTTAATTTCGGAGCATACGGTATTCAGAAAGATGGTGTAGAGGCAGGAATGTTTATGGACGAATATGCCGGTTATTATGTTTTTTCTGTACATGCTCGTGATTTGAGCTGGGAATTTGGAAGTGCTCAGTTTGAAGAGTGGGTTTTGAGGAACCATATAGTAGAAAAAACGCTGCAAAAATAGGGAGGAATTTTGTGGTCGGGTTTCTCATCTTATTATGTATTTGCTTAGCCGGAACTTTCATCATGCAAGTGCTCATTTACCGATTTGCAAAGAAAAATATTCATAAATATAAAGGAATGAAATGGATTCATATGTGGCTAGATATGACTATGAAAAAGGGTCCGAAATTAGATTTGTTTGATTTTGTACTTATAGTAATCGTAAGTATCATATGGAAAATATGGATGCTTCCTCTTATATAGTAAACATGCTAATCATTTCATCATTTTCCTGTTCATAATAAATAACGAAAAGAACCTGTCATATGACAGGTTCTTTTCTATAATAATAGTTTTCCAAAACTCGTGCCGACAAGTAAAACCGTGCTTGCAAAAATTATAGTAAAGATTATTTGTTTCTTTTTATAATTTAAAATAGTAATCGCTAAAAAAGAAAAGAGGATAAGAGGATGAGAAAGCAATCCAAGTGCTAACGGTTTGTGAGAAATAATGCGAATGAAGAATGGAATAAATAGTATGAAATAAGTAATGAGGAACAGTTTTTTTGGAAATGAGAGTATATGTGTATTCATATCGACACCTCCTTTTTCAAATTATAGCATGTAGCTTTCCATGAAAATTCCAATGTATACGACAAATTACGACAAGGGAGTTCATACATATTTGCTATTCTATTAAAGGTCATTATTTGTAATGTATATATAGGAGGATTTTTTAATGTTAAAGAAATTATTATTATTTTTACTTACAGGCTTATGCGTAGTTGCTTTAACAGCGTGTAAAGATGAAGAGGACAAGCTGAAATTGGCGGAAGAACAGAAAATAGATGAGAAGAAAGTTGAAGAAAAACGTAAGCAAGAAGAGCAGCAAAAAGCAGAGGAAGAAAAGCGTAAACAAGAAGAGCAGCAAAAAGCAGAGGAAGAAAAGCGTAAGCAAGAAGAGCAACAAAGAGTAGAGGAAGAAAAACGTAAGCAAGAAGAGCAGCAAAAAGCAGAAGAAGAAAAGCGTAAGCAAGAAGAGCAGCAAAAAGCAGAAGAAGAAAAGCGTAGGCAAGAAGAACAACAAAGAGTAGAAGAAGAAAAACGTAAGCAAGAAGAACAAAGACGTGTACAAGAGCAACAAAAACAACAGTCTGCACAACAAGAGAGAACACAGAAAAAAGAAAAAACAACACAAGCAACGGGTGGGAAGCCGACAAGGTCACAAATTTCGGTCGGTTCCCATGTAGTTATCCAATTAGATAAAGATTATAGTAAAACTGTGAGCGGTGTTGTGAAAGATATTTTAACAAACACGGAAACACATACGTACGGAATTAAAGTTCGATTACAAGATGGACAAATTGGTCGTGTTCAAAGTGTTGGATAAAAAAGGAGGTCGTCCATCTTTGGACGACCTCTTTTTTATTATGCTTGGCTAGTGCGGAAAAATGGAAGCTTCTGCACAGTGTAAACTAACCCATATGCAAGAATTAAGCACATAAGAGGGTTAATGAAAAATCCGTAGCGATTAATTGCTAAGAATAAGTTTGAGAAGATGATGTAAATAACAGAACTTGCTACTAGCATCATAACGCGTTTATGTTTAAATGAATTTAGCATGAAGCAGAAACTGCTCAAGAATGTACCAATGATAAAGACTCTATGACACATTTGTATAAAGTTATGAATACGGTATTGGTCTACAGCAGGAGCTGTTTTGAATAATTCAATTGTTTTACCGACAGTGAACCAAGAGAACCAATATGTGAAGTCCGTTTTAAATCCATTTTTGATTAAATCTTTTGCGTATGCCTCTTTATCATCTAAGCCCTGGGCTTTCATTTGATTAACTACATTTTCATAGCCAATTTTGTTAAACGGATCTGCACCGGCAATTAATGGGTCTGCACCTTGTGTTGAGAATAAGATAAATTGATTGAATGCTAAATAGTTACGAACAACCCATGCCCCGATAATAAGGAACGGACCAATGAGCCATAATAATCCAATTCGAATGGAGTCTTTAAATCCATATGTGAACAAGACGACAAGAACAGGAATAAGCATCATTGGAGCTGGGTTTGGACGGAACATAAGTAAAATAGCAACAACAATTCCAAACCATATATGGAATTTTGTTTTATTGTATTTCCATGCAAGAACAAATACGTACACGCTTAACGATAATAAGAATATTGAAGGAACTTCTGTTAGTAATGTACGGAAGTATGTATAGTTACTTGGATAAATAGCATATAAAATACTTGCGACAATTCCATAAATATTCTTTTCAAATAACTCTTTTCCTATTAAGAATACTAATAACACTGTGCCGAGGTTCAGTATCATATTAATGACAGTTGCTACGTAATAGTACGGAAGTGATGTAACATCAGAAATAATCATAGCACCAGCTAATAATAGTGGTTGACCTGGTGTGATATAAGCATTTTTTCCAGGAACTTCACTAGGTTCTAAATAAACATAGCCAAATACACCATGTTTTAATAATTGTTCAGCTGTTAACGAATAGTTAAACGCATCATTTGCACCATATGTTACTTTGACTAACTCTCCATCTAATCCTGGCTGTTTTACTAGACAAAAAACGTGCAACAGGAAAGAAAGCGCCAAAATTGCATATACCGCTTTAGGTAAACTTTTAAACTTATTTAGCAAAAATGAGCATCTCCTTTTTTATTAATTCTTTCGTATTTTTATGAAAAATTCCTAATAGTATTAAGGTTTTCCAAAACATAGTTATTATATCATAAAGTGGAGCGTAGTAATTTGATTTTTCAATACTCCATAGTTTGAAATCCAAAATTTTACTGATGGTTAAGGGATAATTAAGAAAATATATTTATAGTAAAAGCAATTAGGAAGACGAAATACACGTTATATGTTATTTTTATAGGAGTATTTTTACGGTGCGGGGTGAAATTAATAAACAGAAAAGAGGGAATGAATTGAGGGATAATTTTTCATTTCATCAGCCAAGAAGAAGTATATTAATTTCAGTGATTTTAAGTGGTGTAGTAACTTTATATGTTGTACCCACACTTTTCTTGATTTTAAGATATTTTAGTTTAGGTACGATGAAAGATATGTTAAATCAAAAGGTTGTTTTAAGTGTAATGACAATTTTGATTTGGATTGTACTACTGTATGTTGCGTATTTAAATAAAGGTATAGTTAATAAATTTAAACCGATCATTAGGATTTATGTTAGAACTTTTTTAGTAGCTCATGCGATTACTTTTCTTTTTATTTTTATGCAAAATAATATGGACATCGTCAATACAATGAATTGGATTTACAACTATAATGCACAGTTTATATTTAGCTTAATTGTAATTTATGCGGTATATGTCTTGGTGTACAATGTACTTGGAAAAGTTTTTTTGAGTACTATTTTGACAAGCATTTTGCTAATCATTTTGGCTATTGTAAATCACTTCAAAATTGTTTTTAGAGGAGACCCTCTATATCCTTCTGATTTTACACAGATTGGACATATGCAATCTGTTATACCGATGGTAATGGATTATTTTAGTTGGGGTTATATTCTTCTCGTTATTGTAAGTATTGTTGCCTGTATTTGGATGGGTGTGTATATAAGGAAATATATTCAAAATGTAAAAGTTCATGTAGGCGTACGAGTTCTATTTATAGTAGGATCTGTTGTTGTTTTATATGTGTATGGTAATTTTACGAATACGTTTATGAATAAATTGTTTCAAAAGTCGGGTATAGAGTTCGTTTTGTGGGATCAAAATGAAAATTATGCTTCAAATGGTTTTGTATTAGGGTTTATAAGTAATTTAGATACGACAGTCATTGAAAAGCCGAAAGATTATTCAAAAGAAAATATGCTTCAAATAGCAAACGATATAAAGAAACAATATAGTAGCAATATAGGGGCGCAGAAGCAAAAAGAGAAACCGAATATTATTTTTGTAATGAGTGAATCGTTTTGGGATCCAACGAAGTTAACGAACCTGTCCTTTAGTGAAGATCCTTTACCTAATTTGCATCATTATATAGAAAGTTTTCCTGGTGGACAAACTATCTCTCCTTCATTTGGAGGAAATACTGCGAACGTTGAATTTGAGGTATTAACGAGTTATTCAATGAGTTTGTTAAAACCAGGCTCTATACCGTATCAGCAAGTTGTTACAAATAAGAAAGAAATTCCATCAATTCCTCGAGCTTTGAAAAAAGAAGGGTATTATACAAGTGCAATTCATTCGTTCGGGCGCTCATTCTTTAAACGGGATGATGTATATAAAGTGTTAGGGTTTGATAAGTTTAATGCACAAGATACGATGGAAAATGTAGAAGTTGATGGAGATTATATTAGCGATTTATCTATGAGTAAAGAGATAATATCTGAATTAGAGAAGCAAAAGAAACCTACTTTTATTCATGCGGTTACAATGCAAAATCATTTTCCATTTACAGAAGGAAGATTTGGCGAAAATCAAATAGAGATTAGTGGATTAGAAAATGAAGAATTAAAAGCTGAATTAGAGACTTATACAGAAGGGTTAAGACGTTCAGATGAAGCTCTGCAATATTTAATAGAGCAACTAGATAATTTAGATAGACCTACATTACTAGTATTCTTTGGCGATCATCTCCCGTCGTTAGGAATAAATAAATCTCTTTATAAAGAGACTGGTTATATAACAAATGAAAAAACGCCAAGTGAACGATTAGCGATGGCACAAACGCCGTTATTAATGTATGCAAATTTTGATATTCCAAATGACAATTTAGGCTTAGTAAGTCCAATTTATTTTTCAAATCTTGTCCTTGATTATGCTGGATTAAATAAGGCACCATTCTATCAATTTTTATCGAAGTTATATGAAGAAATTCCCGTACTTCGTGACGAATTGAAGATAGGAAAAGACGGAGAAGCAATAAAAAGTTTAACAGCGAAACAAAAAGAAATGTTAAAGCAATATGAGTTTATTCAATATGACTTACTCGTCGGAAAGCAATATAGTAAGGATATATTATTTAAATAAGCGAAAAAAAGAACTTGTATACGATACAAGTTCTTTTTTCATAGTATTTAACGGGATAACCAGACAAGCTAGGTTTAGGGAGTATTACTTGTACATTTAGTATAAATTAAAATAGAGTCGTTTTAATAATTGATTTGTGAGAAGTGTGTGAATTTTTCATCTAGTATATAATTGGATAATTTGTTTAATGCGTAAAAAAACTCTTTAAGATTGCTAAGAGTTTTTTTATTTAGATGCATATTAAAGATTCAGAAAAAACAGTTACAATAAAGCTGTGTGATATTGAAAAGTTTTTAGGGATTTTAATTGAGGGACGAGGCGTAGATTATGATACTGGGAAACCATTCTCACTTACGAATGAATGGGCGGGTTTAATTGGTCTATACAAAAACGAATTTTTAGCAGCACCATGGATTGTCATTGCACCACTACTATTCTTTACTGTTTCTATATTTGTTTTACATATGATGATCAAAGGGATAAAGAAAGAGCACGGTAGCAGTCTATATTCTATGTATAAAAAGACAAAGAAAGAGCCGTATGAACAAAGACAGGACAAGAAGGAAATAGATAAAGCATTGTTCATTCCGGTGTCTTCTAAATCGATAGAAAAAGGTAATTAAGAAAAAAGAATTTGCCGTAAGGGCAAATTCTTTTTTTATTGTAAAGGAACTATGAATTTAAAAATTTTATTAGTTCCTTATTTAATTCATCCGCTTGATCGATTGGAGAGCCGTGACCGCTATTTGTAAGAGGGTATATTTCAGAGTTTTTAATTCGTTTTTTTGTTAGCTCAGCGCTTTTATAAGGAATGAGTTGATCGTGAACACCATGGAATATTTTTGTTGGGACGTTAATTTTACTTAAGTCCTTCGTTACGTCTTCGTTTGCAGCGGCTTGCAAAATTTTGATGAGGGCATAAGAAGCAGACTGCATACCGAGATAAGAAAACCATTCTAACGTGGCGGCTCCTAAGTTCCTATTAAAAAATGATAAAGATACGTCATTAAGAAATTTAGGAAGATTTGTATACATTTGATTAATCAGAGCATCTGCTTGCTCTTTTGGTACGCCGTAAGGAGATTTTTGGTTTTTTACGAAAGAGGGGGAGACGGCATCAATTAATGCAAGTTTAGAAATACGGCGACCGTTATATCGTGACATGTATCGAATAGAAAGGGCACCTCCGACTGAGAAACCAACTAACGTAGCATTTTCTATTTGAAGTGCTTCTAATACAATTGCGATATCATCAGCTAAACGATCATAAGTGTAACCAGTCCATGGTTTATCAGACTGTCCGTTTCCTCGTATATCCATGGCGATGCAGCGGAAACCATGTTGTGGTAAAATATTAAATTGATATTGGTACATTTGATGATTTAAAGGCCAGCCATGAACGAAGAAGACAGGTTTACTTCCAGGGCCTGGGTTAATATCCTCAACAAAAATATGTACATCTTTTTCAACTGTAACGAACATGATGTATCCTCCTCATGCATTTTAATAGGCTCTTTCCCAAAATCGCTGTTTTGTCATTGCCTGAATAAATTCATTCGCAAGTAAGGTAGGGTTTTGTTCTGTTATAACGCCAGGTTTTCCTTCGATGTTTAATGATTGAATAATAGTAGTTCCATTTTGGAAAGCGCCAATTGGCTTAAAGTGATTATACGATTCTACGACAAATGAACTTGCCTTGTTAAGAAAATGATCATTAATATTTCCGCCAATAAGAAGTAGCCCATCGTAAAGAAGTGGTGATCCTGTTAAGAAAGTATCATTTACATCCCACTGTCCATTTTGAGAGCCTTGCACAAAACCTAATCGTTCGGAAATAATAACTGGCTGAAGGCCGGCTTGTTTGAATTGATTTATAATATATTGTGAGTTTTGACTGTCATATCCGTTGGCGACAATGACTCCTACTCGTAATGTATTTGGGCTGAATGTTGTATTTGCCATACTTAGTGCGGGTGAGGATTTTGTAACATTTGATTCTTGAACATTTGGTACTGTTGCCCCAACTGCTTCAGCTACTAAAGTAGCTAATTCTGTGCTTATATGACCAATCATACCTACGACTTGTTGGCGAACTGATTTACTTTTTACTTTTCCTAATTCAAAGGAGAAGGCCTGCGTAATATGGATTTTTTCAACGTGGCTCATACTATTCCAAAATAAACGGGCTTGTGAGAAATGGTCTTTAAAACTAGCGGCTGTTTCTCTTGTTTTATGTCCAGAAACAGTAGAAGGGTATGTAACGAAACCACCTTTCGTACCAGGTACAGTAAAGGGAGAGTTATTTGCTAAAGAGTTATTATGGTAAGCGACTTTTCCTTTATCAATTATATATTTAGACGCACCATCTCTTTGGTTGTTATGAAAAGGACATACCGGGCGGTTAATCGGTAACTCTTGATAGTTTGTGCCGACGCGGGCTAATTGCGTATCTGTATAAGAAAAGAGCCTACCTTGTAAGAGAGGATCATTTGTAAAATCGATACCACGGACGATACTTCCAGGGTGCAGTGCTACTTGTTCTGTTTCCGTAAATACGTTATCAACGTTCCGATTTAACGTCATTTTTCCGATGATTTTAACAGGGAAGTCTTCTTCTGGCCAAATTTTCGTTGCATCTAATATATCAAAATCGTATTTAAATTCGTCCTCTTCTTCTAAAATTTGAACGCCAAGTTCGTACTCAGGGTAGTTTTCAGCATTAATATTTTCCCATAAATCACGGCGATGGTAATCCGGATCAGCACCGCCTAGTTTTTGAGCTTCATCCCAAATTAACGAGTGAACGCCAAGCTTAGGCTTCCAGTGGAATTTTACGAATCGCGACTTTCCGTGTTTATTAACTAAGCGGAATGTATGAACGCCGAACCCTTGCATCATCCGAAAACTTCTCGGAATTGTACGATCCGACATAATCCACATCATCATCGCAGCTGATTCTTGATTATTGGCGATAAAGTCCCAAAAAGTATCATGTGCTGTTTGTCCTTGGGGAATCTCATTATGTGGCTCTGGTTTAAGAGCATGAATAAGATCTGGAAATTTAATACCATCTTGAATGAAGAAAATCGGAATGTTATTACCCACTAAATCGAAATTTCCTTCCTCTGTATAAAACTTAACAGCGAATCCTCGTACGTCTCGGTTCGTTTCATTGGCACCTTTTGATCCAGCAACTTCAGAAAAACGAATAAAAATAGGTGTCTTTTTAGATGGGTCTTGTAAAAAATGAGCCATTGTTAAGTCTTCTAAAGATTCGTATAGTTCAAAAACACCATGTGCCCCGTAACCGCGGGCGTGCACGACTCTTTCAGGAATTCGTTCGCGGTCAAAATGAGCGAGTTTTTCTCGCATAAGGAAATCTTCTAAAAGTGTAGGGCCACGATCGCCGGCGGTTAAAGAGTTTTCATCATTTGAAATTTTGACACCTGTATTTGTTGTCATCTCTTTTCCTTCATTGTCTTTTGTAAAGGATTGTAACTGTTCTATTTTTTTATTTTCACGGCCGTCCATATAAAGCACCTCCCATATTATACGTATTATTGTTCATGATTTTTATGCTTACATATGGTCTGAAGAAGTATATTATCTATGGATTGATTTTCCTCATTTGTTCAATTTATCTTTGTTTGTCTATGAAAATCATTTATTATAATAAATGGTATTCTTTTGAAGGGGTGTTGAAGTGGGAGAGAGTTTTCTATCAGCTAAAGAAGAAAAGAAAAACGCTAAGATTTTCTTATGGGTAATGCATGTTATTTTAATTGTATACGAGGTTGCATACGCGATCATATTAGAAGATACAATGCCTTTAGGAAATTGGCATAAATTGATATGGAAGCTTGCATATATTATGGCTATATTAGGTATTAGTGTTTACCTATTTGAGAGAGGAAAAGTATATTTAGTTAAATATACATATTTATTTGCATACATGATCGCAGAGATTTTTAATATTGGATGGTATGCTTTTCATAATACAATAGCATTTGATGAAGGTAATGTAATTGAATATATTTTCATTTTCTTCGTACCGATATTTTTGAGTAAAAGATATTTATTTATCTTAGTGCCATTTCTTATAGGGAAATATATGATATACCTATTTGTATTTGGAGAACTTAACTTGTTTATACCTCTTGTTATAAATATGGTGTTACTTTTCGTGTCATTTATTATTTTAAATCGATTTTTACAATATCTTTCAGCAGTAAAGGAACGTATTGCAGAGGCAAGTCAGTCACAAAATTTGGCAGTTATCGGAAAAATGGCAGCAACAGTCGGACATGAAATTAAAAACCCACTTGCTTCATTAAAAGGGTTTACGCAATTACAAAAAGAGAAACACGAAAAAGATGCAACATATGGACAAATGATTCTTGAAATAGAAAATATGAATAATATGATTAGTGAGTTGATGGAGGTTGCTACATGTAAACCTTCTGTTTATGAAAAACACATTGTAAGTGATATTTTAGTACAAGCGGTAGAAAACATGCGCGAAAAAATGGACGAGTTAAATATAAATTTCACCTTTAATGAAGAGCAAAATAGAAGTGAAATTGAATGTGATAAACGCAAATTAAAAGGAGTATTTTTATATGTTATAAAAAATGCTTTAGAGGCAATGGAACATGGCGGAACATTAAAAATACAAGTTGAAAATAAAAAAAGAGATTACGTAATAGTAAGTATAGTAGATAGTGGTTTAGGGATAAAAAAGGATAATTTAAGAAGAGTTAAGGATGCTTTTTATACAACAAAGCAAGATAGAATTGGATTAGGCCTTACGGTAGCAGAGCGAATTATGACAGATCATCTTGGAGAATTACACATTTCTAGTGAAATAAAGAAAGGAACGAGAGTAGAAATATTGCTCCCAAAAAAATGTGAGCGCAATGTGACACAAGATTAAGAGGTGTTGTTAAAGGAGTTATCATATGGAAAAAGGCAATATATTTGAAAAAGAAGAGATAAAGGCATTAAAAATATTTTTAAGCTTATTCTTCGTTATATTTTTTGCGTATGATTTTACTGAAAAAGCTAGTATCCTTTTATCAGATAAAAATCAAAAACTAGCAGATGTTTTTGGAGAAGGATTAGGTCTATGGCTATATAGTTTGATGATTGGATTATTCTTTATAGGACTTTATTTTATAAAACGGAAAAAGCCTTATATTGTGAAGTATATTATTTTAATTGGCTATAATATATTGGATTTTATTAATAACTTCACTATTTATTACGGAAGTGATGCGGAATTTGATGGCGGGAATATAGTAGAAGGATTCTTTATTTTATTTGCACCGATATTTGTGAATAAGAGGTATTTTTGGTTAGTTGCTGGAACTATTGTTGGAAAATATGCACTTATGGGATTCGTTGTTCAATCCTTTATTGTCTTAATCCCAATAGCATTATATAGCGTGTTTGTTATTATATGTTGGATTATATTTTTAAGATTCCAATCTTACGTTCGTACACTTGAAATGATGGACAAAGAAATACAAAAGGTAGAAAAATTAGCGATGGTCGGAAAAATGGCAACAGTAATTGGTGATAAGATTAGAAGACCGTTAGAAAAATTGAAAAAGCTTGTGAATAAGCAAGCGAAAAAACATCCAGAAGATAAGATTTATAGTGAAATTATGAGACAGGAAATAGAGCGGATTCATACAATTGCTACAGAACTAAATGGGTTTGAGAAATCTAAATCGATAGAATCCGAAACTCATAATATTAAAGAAATCATCTCTTATGTTATCAGGGTTATGGAAAAGCCGGCTTTAGAACAAGGGATAAAAATGCATGCTATTTATAGTAAAGATTTACCTTCAATTACATGTGATGAAAAACGATTGAAACAAGTATTTTTTAATTTAATAAAAAATGCGATTGAAGCAATGTCAGTTGGCGGAACTATTACTGTAAAAGTTATAGTGGAAGATGTGATCATTATTCAAATTATAGATGAGGGATGCGGCATTCCAAAAGATAAAATTCCGAAGCTAAATGAAGCTTTTTACACAACGAAAGAAACTGGAACAGGCTTAGGATTAGTAGTTACGGAAAAAATTATTAAAGATCACCATGGTAAATTGAACTTTGAAAGTGAAGTTGGAGTTGGAACGACTGTTGAGATTATGTTGCCGATTTAATTATGGTGCAAGAGATAAAGAGAAAACATCACTTAATCAAAAGTGATGTTTTTTTTATTGATTTATCCAGTGTTAAGGTCGGATTGATTTAACTAATAATCAGTAGGGAAGGAATCCCCTACTGATTAAAGTTTAGTCTTAAATAGAGGTAATTAAAAAAACGGAGTATACAGCACTGTCAGTAATCCCGGGGTTAATATATAGGCATAATGCATCTCCTCTTGAAACAGGATTTCCAGTTGTTGTACTAGTCCAAGTAACAGTGGCAGGTCCTGGTAAAGGGGTAGGATCGTACACTTGAACTAACTGTGCTCCAACGTCTGAAGGGGTAATAGTAAATGTGATTGTTCCAGTGATTTTAGCCGTAGTGGTAAAAGTAATAGTAGATATAACGTGATTAGACGTAGGGGCAGAAAGATTTGTTGGGACATTAGTGCAGAGTTGAATTGTATAAACTTCGATAGGCAAATTATTTACATTTATAGATGCAGAAAAGCCAGCTATATTTCCGGATCCAGCAACTACATAAGGAATAATATTGGAATCAACTGCTGGAGCACCTGCTATACGTTGAAACTCAGCGTTAGTTCCTTGGAAAAGGATGCTTTTTGCTGAACTGCTACCAGCAGGTCCAGTGATGCCGGTAGTCCCGGTGTTTCCAGTAGGTCCAGTATTTCCAGTAGGTCCAGTGCTCCCGGTAGATCCAGTGATGCCGGTAGGTCCAGTATTTCCAGTAGGTCCAGTGCTCCCGGTAGATCCAGTGATTCCGGTAGGTCCAGTATTTCCAGTGCTCCCGGTAGATCCAGTGATTCCGGTAGGTCCAGTATTTCCAGTAGGTCCAGTGCTCCCGGTAGATCCAGTATTTCCAGTAATCCCGGTAGTCCCGGTGTTTCCAGTAGGTCCAGTGATGCCGGTAGGTCCAGTGATGCCGGTAGGTCCAGTGATGCCAGTGGATCCAGTGATGCCAGTAGGTCCGGTGATGCCGGTAGTCCCGGTGTTTCCAGTAGGTCCAGTGATGCCGGTAGATCCAGTGATGCCGGTAGGTCCAGTGATGCCGGCAGACCCAGTGATGCCGGTAGTCCCAGTGATGCCAGTAGGTCCAGTGATGCCGGTAGGTCCAGTGATGCCGGTAGATCCAGTAATGCCAGTGGATCCAGTGATGCCGGTAGTCCCGGTGTTTCCAGTAGGTCCAGTGATGCCGGTAGATCCAGTGATTCCAGTAGGTCCAGTAATGCCAGTGGATCCAGTGATGCCAGTAGGTCCGGTGATGCCGGTAGTCCCAGTACTTCCGGTAGATCCAGTGATGCCGGTAGTCCCAGTAATGCCGGTAGATCCAGTGATGCCAGTAGGTCCGCCTTCGACTAATACTATATAATCTGGAGATACATGTGGAAATCCTTGAGGTGCATCTTTTTGTGCTACGTAACCACTACCTGTATAGGTAACAACTTGTCCAGCTTTATAGGTAGGTGCATTAGCTAGGCTAAATGTAGTGGTACCCTGTAAGCCCGCACCAGTGGGTCCAGTAATGCCAATAGCACCAGTGATGCCAGTAGGTCCAGTAGGTCCAGTAATGCCAGTAGCCCCTGTTCCGCCAATGGACCCGTTGTTGCGTCTACCGTCACAACTAAAGCAATTGTGTCGATACATAGTTGTTTATTCTCCTTTTTATATTTTTTAAATCGAACTAATATATATATATTGTAAGTTGTCCATTTTGGTTCGGTTGTTGTTTATATATAGGTTATAAGATGAATTTTAAGGATATTTATGTTGGGCACTATTCGGATGAGAGCTTCATTTTTAGAAATCTAGTGTTTAATAAAACAATTGAACATAGATGACGAAGAAACAATATACATAGGCGACTCAATATATGACTTTTAATGTGCAAAAAAGGATGGGGCAAAATTTTATTTTGCATTATAGAGCAAAGAGAAGGAAAGGATTTGAAGGGGCTGATCATGTTTTTTAAGTGACGTATGAAATTTTAATTGTAGTAAAGAGAGGTAGCTAAAGTAAGATACCTCTTTAAAAATTATACCCACCATTTTTCCTGCGGCAACAAAGTAATATTCACATCAAAATTCTCTTTAAACCAATCAGACATCAATGTCTCTTTCACTAAATATTCAGAGGCAGAGTGTGATACACCGATGAGTGACATATTTGTTTTTGTAACGTAATCCATAATGAGCGAGTACTTATGTCTTCCGTAATCATTATCAATGTGACAATGGATTTCTCCTGCAATATATGCTTCAGCCCCTTTTTCTTCTGCTTCTTTCATTAAAGATACGACATCGCCACATCCAGCGATAATTGCAATTTTCTTGATGGAATCATGTTGTTTACCTTCGAAGTCTGTATACGGAATGTTGAAGAGTTTTTTTAGATGTTTTTGAAGTTTTTCTGTTGATGTTTCATCTATTTCACAAATGAGACCGACTGGCTCGTTTTCTGGGCCACCGTAAGCAAATCCGTCAATTACATTAGCGTTTAATGCTTTTGCAATTGAGATGCTAGTTCCATATGTTTGATGAAAATCCATTGGAACGTGACATGTATATATAGAAAGTTGTTTCTCTTTCATTGCATGCAAATATTTTTGTGGAATTGGAATAAAGCCCTGCCCTGATTTTCCGAGCGGATCACCGCATTCCATCACAAGTGGATGGTGCATAAAGAGTAAATCGCCTGGTATGGATTGTACAATAAATTTTTCAAGAACATCATCTGTTGGGAAGACGGCTAAAAATACTGTGTTTACATTTTCAGCACCTCGTATCATAAGACCGTTAAATAGCTCCACAAAATTTGCTTCGAAAAATTGTTGCCATGGGAACTGAGTCGAATCATATGCAGCTGGAATGAAGCGACTAAAGGCACTATCCTTTCCATATTTTTCGATTTGGAATAAATGATTTAACGAGTGCTCTATTTCTTTTAAGGCTGGCATTGTAATTCCTCCTTTATCATTGCCATTTTAATATTAGTCTCAATTTTCTGTATACAAGAATTAAGAAAAAGAATGGTACAATATAAGAATGATATGAGAAGAGAGGATGTAGATTCACGTATGTACGTTACTGTAACAGATGCAGCATATAAGAAGATTATGGATACGATTCCAAATGAAGCGAAATATATAAAGTTATTTTATGATAATGAAGGTTGCGGTTGTGTTATGAGCGGGATTATTGATTTAGTAGCCGTTTCAGAGAAAGATGAGCGCGATGTAGATATTGAATCAAGTGCACTAAACTTTATTGCAGATCGCACAAAGCTTGTATTTATGGATGATAAGTTAACGGTCGATTTACATGAATCTGGAGGGCATTTTCTACTGAAGAGTCCGAGCCAGTTTTATAATCCGAATATGAAGCTACATATTCGAGTATAGAACCTTTCTTTTTTAGATGGGAGAGGGGACCTGGCCAGGCATAGAAGCGGTCAGATCCTTTTTCTATCCCATGCCAAGTTAAAACAAAGGGAGTAAATGGGTACGAGATTATTTTTTGTTCTGAATAGCAGTGAATTATATGTTGAAAAGTTAAAATGAATATATATGAAGGAGCATATTGTATGTTCCTTTTTTTTATGAATCTTTTCAGTTAATTAAATGTACATATGATTGAATTTTCTGTATAATTCTTTTTGCGGAGGGGATTGCGTATGAGAAAATGGGGAATTGAGTTATTAATTTTAAGTGTCGTGATTATTTGGGGGATTAACTATACGATCGCGAAATATGGACTTTTAGAATTTACAGCAATTGAGTTTACTGCAGTTCGAATGATGACGGCTGCACCGCTCCTGTTACTCCTTACATTCTTTATCGAAAAGTCACTTTATATGGAGCAAAAGGATATACCTAGATTAATCATCGTTAGCGTTGTAGGTATTGTACTGTATCAAACGCTATTCATGGAAACTGTACAATATACATCCGCTACAAATGCCTCTTTACTCATTTCTATTTCACCTATTTTTACAACTGTATTTGCGATTTTCTTGAAACAAGAAAAATTCTCTTCTCGAAAGTTAGTTGGTTCCATGATTGCCTTTATTGGTGCTACATTAGTTTTAGTAGCGGGGCATTCACTCGCTAGTTCTTTCTACGGAAATGGGATTGGACTGATTACATCAATATGTTGGGGACTTTATCCCGTTTTAGCAGGGCCGCTTATTAAAAAATACTCAGCATTACGTGTTACTGCATGGTCGACATTAGTTGGAGCGGTTCCGCTCTTATTGTTAAGTGGTCCACATGTATTTGTAATGCCATTTCACATTACACACGGGATGACATGGTTTGCCTTGTTGTATTCTATTTTCTTCGTGACTGTATTCGGTTTAGTGATGTGGTATATTGGTGTTCAAAAAATTGGAGCATCACATACGATGGTATATATGTATATTACGCCGCTCGTTGCTGTCTTATTTGCTGCAGTATGGGCAAATGAATATGTATCGTTACAACAAATTATCGGTGGAATTATCATTTTCTTCGGTCTATGGTTTGTGAAATCAGAGAAAGTAGAAGCTCATTCTATCGTGCAAGAACCTATATCAAAATAGGAAAACAGATCATCTATGATCTGCTTTCCTATTTTTTTATTTTTGGTAAGAAGATGAGAAACAAGATAGCAGTAATAAGTGGAATTAAATTAAGAAAAGGAATGCGGAAGAGTGTAATAAGAATAATTCCTGGAAGAAGAACACCGAGGACAGCATAGAAAATACTATGTTCTTTCGTGTACCAATATAATGAAAGTCCAATAAGTGCAGGAACAATGAGATGAATGAGAGCCATTAAAAAATAAATCATTAGACGCCCCCTTTATTTATGTGCTTATTACATCATATCCGTATGTTCATAGATTGATATCACTTTTTTCATAATTGGACGAAAATGTTTTGAAAAACGTCACATTTATGAGGTATTCTATATTAGAAATCTTGTATAATATTATTTTCTAAAAGCATTTTAACAACATAAACATACAGTTTATGTTGTTTTTAATTTGAATGAAATGGATTTTAAGTAGCATGGACTCGAAAGAAATGAGTTATGTAGCTTTTGTTGGATAAATAAAAACCATTGAAGAGGAGTACAGCATGATTAGTATGTCACTGAGGTCGTTTAAAATTCAAATGTATTATTTGCTAGGCGCAATGTTAATAGGCTGGGCAATGACACCTTTTTCAGCACATTTTTTAGGTGCAGGCATTGGACTTATTGTAAGTATGTATTGCGTTTGGATTTTAGGAAGGCGTATCGAAAAGCTTGGAGATAGTATTGTAAAGAAAACGAAGGCACCGACACTTGGTATGTTTAATCGCTACGCAGCGGCGATCCTTGGTGCAATTATTATGTACGAAATTGAGCACCATATGGTTATGTGGGCATTTGCAGTTGGGATTATGGGTGGTTATTTCTTAATCGTTATTAATTTAGGGTATTATAGTATGAAAGATGAAGAAGAATTAACAAAGAGCTAAAAAAGATACAAAGATAAAAAGATACAAAGATAAAAAGATACAAAGATAAAAAGATACAAAGATAAAAAGATACAAAGATAAAAAGATACAAAGATAAAAAGATACAAAGATAAAAAGCCTCTTTTTAGATGGAATAGAGGATCTGGCGATGGATAGAAGCGGTCAGATCCTTTTTTAGTCCCATGCGATGTGAAACCAGAAGGAGCAAGTGAGCGTAAAACCTATTTATATGTTCGAAGCCGTGGTTTGTATGTATGGAAATCCGAGTACATCAATTGAAAATTAGGTTTGGAACTTTTCAGATGGAATAGAGGATCTGGCGATGGATAGAAGCGGTTAGGGGCTTTTTTAGCCCCATGCGGTGTGAAGCCAGAAGGATGTAGTGAGTGGGAAAATCGTTGGTGTGTTCGAAGTCGTGGTTTGTATGTGGGTAAATTAAAGAATATATAGAAAGAAGCTTACGCGAAAAACGTAAGCTTCTTTTTTATGTAAGTATGTGTAACCGTTAAGCCGCATTGGATTTTGTCGGTGAGTACGCGAAACTTTTGGCTACACGATACTTATTCATATGAGTAAATATATTAAGCAATTGGACCGCCTAAGTTAATAATATTTTCAGAAACGCTATCGAATTTTGTGAAGTTTTCTTTAAATTCGTTTGCAAGCTCAATTGCTTTCGCTTTGTAAGCATCTTTATCAGCCCAAGTTTGTTCAGGCATTAATACTTCGTCAGGTACACCTGGAACGTGACGAGGTACTTCAAGGCCAAAGATGTCGTGTTTTGCAGTTTCAGCTTTAGCAAGTTCACCGCTTAGTGCTGCTTGAATCATTGCACGAGTGTAACCTAAGTTCATACGTTTACCAACGCCATATTCGCCACCAGTCCAGCCAGTGTTTACTAAGAATACTTTTGCATCATGTTTCTCGATTTTTTCACCAAGCATTTCAGCATAACGAGATGCATCAAGCGGTAAGAATGGTGAACCGAAGCAAGTAGAGAATGTAGCTTGCGGAGATGTAACACCGCGCTCAGTTCCTGCTAGTTTACTAGTGTAACCGCTTAAGAAATGGTACATAGCTTGCTCTTTTGATAACTTACTGATTGGAGGCAATACGCCAGATGCATCAGCAGTTAAGAAAATAATTGTATTTGGATGTCCTGCAACACTTGGCAGTACGATATTGTCAATCGCATGCATAGGGTATGCGGCACGTGTATTTTCTGTTAAAGTAGTATCGTTATAGTCAGCGATTCGTGTTTGATCATCAATGACAACGTTTTCTAAAACTGAACCAAATTTGATTGCATCGAAGATTTGTGGTTCTTTCTCATGAGAAAGGTTTACACATTTTGCATAGCAACCGCCTTCAATATTGAATACACCGTTATCAGACCAACCGTGCTCATCGTCACCGATTAATTTACGGTTTGGATCAGCAGATAATGTTGTTTTGCCTGTTCCAGATAAACCGAAGAATAGTGCTACGTCGCCTTCTTCGCCTACGTTTGAAGAGCAGTGCATAGAAAGAATGTCTTGTTCAGGTAGTAAGAAGTTCATAATAGAGAAGATTGATTTTTTCATTTCTCCAGCGTATTCTGTACCACCGATTAGTACGATACGTTTTTCGAATGAAACCATAATGAATGCTTCAGAATTTGTACCGTCAACTGCTGGGTCTGCTTTAAAGTTTGGTGCAGAAACAATTGTAAACTCTGATTCATGAGTTTTTAATTCTTCTTCATTTGGACGAATAAATAATTGATGTACAAATAAATTGTGCCATGCATATTCGTTAACAACTTGAATTGGTAGGCGATAGTTGCGATCAGCGCCAGCAAATCCTTTGAAGATGAATAACTCTTCTTTTTCTTTTAAGTATTCTAAAACTTTTGTATATAATTTATTAAAATGTTCTTCAGAGATCGGTTGGTTCACGGCTCCCCAAGCAATTTTGTCAGCAACCGATGCTTCCTTCACAATAAATTTATCTTTAGGAGAACGTCCTGTGTATTTTCCTGTTGAAGCAGAAACGGCACCAGTAGAAGTTAATTTCCCTTCGTTTCGCATTAATACTTTTTCCACTAATTGCGGAACACTTAATTGAATCTGTGCATTGCTTCCGTTCAATAATTCATGTAAACCAATTTGGACATTCACAGTACTCATATTTATATACCATCCTTTTCATTTAATGAAATATTTCTCGTAATCCCCATCAAGAGTATAACACAATTATATAAATAATGTATACTATTTATTTATTTTTGTTTGTGTGAATGTATCATTTCCTTATTAATATTTCATTCTATGCGTATTGAGAAAAACTTTCAGGAAAATGTGAATATTAATTGACAAATGAATATCATTTCTTTAGTATAGGTTGGGACGGATACTCTCTTATCCCGAGCTGGCGGAGGGACAGGCCCGATGAAGCCCAGCAACCTCACTTGTAGTGGTAAATACAAGTGAATAGGTGCTAAAACCTGTGCGAGGCTAACGGTCTCGAACGATAAGAGCAAAGGGCAAAAAGCAGTATGCAAGTAGCAAATTAAACCTTTCCTCTATGTTAAGTAGGAAAGGTTTTTCTGTATGCTTGTGTGGGAGAATAAATGTATGTCGCAGTTTGTGGCAAATTAAGGATGAGTTCCGTACAATATATACAATTACTGTAGGGAGGTTTACCACATGACAAAAAAACGTCATCTGTTCACATCTGAGTCTGTAACTGAAGGACATCCAGATAAAATTTGTGACCAAATTTCTGATTCAATTTTAGATGCGATCTTAGCAAAAGACGCAAATGCACGTGTGGCTTGTGAAACAACTGTAACAACTGGTTTAGTATTGGTAGCGGGGGAGATTACGACTTCTACTTATGTAGATATTCCGAAAATCGTTCGTGAAACAATTCAAGGCATTGGTTACACACGCGCAAAATACGGATTCGATGCAGAAACTTGTGCAGTTTTAACATCTATCGATGAGCAATCTGCTGACATCGCTATGGGTGTTGACCAAGCGCTAGAAGCACGTGAAGGTCTAATGACTGACGCTGAGATTGAGGCAATTGGTGCGGGAGACCAAGGTTTAATGTTTGGGTTCGCATGTAATGAAACACAAGAATTAATGCCACTTCCAATCTCGCTTGCTCACAAATTAGCTCGTCGTTTAACTGAAGTACGTAAAGATGACACATTATCATACTTACGTCCGGATGGAAAAACGCAAGTTACAGTTGAGTATGATGAAAATGGTAAACCTGTACGTGTGGATACAATTGTAATTTCTACACAGCATCATCCAGATGTTACATGGGAAGAAATCGATCGCGATTTAAAAGAACATGTAATTAAGGCTGTAGTTCCAGCAGAATTAATGGATGGAGAAACGAAATTCTTCATTAACCCAACTGGCCGCTTCGTAATTGGTGGACCACAAGGTGATGCTGGTTTAACAGGACGTAAAATCATCGTTGATACTTACGGTGGATATGCTCGCCACGGCGGTGGTGCATTCTCTGGTAAAGATGCAACGAAAGTTGACCGTTCTGCAGCATATGCAGCTCGTTATGTTGCGAAAAATATCGTAGCAGCTGGTCTTGCTGACAAAGCAGAAGTACAACTTGCATACGCAATCGGCGTAGCGCAACCAGTATCAATTTCAGTTGATACATTTGGCACTGGTAAAGTATCTGAAGACGTATTAGTAGAACTAGTTCGTAACAACTTCGATCTTCGCCCAGCTGGTATTATTAAAATGCTAGACTTACGTCGCCCAATTTACAAACAAACAGCAGCTTACGGCCACTTCGGACGTACTGATGTAGATCTTTCATGGGAACGTACAGACAAAGCGGCTACTTTAAAAGAGCAAGCTGGTCTATAATATATGAAAAAAAGCTTTGCGCTGTGTGCGCAAAGCTTTTTTTATTTTTCTTTATTTACGATTTGGATGCACGAGCTACAATACACTTCTCCGTCTACTTCAATATACTTTTTCATATTTGTCATATCGCTCGCTGGAAACGGCATATGAATCCATACTTTTTCATACGTTTGTATTTCCTTTTCACATGATTTACAAAGGATTGGTTTCTTATGGAACATAGACGGTCAGCCTTTCAGTTGACGCGCTTTTCCTGCGCAAAAAGCACTACTCAGTAAAAATAGTGTTGCGAATATAAGACTCACTAATGTAGCGTATGGAATTGCGCCTTTTAAAGAAAAGCCGACAGTGATTGAAGCGACAAATAATAGGATGAATGTCGTTGTTAATTTTTTATAAAGTTCCATAATAAGTAGACCTCCGATTTATTTTGTAGTGTAAATTTAAAAATTAAATCTATTATGTAGAAAATATAAGGTGAGTTAAAGAGTAGCTAATGATGTGGAGTCTAATAGTATAAAAAGCACACTTTTTATTTTCCTTTTTATGGGTTTGTATACTTATATTGTATCATGCTTCATCGTTGGCTTCATACATAATTGTGTAAAGATATGTATGATAAAATGGAGAAAAGCCTTCAAGAAAGGAAAGATGAAAAATGAGCGTAACTGAACATAAAAAACAAGCACCGAAAGAAGTACGTTGTAAGATTATAACAATCTCGGATACACGTACGGAAGAGACGGATAAGAGCGGACAACTATTACATGAATTATTAAAAGAAGCAGGACATAAAGTAACCTCTTATGAAATTGTGAAAGATGATAAAGAAAGTATTCAGCAAGCTGTGTTAGCTGGTTATCATAGGAAAGATGTTGATGTCGTGCTAACGAATGGCGGAACTGGTATTACGAAACGTGATGTAACGATTGAGGCAGTGTCGGTGTTATTAGATAAAGAAATTGTTGGATTTGGTGAGTTGTTCCGCATGATTAGTTATTTAGAAGATATCGGAAGTAGTGCGATGTTAAGTAGAGCAATCGGCGGTACGATTGGACGCAAAGTAGTCTTCTCGATGCCGGGATCTAGTGGAGCAGTTCGCCTTGCGATGAATAAATTAATTTTACCGGAATTAGGTCATATTACATTCGAGTTGCATCGCCAATGAAAGTTGCAGGAATTGTATTAGCCGGCGGACAGTCTAGTCGTTTTGGAGAGCCGAAAGCATTGGTGATTTGGAAGGGAACTACTTTTATTGAGCATATTGTGCAAGTAATGGAAAGTATTTTGCAAGATGTTGTTGTTATTAGTCATATTGATATAAAAGAGAGAATAGAGCAATTAGTACAAGTTCCTGTTATAGAAGATATTCCGCATTATAAAGGAAACGGGCCACTTGCTGGAATTGTATCAGGCATGGAATACATAGAAGCAGATTGGTACGCTATTATGCCTTGCGATGCGCCAAACGTTTCGCATGAATGGTTTACTATTTTATTAGAGCAAACGAGCGATGAATATGATGCAGTCGTACCTATTATTAATGGAAGAAAACAACCGTTACTTGCAGCGTATCATAACCGTGTGAAAGAAAAGATTTATGCTTTGCTACAGGATGAAAAAAGAAGTATGGGGCAACTTTTATCACAATGTAATGTGAAGTATATCTCTGGAGAAGATGTACAAGCGAATGCGGATTGGTTTATGAATGTGAATACGAAAGAAGAATATGTGCAGGCTCAAAAAGACCTTTCAAATGAATGAAAGGTCTTTCTGATATACAGAAATTGGGGAACAATTACTGTATAAAGGTATGTGAGTAAGTTGATTTTAAGGGGAATTCTTAAAATCACTATACCGTTAAAATACTGTATAACCATATATTAATTTTTATGGTTTTTTATTACAAGTCTATTTAGTTATGTTTATTTTTGTTATAATTAATATAGAAATAAAGAAATGTTTAACCTTATGTATCATTTATTAAACTAAAATTTACGACCATCTAATAAACTCCCTTCTTTTTTTTGAAGGGAGTTTTTCTGTTTAAGCAAGTAACTCTGATGCGGTGTGCTGAAGGACTTCGTCATATTGGTCAAGTAAGCCACGGAAGATCTCATCCCAGCTTTTTGAATTTGCATAAGACGAAGCCACTATTCCCATTTGCATAAGTTGCTCTTCGTTTTGCAATAAAGAATAAATGGAGGATAGAAATGAATCCGCATTTTTGGGCAGACAAAGAACTCCAGTTTTTCCATCTATAATAATATTTTTAACCCCACCACTATTTGCACCAATGACAGGTGTACCACATGCCAGTGATTCAAGTACGACGTTCCCAAATGTTTCAGTAGCTGATGGAAATACCATTAAGTCGGAAGAAGCATAAGCTTCAGCTAAATCCTCACCTTGTAAATATCCAGTAAAGGTTACATTTGTTTTTGGCACATTTTCACGCAAAGTTTTTGCAAGAGGACCGTCTCCAGCGATGAGCCAATGAATATCGCTCCGAGCATGTGTAGTTTTAACAATAAGATCTTGCAATGTATCAATATCTTTTTCAGGAGCAAGGCGTCCGACGTAGGAAAGAATATATTTCGCTGTAATATTATATTTTTTTCGGAATAGGTCTTTATTGTAAGTTGGATGAAAGAGAGTGCAATCTACACCACGTCCCCAAATATAGAGGGCCTGAAATCCTTTTTTCTTTAATTGATGTAATGTTTCAGGAGAAGGAACAAAGTTTTTTTGCATATGACTATGAAACCAACTTAAATAGTTCCATAGCATGTTAGAGAGGAATTCGATTTTGTAATAGCGTAAATAGGCGTCGAAATCAGTATGATAAGAACCGACAACAGGGATGTTCAACTTTTTTGCATAATACAATCCACAAAGTCCCATGTTGAAAGGTGTGGCAATGTGAATGATATCAGGTTTAAAGGCAAGAAGTTCCCGTTTAATACGAGGAGTAGGAAAAGAAAAGCGACATTCTGGATATAATATTGTTAACGGGATACTTCTCATTTTGTTCACATTCGCTACGAAATTATCTTCTGCCGTATGCTGGGGGGCGAAAACAGAATAGGCGATATTTTCTCTTTGAAAATATTTAGTTAAACGTTCCAAAGTTTTCGCCACACCGTTGACTTGTGGTGTAAATGTATCGGTAAAAATGGCGACTCTCATCATATCGCTCCTTTACATGAGTGGAATGAGTTGATAAAAAGAGATGATGCCAGAGCAAGTGCCAAGGCACATGCCTACAAATACATCTGACGGATAATGAAGCCCTAAATAAATACGGGAAATACCGACGCATAGCGCTAGTGGGAATAGAAAAGCAAGCAAGCTTGGATTATAGCAAATAAATGGAATGAGGACAGAGAAAACAGCCGTTGTATGTCCGGATGGAAAAGAATGATCTTTTAATGGATGTACTGGATATTTCGCATCCTGAATTGTCAAATAAGGACGTTTTCGTGGATACCATCTTTTTAATATTTGCACAGGAATATGGCTAATTGTTAAAGAAATAGCAGTTGCAATTGCAGCTTGATGCAAATTCCCTGTTGCGAAAATTAAAAAGAAAAGTGTGAGTGCAATGGAGAAGGTAGCACCACCGATATGGGTAATATTGCTGAAAAAGATGTTTAATGTTTTTTGATCAAAGTAGCGATTAATTCCTTTGAAAATGTAACATTCTATTTTATATAGTCCACTGACCTTCATGAGATTTTTCCTCCCTCATTTACATATATATGGAGTTATTAACTTCTATTTTAATAAGATTTTATTGAGGGAATAATAATGTTTTGTAAAGAAAAAGTTAGATTTTTTCATAAAGTGAAACTATAATCAGTGGGGGTTTTGTTCATCCCCCACTGATTATTAGCCTTCACCAATCGGGCGTTTACGGGCAGCCCGACTCCCACCTAACTTCTTTGCTCCATCCGAATTTTGAGGTGGGGGTTTTACTGCCCACAAATAGCGGGGTAAAAAAAGCTGCCAGTCTTATGGCAGCGATAAAATCATTTTTGTAACGATTTATAATATTGTCCTTTTTCAACGTATTGTGTGCGGATACGTTCCATATCTCTACGGTCTTCTTCTGTTAATTCACGAATGACCTTAGCAGGACGACCGAAAGCTAACGTATTAGGAGGGATTTTCTTTCCTTGTGAAACGAGACTACCAGCACCGATGAAAGCTCCTTCACCAATTTCAGCACCATCTAATATAATGGATCCCATTCCAATTAAAGCATCTTTTTCAATTTTGCAGCTATGTAAAATAACTTGATGCCCAACGGTAACATCATCTTCTAAAATAAGAGGATACTGGGGGCTTTGGTGAAGTGTACATTGATCTTGTACATTTACTCTATTTCCAATTATCGTTGGTGATACATCACCGCGGATGACTGTATTAAACCAAATGCTAGATTCGTCGCCAATTGTCACATCGCCTGTAATGGTAACATAGTCAGCGATAAAAGCACTACTCGCAATTTTCGGATTTTTTTCTTTGTAAGGATATATCATGTAAAGCCTTCCTTTCCTAGAGACTAGTTTTAGTGTATCAAATTATGAAAAAGAGTGAAATGGGGGAGTTTCGTATGTGGAACTATGAAGCGGAGGAAGCGAAAGCCGTCATTATTATAGTGCATGGTGCTATGGAATATCATGGGCGTTATGAAGCAGTTGCAGAAATGTGGAATCATATCGGTTATCACGTCGTTATGGGGGATCTTCCAGCACACGGAACAACTTCAAGAAATAGAGGACATATCGATTCATTTGATGAATACATAGAGGAAATAAAGTTATGGGTGAAAGAAGCAAGAAAATATAGATTGCCTATTTTTTTATTTGGTCATAGTATGGGAGGACTTGTCGTTATTCGTATGATGCAAGAAACGAAAAGAGAGGACATAGATGGGATTGTATTAAGCTCGCCTTGTTTAGGAGTATTGGCTGCACCTTCCGCTCCGATTCGTGCTGCTTCAAAAATATTAAATGTCGTTGCTCCAAAATTGCAATTTGCAACGAATCTTACTGTAGAAATGTCAACGCGGAATCATGAGGTTAGAGATGCGATGGAGAATGATTCATTGTTCTTGCGCAAAGTATCAGTGCGTTGGTATAGTGAATTAATTAAGTCTATCGAGATTGCTCATGAGAAAATAGTTGATTTTCCAGATGTTCCGCTCTTGCTAATGCAGGCATGTGAGGATAAACTTGTAGATAAAACACGTGTCCGTACATGGTTTGATAATGTTAAAATGAATGATAAGGCGTATAAAGAATGGCCGAATTGTTATCATGAGTTATTAAATGAGTATGAGCGTGATGAAATTTTGAATTATATTCAGTCATTTACTGAAATTCATATCAATAATATAGTAAAAACAAACAAATAAATCATTATTTGTACATTTAACAGAGGAGATGAAGGAAGAAGTGAACGTACCGAGTAATCCCATAACGCTCATGGCGAAAGTATACCGTGATGTGTTTCCGGTTGTACACCATGAGCTAGCGATGTGGAAAGAGCGTGCCTACCATATTCCGAATGACGAGCTTCATAGTCAGGCAATCGCAAGTATTGAGAATAAAACGTTTCATTGCGAGGGCGGTGGCATTTTAGCGCTGCTAGCAAATGAACATCGAGAGGAATGTATTCGTTTTATCGTAGCTTATCAAACGATTAGCGACTATTTGGATAATTTATGTGACCGTAGTACATCACTTGATCCGAAAGACTTTGCGGCTCTTCATGAGTCGATGGTAATGGCATTAAGTCCTGAAGTTGAAGGAGGCGGTAATTATTATCGTTATCGTGATGATCAAGATGATGGTGGTTATTTAGATGAGCTCGTTGAAACATGCCAAGATGTTTTAAAGAAAACGAAGCATTATGATAAAATTGCTCCTGTTCTTCATGAGCTTGCTTGTTATTATTGTGATTTGCAAATTCATAAACACGTGAAATTAGAAGAAAGAGAACCACGTCTGAAAACATGGTTTGAAGCGCATAAAGAAAACTTACCACAGATGAGTTGGTTTGAGTTTTCAGCATGTGCAGGTTCTACGCTTGGAATTTTCTGTCTTGTAGCATATGCATTTCATGATGAATTACATGATGAAGATATTGCGAAAATTAGACAAGGATACTTTCCTTACGTTCAAGGACTTCACATCTTACTTGATTATTTCATCGATCAAGAAGAAGATCGTATAGGCGGGGATTTGAATTTCTGTAGTTATTACGAAAACGAGCAAGCTATATTAGATCGTATGAAACATTTTGTAGAAGAAGCAGAGAAGAGTATTGGTGATTTACCTCATGCGAAGTTTCATCGTCTCATAAGCCGAGGATTACTTGGTATTTATTTATCAGACCAAAAAGTGTCAGCACAAAAGAATATGCACAAAATGGCACGGCGCATTGTAAAATACGGAGGGCTCACTTCACGATTCTTCTACTGGAACGGGAAGATGTACCGAAAGAAAATGGCGCAGTGATGAAGAAAACCACTCATGTAGAGTGGTTTTCTTTTTATCCCGCTATTTGTGGGCAGTAAGACTCCCACCTCAAAATTCGGCGAATGCGAAGGAGTTAGGTGGGAGTCGGGCTGCCCGTAAAAGCCCGATTGGTGAAGGCTAATAATCAGTGGGAGATGGACAAAATCCCCACTGATTAAAGTTTCACTTTATTATGATCGTATTTTTGAAAATACATATATAAGAAGTTCAATCGCGAAAATAACTAAAACAGATAGTCCGAATAAAGGCATGACAGCACCTAGTATAACCATAATGATAATGAAAGCGAATAAGCTCTTCTTATCTTTTTGCTTTGGAGGTGCTGCTAATTTGCCTTTCGGTTTTCTTGCTAACCACATTTTTATTCCGTAATAAATGAGAAGTAATAAAGATAGCGTTGTTAGTAAGCATAATATTTTATTAGGCCAACCGAATAAATGTCCTTCGTGAAGCGGGATACCGTAAGTGAACCATTGTGCAAATAATCCATAATCACGATAGTCCGTTTTTGAAATTAGTTCTCCGCTATATTGATCAAAGTAAGCTGTTATTTCTTCATTTGGTGCTACGTGCATACCTGTAATACCAGAACCGCTCGATTTAGAAACAGTGAATACACCTTTTGGATCAGTCGGTAGTGAGATAACGTATGGCTTCTTTATTTCAATTCCTTTTTGCAATTCATCAACTGAAATTGCTTTTGGCTCATTTGAATTAGATTCAGGAGGAGCTTCTTTTCTTGTTGCCCACGGCAATTCTTTTACCTTCGATTCAGGCGGTGCCATATACAACTTTGGATATCCGAGCGATTCATTCGACGATGCAATTTTATAAATTTGGTTACCCATAAACCCTGACCACGGCAATCCAGATGCGACTAACAAAACGAGAGGAATTGTAAATATAATACCGATAATAGAATGACGTCGTTTTGCCTTTTCTCGCTTATTGGATGCTGGTGTGTTCTTGAATTGGCGTATACTCATATACAACCCAGTCACAATTAAAAAGATTGTCCAGCACGCTGCAAGTTCTACTAAATAGTTGACGACAGTTCCACCAACTAAAAGGGAACTATGTAATTCTCGCATAATATTTGCGAACGTTTCATCTGCATTTTGATCCCCAGCAATTTGGTTGTTGCTGTCTAAATAAACATATTTCTGCGTTCCTGTATATTCATTTGCGATTGTAAGTCTCGTATTATAATCCCCATTAAACTCACTAATTTTCGCCACACTATAATGCGGATATTTTTTCTCTGTTAATGAAATAGACTCAGACATCGAAATCGTTTCTGTTTGGGCGCTCTTCCCAAAATATAAATCTTTATAGATAAAATCCTCAACTTCTTCCCGAAATAAATACCCAATTCCGCTCAGTGACAAAGTAATAAGAAGCGGCGTAATAAAAAGCCCAGCATAAAAATGCCAACGCCAAAAAATGTAATGAAGCGAACGATTTTGTTTCATACTTCAGTTCCCCTAACCTTCCCTATATGAATAAACTACTTATTTAATATAGCGAGATTAAGTGTGATTACTTTGAAAGAATTGTGAAAAAAGTTAAAAGTTTTGGGGATTTTTATCAAACACAAAACACATTTCAAAAGGGATGTGTTCTATGTTTATGAAGACCTTTTTATATTTGATGCATACATCCTAACAACTGCTTTCGCAAGACATTGAGCGGAATCAACAAAGTCCTCACTCACCACCACATTCAAATCGGTACATGCGATAATAGCGGTATCTACTTCGTCTTTTAACTGTAAAACGAGCACACTCCATAATTTGCGAGCTTCCTCAATTTCTCCGCCTTTAATACAAGAAATAATTTGATTAATCATTTCTTGCCATTGTTCATTATGAACGTACTCTATATTACGTTTTGCAATCCCATCTTGATAAATACCTGCTTGAACAGTCGCTTCTGTTGCGATAATAGCGACTCTTTTTGTATTTTCAGGAATTGCTTTTAACGTCTCATCGACTATATTCAAAATAGGAATGGTAATAGAACGCTGTAATTCCTCGAAATAAAGATGCGCTGTATTGCAAGGCATAGCGATAAAGTCTACACCAGTACTTTCAAGTTTTTGTGCTCCTTCAATAATCGCTTTTTTCATCGCCTCGTGATCAATAGGGCGATCCATGTAAAACGGTGTTGGGCAAGAGTAAATCATCATATGAGGAAAGTCCATATCATGCTTTGCTCCATATATTTGTTGGCACCCTGCTACAACTGTATCGACGAATGGCCCAGTTGATTTTGGTCCCATTCCTGCTAGTATTCCGATCATTGTTTAGTCCCCTTTACATAATATATATCCATTATATAGGAGGATAAGAAAAAGACGTACACCCGTTGCACGTCTTTTTTGTTATGTTTTGTCGATATATTATCGTTTCTCAATCGCCACAATAAATGGCGGGTTATTTTGTTGGTTAATGAAGCCGTATCGCAGTACGTGAGCTTGTTTTTGGTCTAGTTCTTCTGCAAATTTGAGCACAGCGTCGCGTTCTACTTGTCCTTCTGGATGTCCGTGGTAAATAACAAGGACGATGATACCTTCTGGTGCCATTACGCCTAGTAATTGTTCGATAGCCGAGATTGTTGAGTTCGGTTTTGTGACGATATGTTTGTCACCGCCAGGAAGGTAACCTAAGTTGAAGATGGCTCCTGTTACTTTTCCCCTTGCATCTTCTGGTAATACGGATAAAAGTGTATCGTGACTATCGTGAACTAAAATAGTGCGTTCGAAAAGGTCTTTTTCTTTTAGGCGGATAGTAGAACTTTCAATTGCTTCTTTTTGAATATCAAATCCAAATACTTTTCCATTATCTCCAACGATTTCAGCTAGGAAGCAAGTGTCATGTCCATTGCCGAGTGTTGCATCTACAGCGTAATCGCCTTCTTTAACTGCCGTTTGCAGAAGCGAGCGAGCAAACGGTAATACACGTTCTAATTTCATTTTTGTTTCTCCTCATTTGCATATTTTCCTTGCCAGCTTCCGCGGCGTACAAATTCTGCATCGATGGAATTTAATACTTCCCATTTATTTAAGCTCCACATTGGGCCGATCATTAAATCAGGTGGACCGTCACCTGTGATGCGGTGCACAATTACGTCTTCTGGAATAATCTCAAGTTGGTCAACAACGAGACTTACGTAATCTTCAAGAGAAAGGAATTCTAATTGTCCTTTTTCATATTGCTTTACCATTGGCGTTCCTTTTAATAAATGAAGTAAATGAATTTTAATTCCTTGTACGTCAAGTTTTGCAACTTCACGAGTTGTTTCCATCATCATGTCGTAATCTTCAAGGGGCAGACCGTTAATAATATGAGAGCAAACTCTAATGCCGTGCTTGCGTAATTTATTTACACCTTCTACATATGATGGATAATCGTGAGCGCGATTAATAAGATTTGCAGTACGTTCATGAACAGTTTGTAGTCCGAGTTCAACCCAAAGGTACGTGCGTTTATTTAAGTCCGCTAAATATTCAACAACATCGTCTGGTAAGCAATCTGGACGAGTTGCGATAGAAAGACCGACAACGTCTTTTTCTGCTAGAAGCGGTTCGAATTTTTCTTTTAACACTTCAAGTGGTGCGTGTGTATTTGTGTATGCTTGGAAATAAGCGATACATTTTCCATCTTTCCACTTTGAGCGCATTTTTTCTTTCATTTCATGATATTGCGTTATAACATCATCGCGGCGATCGCCAGCGAAGTCACCAGATCCAGCAGCACTACAAAACGTGCAGCCGCCGTAAGCAACTGTACCGTCACGGTTCGGGCAATCAAAGCCAGCATCTAATGAAACTTTAAAGATTTTTTCACCAAATTCATTTCGTAAGTGATAATTCCATGTATGATAACGTTTATTGTCGTTTGTATATGGAAAAGGGTTTTGAACCTTCATTACTTTCCCTCCTAAGACGAGTCAAAATGAAACAAAATCCATTATAACATACTCATAAGGTTCATATGGAAGGGACACACTAAAGGGGAATTGAAGCAAGGAGGGACAATTATGGCAGAGCGTCAATCACTTGAATCGTATATTACACAAGCGGAACAAGCGGTGGAATATGCGAAAGAACAATTAGACCTTGGCACGAGACAAGAGCATTACAATACGATGGAGTATTCAGATGCGCAGTTGCAATTAGAGCAAGCATATAATGATTTACAAACGATGCAACAACATGCGAATGATGAGCAACGTGAGCAGTTAAATAGAGCACGTATGGCAATTCGCCAACTGCAACATCAAATGATTATTACACCGCACTAATAAGGAGTGAATGTAATGGCGAAACGTTCAGATCAAAATAATCCAGAGCAAAAAACACAAAATGGACATAACGCTGAATTTTCAAATGAACTTGATCCGGTTGTTCAAGTGAAACAGCGTAATAGTAAAAAAGGACAACCTCAAAAATCGAAGCAATCAGAGTAAACCAGGTCGCAATATGACCTGGTTTTATTTTGCTCTGCAAACGTTCGATTAGTGCGAGATGGACTGCTTCCACACTGATTTTATATTTTACTATATAACAATAATGTAAGATTTCTGTAAGGTTTGTCGATAGTTGTAAGCTTACTTTTCCAGTAAAGTAAGGGAGGATTTAATTTAGGACAAGGAGTTGCATTATGGGGAACAATATTACAAACAAACGAATTGATGAGTTAGATTACATTCGTGGCTTCGCATTACTGGGGATTATTTTAGTAAATATTCTTGCACTACTTAATATTAAAATTCCAGATCCTAATACAGTGGATGCGAGTTATCAAAGATTTCTATACTTATTTGTAGAAGGTCGTTTCTTCTCAATCTTTTCCTTCTTATTTGGAGTAGGATTCTATATCTTTATTTCAAGAGCGATTGCAAAAGGGAAAAATGGCTATGTTTTATTTTTACGCCGTGTAGTTGCGCTATTTATTTTTGGCTACATTCATCAAATGTTTCAACCCGGAGAAGCGTTAACGCTATATGCAATTTACGGGTTAATCGTTTTACCGTTTTATAAAGCGAAAAAAGAAGTGAACTTAGTAATCGGTCTTATTTTGACAATTACCTTTAGTGTACTTGCTGCGAAAGAATTTTTACCGCTAGGTTTAATTTTATTAGGTCTTGCTGCAGGACAATATCGTGTATTTGAAAATCTTTCAACGAAAATAAAACAAGTTGCTATTTTTACAGGCGTTATGTTTGTTTTAAGTGTGGTAGCTGTATGGTATCAATATGGGCATGTTCCTGCTGAGCCATTTATAAATATGATACTTGAGAATGAGGATGGGACAGTTGATGCCGCAATGCAGTTCTTAAAAATTGGTGTTACAGTTGGACCAATCATTTCAGCTTTCTATGTTGGAGCATTAATTTTACTACTTCAATTAAAATCAGTTCAAATATTGTTAGCGCCACTGAAATACTACGGTCGTATGGCTTTAACAAATTATATCGGACAAACTGCAATGATTTTAATTGCAGGAAGTGTATTTAACTTTGCAGGAAACTTAACGTACATGCAGACGTTATACGTATGTATTGCAATTTACGCAATTCAAATTGTGTTTAGCGTAATTTGGATGAAAATCTTTAAAATGGGTCCACTAGAATGGATTTGGCGTGTTATTACGTATTGGACGGTAACACCTTTAAAGAAATAAAGATAGAAAGGGCTGTTCCATAAACGGAACAGCCCATTTTTTATTGTCATCTTTTGTCGGTAAGTCGATATTCCTTGTCGCATAGCCGATAAAATTTCATTTATCAATGAAGGAAGTGAATTTATTTAAAATGAAAAAGCTTACCTTACAAGCGCACCTTTTTTATATTACAAAAGTGTAAGGTAAATGTAATGTTAACAAATAGCAGTTCACCTCTAAAAGGCGCAAAATAGGTAATGGAAAAACAAGTGTAGGAGGATATATATGACGAAACCAGTTGTAGACGTGAAAAACGTTCAAAAAGTGTACGGTAAAAAAGGTGAGAACCAATCACACGCGTTAAAAGGTGTTTCATTCTCAATTCAAGAGGGTGAGTTTGTTGGCATTATGGGACCTTCTGGTTCTGGTAAAACGACATTGTTAAATGTAATTTCAACGCTTGATAAGGCGACAGGTGGCGTTGTTGAAATTGCAGGAACGGATATTACGAAAATGAAGCAAGGTGAGCTTTCTGATTTCCGCTCACAAAAGTTAGGATTCATCTTCCAAGACTTCAACTTATTAGAGAACTTATCTATTTATGAGAACATTGCACTTCCACTTTCACTTCAAGGTGTCCCATCACGTAATATTGGTCCGAAAGTAGAGAAAGTAGCGGATATGTTAGGAATTTCAGAAATACTTCAAAAGTATCCAACTGAAGTATCTGGAGGACAGAAACAGCGTTCGGCAGCAGCGCGTGCACTTGTGCATGAGCCTGCAATTATTTTAGGGGACGAGCCAACAGGAGCTCTTGATTCTAAAAATGCAGCAAGTTTACTTGATGCGATGACAAACTTAAATGAAGAACAAGGCGTATCTATTATGATGGTTACGCATGATCCATATAGTGCAAGTTACTGTCAGCGTATTTTATTCATTCAAGATGGTGAGCTATATAAAGAAATTCATCGCGGTGGTACACGTGAAGAGTTTTATAAAGAAATTTTAGATGTGCTTGCAGACTTAGGCACACAAAAAGCGTAAGAAAGGAGACTTTGGCATGTTATTCAAACTTTCCATGTCAGGGCTAAAAAGTAAGCTGAAAGATTATATCGTCTTACTTGTCGGTCTTGTCATGTCGATTTCAATTTTTTATATGTTCCAAACGTTAGCGCTGAATAAAGCATTTATTGAATCTAATTCAGTGATTAAGTCTATCGGATTTGTATTCCAAGCAGGTTCATTTTTATTAGCAATAATAACCTTCTTCTATATTTTATATGCGAACTCTTTCTTATTATCTCTTCGTCAAAAAGAGTTTGGTATGTATATGATGTTAGGAGCAAAAAAGCATAAAGTTACATTACTTATGTTTATTGAAACAGTCGTATTAGGTGCTGCGTCTCTTGCGATTGGACTTACAGTTGGTGTAGGACTTGCAGAAGGTATCGGTCAGTTATTAATGAAACAACTCGAATTTGCGGGTGAAGGCTATAAAGCATTTTATCTGCCATCTATGACTGTTACTTGCATCTTCTTCTTTGCACTATTTGTATTATCAGCAATTATGAACAGTATTAAGTTATCACGCATTTCTGTATTACAACTTGTACATGCAGATGCACAAACAGAACGTGTTGCAGTAAAAGGAAAAATGACAGGTTTAGTTGCATTCCTTGCGGTTATTTTATTAGGCATTGGCTATGCATCAATGATTTATATGGACAAACTAAGAGAAATGGGAATCCTTATTGCATTAATTACAACAACAGCTGGTACTTACATGCTATTTGGATCGCTTCTTCCGGTTATTATTAAAAAGTTAAAAAGTAATAAAAAACGAAGCGAAAAAGGGCTTAACGCTTTTACTTTTGCACAATTAAACTTCCGTATTAATAGTTTAACGAAAGTGCTTGCGACAGTAGCAATGTTAGTTGCTCTTGGAGCTGGTGCAATTTCAGGTGGTATGGCGTTTAAAAATAACGTTATAAAAATGGTCGATGGTTTAGTAATATATGATTCAGTTGTTCATAATCCTACAGCTGAAGAAAAGAAAATTTTAGATGGTATTCCATTTAAAGAGAAAAATGAATATCGTTACAAAGTTGACGATAAATACGTTTACTATGTAAAAGAAGATTTAGAGAACAATCGTCCTTTAGTAAAAGATATGGCAAATATGGAATCGATGAAGGATTTAGTAAATACGAAAAAAGTTTCAGAGGAACTACCAGTAGGTGCAGTTTCTAGAGAAATGAATGAAAAAGATGCGAAAGCTAAAGAACTTCCAGGAGAATGGGTTGATGCTTTTAGTACAATCCAGCCATATTATATATACGAAGATCATGCAATTAAAATTGTAGATCAAAAAATGTACGATGGGATAAATGGTAAAGAAGGTATAGCATTTATCGGAAAAACAGATGATTTCTTAACATATACAAAAGAATGGAAAAAACTTGACGAGTTGCAACTAGATAAATATAAAAATGTAACAGCTGAAAGAATGAACAGTAAATATCAATCTTATGATATGTTTTACGGCGTTGCGAGTGGAACAGTATTTATGGGCTTCTTCCTTGGAATTGCTTTCTTAGCGATGATGGCAAGTTGCTTAATGTTTAAAATTCTGTCTGGTGCATCAAAAGATATTACGCGTTATCAAATGCTTCGTAAAATCGGTGTGCGCCGTGAATTATTAACAAAATCTATTTATAAAGAGTTATTCTTAGTATTCCTATTCCCGGCAATTGTGGGTATTGCTCACGTATTAGTTGGTATGAATATTTTCGGTTTCATTTTAGTTGATCCGTATTTCCGTATTTGGGTACCGATTGTAATTTTCGTAGTCATTTATGCGATTTACTACTTCATTACAGTTCAATTATATAAAGGAATTGTTCTTCCAAAAGAGGACTAATAACAAAAATACCGAGCATAGGGCGCTCGGTATTTTTGTTATTTTCAGAAAAAAATAATAAAAAAACGTTGATATGTTACTTAATTATGTTATAGAATATAATTAAGTAACATAAACTAAATGTATAAAGTAGCAGGAACTGAAAGGAGGAATCTAACTTGAAGAAAGAAGATGGATCTTTATTTGAAGTTATAGGTATAGCGCTAAGGTCCAAAGAAGTTTTACTATTTTCATTTTTATCCCTCGTTATTTTTCTAACCGCAACGTATTTTTACAATAGTAAGTTTCCAAATCATAAATATCCAGAATTTTTAGGTGCATTAAAGTATATCGCTCCAATTGTATAGCGTAAAAAATTTAAAAGGAAATGGATAATACATGGAATTCCCATAGCATGATAAGGTAAAATGGACAACATGATGAGAAAATTACCGTTCATAAGATGAGGAGAATACATGTATGGAAGTTGTAGAGGCATTAAAAAATATAAGCCAAATTGAGGCTATGAAAAAATATTTAAAAGAGCATTCACAGCGAGATTATCTTTTATTTGTTATTGGAATTAACACAGGTTTAAAAATTACTGAACTACTGAGTATTAAATTTGAAGATGTATTAAATGAAGATGGAACCGTTAAAGAGTTTTATTCTCTTCCTGTGAAAGATGAAAAGTTTAAACAAGATATTTATTTAAATACAAAAATAAAAGAAGCGCTTTTAGAGTACGTACAATCTATTGACGTTAAAAGAGAAAACTACGTATTTCAATCTAATAAAACGACAAATTCAATTACGCGTCAACAAGCTTATCGTGTGATTCATAACGCTGCGGAAGCAGTTGGAATTCTTGGAAAGATTGGAACGAACTCAATGAGAAAAACATTTGGGTTTCACGCGTACAAAAGAGGAATAGCGATTGCGCTGTTGCAAAAACATTTTCATCACGCGACCCCATCAGAAACGCTCAAGTATTTAGGGATATCAAAAGATGAAAAGTTTAAAACAGAGATTGATGTAGATTTGTAAAAGGAAAGAGCCGTAACTAAAAAAATTAGGAGGCGGGAATATGAACATTAGAGAGAGTGAACTACCAGGCATTGGATGTAAATTTGAAGTGATAACAAAAGGTAATGAAAAAATGGTTATTGTTATTCACGATGATGGAAGAAGGGAAATGTATCATTTTGATGCCGATCATGATGAGAGTATTTCAAGCATTTCTCTTCGCGATTCTGAAGCGAGGCAAATTGCGGCTATATTAGGCGGGATGGTCTATAGGCCACAAGCGTTAGACACGATTGAGATGGCTTTTGAAGGATTATCAATTGAGTGGTTTAAAATAGAAAATAACGCACCAGTGGTTCAGAAAACAATTGGTAGTTTAAGTGTTAGAAAAACATATAACGTAACAATCATTGCTATTTTGAAAAAGAATATGAAGAAATTTTTCAATCCAGGTCCAGATTCTATCATTGAAGCTGGCGATATGCTCGTATTATCGGGTGAAAGACATGAAGTGAAGAGAATTATTAATGAGTTGCTTTCAGCGGGAGGTGACTCATAACCGATGGATACTTTAGTCTTTGAAGTTGGAACTGCGTTAGTATTAGTAGCTTTTGCAGCAATCCTCGCTGCAAAGTTAAAGTTCTCGATTATTCCGTTTCTCATTATACTCGGTATGCTAGTGGGGCCTCATGCCCCAGATTTAGGGCTTATCGATTTAAGGTTTATTGAAAGCGGAGAAGTTATTTCCTTCCTCGGCCGTGTTGGCGTCATATTCCTCCTATTCTATTTAGGTTTAGAATTCTCAATAAAGAAATTAATTAAATCAGGAAAGTCGATTGCTTTTGGGGGAAGTGTTCATATATCGCTTAATTTCATATTAGGTTTGCTTTATGGATATATAATGGGTTTCCCCTTATTAGAAACATTAATTATTGCAGGGATCATAACAATTTCCTCGAGTGCAATTGTTGCAAAAGTAATTGTTGATTTAAGAAGATCTGGTAATAAAGAGACTGAGCTAATTTTAGGAATCATTATGTTTGATGATATCTTTTTAGCTGTATATTTGTCAGTTGTTTCAGGATTAGTACTCGGAGGTGCAACGTCATTTGTAGGTGCTCTTACATCTGTTTTAATCGCAGTAGGGTATATGTTACTATTCTTTATAATCGCTCGAAAAGCTACGCCGTTCCTAAATAAAGTATTAGATATTTCGTCTAATGAAATTTTTATTATCGTGATATTCGCTATTTTATTCTTTGTGGCTGGTTTTTCAGAAACGATTCATGTTGCTGAGGCGATTGGGGCTTTATTGTTAGGACTCGTCTTTTCAGAAACAGAGCATAGTGATCGAATCGAGCATCTCGTCGTCCCGTTTCGTGATTTCTTTGGAGCTATATTTTTCTTCAGCTTCGGTTTAAGTATAGATCCGTTTTCGCTTGGAGGAGCAGTATGGTTGGCATTAGGAGCAGTTTTCATTACTCTCATCGGTAATTTTATCGCTGGAATGGCTGCGGGACGTAAAGCAGGGTTATCACATAAGGCATCTACGAATATCGGATTAACGCTTGTATCACGAGGTGAATTCTCCATTATTGTCGCGAATATTGGAATTGCGGGCGGCTTAATGGCAACGATTAAACCATTCTCAGCTCTATACGTTTTAATATTGGCATCGTTAGGTCCTTTATTAACGAAGGAGTCTGGGAGAATATATTCCTTACTAGACAAAATATTTAAATGGAGTGCTAAAGAACGTGCAAAAAGTAAAAAGGAAGTCGGGTAACTCTATAAGGGAACGATTCCATTATTTATAGATTAAAATGTTACAAATAGGATTAGAATAAATTCTAATCGTATTTGTGCTATTATCTGAATTTCATCAACTATTAATCAGTTGCCTTCCTATTTAAAAACGACTACAATTTTACTGTTATATATATGAACGAAAAAAAGAGAATAGGAGGGGAGACTATGCCAAGGAAAGTATGGCTATTAGTAGCTGGGATGATTATTAATGTCACGGGTGCTTCTTTTTTATGGCCTTTTAATACAATTTACTTACATGATAGTTTAGGGAAATCTTTATCAGTAGCCGGAATGGTATTAATGATCAACTCGCTTACTGGTGTAATCGGAAACTTGCTCGGCGGTGTTTTATTTGATAAATGGGGCGGTTATAAATCAATTTTAGTAGGGATTGTCATTACACTCGTATCAATTTTAGGTCTTGTGTTCTTCCACGGATGGCCGTTATATGTTGTGTGGCTAGCATTAATCGGCTTCGGTTCTGGAATGGTCTTCCCATCGATGTATGCGATGGTTGGTACGGTTTGGCCAGAAGGCGGAAGACGAGCGTTTAATGCGATGTATGTTGGACAAAACGTCGGTATTGCAATTGGAACGGCATGTGGTGGTTTAGTTGCATCGTATCGTTTTGATTATATTTTCTTAGCGAACTTTATTTTATACTTTGTTTTCTTCTTAATTGCTTTTATTGGATTCCGTGGTATGGAAGATAAAAAAGAGTCAGGAGTGCAAAAGGAAATCGAAACGAAAAAAGGGTGGACGCTTACACCTGGATTCAAAGCACTTCTTATTGTGTGTGTAGCATATGCTTTATGCTGGGTTACATACGTACAGTGGCAAGGTGCAATTGCAACGCATATGCAAGAATTAAATATTAGCCTTCGTCACTATAGTTTATTATGGACGATAAACGGAGCGATGATTGTTTGTGCGCAGCCGCTCGTTAGTATGCTAATTCGCTGGATGAAGCGTTCTTTAAAGCAACAAATTATGATTGGAATTATCATTTTTGCGGCGTCGTTTATTGTTTTAAGTCAAGCGCAGCAATTTACGATGTTTCTCGTTGCGATGGTGACATTAACAATTGGTGAATTATTCGTATGGCCGGCAATTCCGACCATTGCAAATATACTTGCGCCGAAAGATAAGTTAGGATTTTATCAAGGCGTTGTAAATAGCGCAGCGACTGTAGGGAAAATGTTCGGACCGGTCGTTGGCGGAGCGATTGTTGACTTATACAATATGGAAGTATTGTTTATTGCGATCATGGTAATGCTTGTAGTAGCACTTATTGCAACGAGTATTTATGATAGACGAGTAAAAGTAGAAGAAACAGTTGAAGAAAAAATTGCAGTTTAGTTTGACGGAACATGCAACATGTTTTAGAATATATTTAATTAACTCATATTTGTAATAACAGTGAGAAGGAGTAGTAGTAATAGAAGCTGGTTTAGAGAGTTGACGGTCGGTGCAAGTCAATCCACGTTTCGTTATGAACTCGCCTTTGAGTTGCAGTTGTGAAATCATTAGTAGCAATTGCCGTTAATCCACGTTACGGATCTAAGCGAATGTATTTATTACATTAATTTAGGGTGGTACCGCGGGAATCTATAACCTCTCGTCCCTTTCTAGGGATGAGAGGTTTTTTGTATTTTGGGCGGTGAAAATAAATGGAATTTCAAGGAGGGTATCTCATGAGCTTTAATCATCAAGAAATTGAGAAGAAGTGGCAAGGTCATTGGGAGGAGAATAAAACATTCCGTACGCCAGATGAGACGGAAAAACCAAAATTTTATGCACTAGATATGTTCCCATATCCATCAGGTGCAGGCTTACACGTAGGGCATCCAGAAGGATATACAGCGACAGATATTTTATCTCGTATGAAGCGTATGCAAGGGTATAACGTTCTTCATCCAATGGGATGGGATGCATTCGGTCTTCCAGCAGAGCAATATGCACTTGATACTGGAAACAGCCCAGCAGAATTTACAGAGCTTAATATTAATACGTTCCGTAATCAAATTAAAGCATTAGGTTTCTCTTACGATTGGGATCGTGAAGTAAATACAACAGATCCAACCTACTACAAGTGGACACAATGGATCTTCCTAAAACTATTTGAAAAAGGTTTAGCTTACGTTGATGAAGTACCTGTAAACTGGTGCCCAGCACTTGGTACAGTACTTGCGAATGAAGAAATAATTGACGGTAAGAGTGAGCGTGGTGGACATCCAGTTGAGCGTCGTCCGATGAGACAGTGGATGTTAAAAATTACAGCTTACGGAGATCGTCTATTAGAAGATCTAGATGAGCTTGATTGGCCAGAAAGCTTAAAAGACATGCAACGTAACTGGATCGGTCGTTCTGAAGGTGCAGAAGTACACTTCAACATCGATGGTACAGATGAGAAATTCACAGTTTTCACAACGCGTCCTGATACACTATTTGGTGCAACATACTGTGTACTTGCTCCAGAGCATGCGCTTGTTGCTGAAATTACAACTGCAGAACAAAAAGAAGCTGTAGAAGCTTACATTAATTCTGTAAAAATGAAGAGTGATCTAGAGCGTACAGAACTTGCGAAAGAGAAAACTGGTGTATTCACTGGTGCTTACGCAGTTAACCCAGTAAATGGTGAGAAATTACCAATCTGGATCGCTGATTATGTTCTTGCAACTTATGGAACAGGTGCTGTAATGGCAGTTCCAGCTCACGATGAGCGTGACTATGAATTCGCATCAGTATTCAATCTTCCAATGAAGGAAGTTGTAAAAGGCGGAGACATTACGAAAGAAGTGTACACAGGTGATGGTGCACACGTAAACTCAGCATTCCTTGATGGATTAAATAAAGAAGAAGCAATTGTGAAAATGATTGAATGGCTTGAAGTAACAAGTGCAGGAAATCAAAAAGTAACGTACCGTCTACGTGACTGGTTATTTAGCCGTCAACGTTACTGGGGTGAGCCAATTCCAGTAATCCATTGGGAAGATGGCACAATGACAGCTGTGAAAGAAGAAGAATTACCATTAGTTCTTCCGAAAACAGAAAACATCCGTCCTTCAGGTACAGGTGAATCACCACTTGCAAATATTGAAGAGTGGGTAAATGTTGTTGATCCTGAAACTGGTAAAAAAGGTCGTCGTGAAACAAATACAATGCCACAATGGGCTGGTAGTTGCTGGTACTACCTACGCTACATCGATCCAAACAATAACGAAGCACTTGTAGATCCTGAAAAAGTAAAACAATGGCTTCCAGTTGATATTTATATCGGCGGAGCAGAGCACGCTGTACTTCACTTACTGTATGCTCGTTTCTGGCATAAAGTATTATATGATATCGGTGTAGTTCCAACGAAAGAACCGTTCCAACAATTGTTCAACCAAGGTATGATCTTAGGTGAAAATAACGAGAAAATGAGTAAATCAAAAGGTAACGTTGTAAATCCTGATGATATTGTAGCAAGCCACGGTGCAGATACACTTCGTCTATACGAAATGTTCATGGGACCATTAGATGCTTCAATCGCTTGGTCTGAAAATGGTCTTGACGGAGCTCGTCGTTTCCTAGACCGTGTATGGCGCCTATTCATTCAAGATAATGGTGAATTAAGTGAGAAAATCACTGATGCACCAAATAAAGAGCTTGAAAAAGCTTACCACCAAACAGTGAAGAAAGTAACAGAAGACTATGCAGAGCTTCGCTTCAACACAGCGATTTCTCAAATGATGGTATTCATCAACGATGCATACAAAGCTGAGACACTTCCGAAAGAATATGTAGAAGGTTTCGTGAAAATGATTGCACCAGTTGCACCTCATATCGGGGAAGAACTTTGGAGCAAGCTTGGATACAATGAAACAATCACATATGCAAGCTGGCCAACATTTGATGAGTCTAAACTTGTAGAAGATGAAGTTGAAATCGTTGTTCAAATCATGGGCAAAGTTCGTGCAAAATTAACAATGAGTAAAGACGCATCAAAAGAAGAAATGGAACAACTTGCACTTGAGGAAATCAAAGAACAAATTGAAGGAAAAACAGTTCGTAAAGTAATTGTCGTTCCTGGTAAACTTGTTAACGTTGTTGCAAACTAATTAATTATTAATAAAAGCTCAGAGCGTTTATGCTCTGAGCTTTTTTATGTGAAAAATAATCTCAGGATCACCTTCATCTAAGTTTTCGATCATTCCACTACGCATAAATCCATTCGCTTTAAAAACTTTTTGCATATTTGTATTCGATTCGTTCGTTGAAGAAAATATTTTTTGAGTAGGAAAATGCCTTAACATATATGAGATTAATGAGCTTGCATGACCTTGTCTTCTTTTCGTTGGCGAAACAATGATTAATGAGAGGAAAGTAGAACCAAAGAAATTTGTATCGTATGTTAGAAAACCAGAAATGGAATTGTCCTCTTTTGCAATTATGCAGTTTCCTTCATCGATAGCATGTTTAATATAATTTCGTCTACTATCGTCTCCGATTACAGCGACATCTATATGTAAGATTGAATCTAAATCATCAATTGAAGCTTTTGCTACGTTCTCCAACGAAAACGCCTCCTTTGAAAAAAATAATCAGTTAATTTAGTTTATCATGAATGAAGAACGAAGAAAAAGGTGCGGAATTCCCATATAGACAAACACCTATTCTTCTATAGGAAATATGATAAAAAAGGTAGGTTAAATTGAGCAGAAGAGGTGAAAGGAATGAAAGGGATGGACAATAATGCACCACATAGTTTCTTCGGAGGTGGATCGGATAGTTATGGACAAATGATGTTCATGGGCGGAGATGGTCAACACGGATATGGCGGAATCCCAAGTTGGATGGGAGGAGATGGTCAACACGGATATGGTGGAATCCCAAGTTGGATGGGAGGAGCAGCTGGAGGATTTCCGACGTCAGTGGCTGGAGCACAGACAGGAATTCCGACATTGGTAGGAGGAGCACAAGGAGGAGTGCCTGTAGGCATGCCAACTACATTTCCATCTTTCGTAGGAGGAGCACAAGGAGGAGTACCTGTAGGTATGCCAACTACATTTCCATCTGTTGTGGGAGGCGTACAAACAGGATTTCCTGTAACAACTGGCGTCGGTGTTGTAGCTGGTGTCGGCGGCGTTCCTCAAGGTGTTCACGGTCATCATGTGCACCACGGTCATCATCAACATCATGGCCATCAACAGCATCACGGTCATCATATGCACCACGGTCATCATCAACATCATGGCCATCATCAACAGCACCATGGTCATCAACAACAAGTACATCACCAAGGCCACCACCAAATTCATCCGCAGGCTGTTCTTTATCAAACTCATCAAACTCATCATGGTCACCACGGTCAACATCATCACCACGGTCAACATCATCACCACGGTCAACATCATCACCACGGTCAACAGCACCACCACGGTCAACATCATCACCAAGGCCACCATCAGCAACAAGTACATCACCAAGGTCATCATCAAATTCACCCGCAGGCTGTCCTTTATCAAACTCATCAAGGTCAACACCATCACCAAGGCCAACATCATCACCAGGGTCAACATCATCACCAGGGTCAACATCATCACCAAGGTCAACACCATCACCAAGGTCAACACCATCACCAAGGCCAACACCAACATCAAGGTCAACAACAACATCAAGGTCAACAACAATACCAACAGTATCAGCAGCAACAACAGCCTTGGGCAGGTGGAATTGGAGCAGGAACGGCAGCAGGAGCAGCAGCTGGTACTGCAGGAGCAGCTGGACACGCGGGACACGTGGGTCATTAATAGGCCAAAGGAAAAAAGACATAATAAAAAACTGCTAGGAGATCCTAGCAGTTTTTTTCCGCCTCTTGACGTTGGCGTTCAATTTCCGCACGAAGTTGTGGTTCCGGTGCTTGCCATCCTTCTGGTTTCATAATTTTGCCGTCGCCCTCGCGGAATCGAGGCTTTCCATCAGGGAATAGTTTTGCCATGTTAGCATTGTTTACAATTTCGAATCCTTTATCTGGACGTACGCCCATTTCTGCAAACGTTCCGAATGCAAAGTAAATAAGGTCAATAAGTGCATCATATTGATCTTCAACAGTTGTGGCTTCTAGAAATTCTTCTAGCTCTTCTTGCATAAAGCTAGCACGAATTTTTGCACGCTCTTCTGTTAGTTTTGTTGGAGTACTTGTCACAGGATGTCCGAATTCTTCATGCATTTTTGCAACAAGTTCGTATCCTTTATCTAAACCTTTTTCGTTTGTCATGTTGTTTCATCCTTTCTTACGTTATGCCGAATTTTATCCCGCATTAACGGGCAGTAAGACTCCCACCTCAAAAGTCGCAAATGCGAGGAAGCGAGGTGGGAGATAACTGCCCGTAAAAGCCCGATTGGTCAAGGCTAATAATCAGTGGGGAATGGACAAAATCCCCACTGATTAAAGTTTCACTTTATTGTAACATAAGGTAGTTATTAAATAAAAAGAACATCTTATGAGAAATAAGATGTTCGCTCGTTATTCTTCTTTCTTAATTAAAACGGATAAAATAAGATCGATGCCAAATATTCCGATGAGTAGCATTGGTATAACTACAAGTAAATAACGTGTGAAAGAAACATTTTTTAAGTATGTATGAGCAAATAAAAAGACGCCGAGAAATAAAATACCATTTAAAATAGGTTTTACTAATTTTTTAGACATAAGCTCCCCCGTGAATATCTTTTCTATCTATATTTGGTAATAAAAAACTCCTCTCTCCGTTGTATCATGCTGGAGAGAGGAGTTCAATCATTATCATTCAATTACACCAGAATTTGTAATGTTGACAGTGTATTTCACTTTAATTGGAACATCTTTATACATTTTTCGCCACTCTTCTAATTTGAATGAGCGATAATGTTCTTTATATCTTGCACCAAGGCCGAGCGGATCCACATTTAAAGATTTAAACTGTTTAATTAGTTTGTTAGCTGTTGCATCTAATTGTTTTTCAACCGATTTTTCTATTTTTTGTGTATTCTTTTTATTGTCTAAGTTGAACTGTTTAGATAGTTCTTGAATACGCGCTTCTAGTTTGACGTGTATGAAAAATGATGGTTTCCCGTTTTCTATATTTACTTGGTAAGTTGGGACGGATCGAATGTTATTAATGATTGTGTATCCAGAGTTTGCTTTAAATTCATGTGAATCTAATCGGTGTTTTTCCAATAAGCCTTTAAAGGCAAACATATCATGATAATTAATTTTGCCAATATATTTATCTCCTTTTAAAAGGCCGATGCCAGTAATTTTTATTTTATCTTTATCTTTTTTGAGAATTGGTAAATAGGAATCTTGGCCTTCACGATAATATCGATAGGCTCCTAGATGTAGATTGTCAGTAGGTAAAGGGCCTGTTTGCATATTATGGTCTAACATTTTCTTTATATAAATGGCAACGTTAGATGATGTTGTATATTTACCTTTTAGTAAGTCCATCCCAGTTCCTTCTAATAGACCGACATACATTGAGTTCCCGATGTTCACATCTCGAATTAATGTGTCAAAGGAAGTAGATAATCCTTTTTTAGCAATTCTTGTAGTAAATAGAGCAACACGCATTTGTCCGCTGGCAAATGGTTGAGAAGACTCTAAAGATGTGTCTGCTTTTACTTGTTTTACTGCGTTTCCTACTCCTTCAAAGACTTGAACTTTATTACCTTTTTTCTGTATAGGACAAACGAATGTGACTTTTACTTTATTATCTTTTGCTGTATCAAAAACAGTCCCTTGAATTAGGTTGACATCATCGATAATATTTTTTTGTAAGCAACCAGTTAGACTGAAGATGCTAATACAAGAAAGAAGAATTAATTTTCTTTTGATTTTTTCCATTTTCTTTTCACCCACACAATAATAAATAGAATTGGGATGTATATGTAAATAAGCCAAAAACTAACTTTTGATGCATTACTAATAAAATTATTAATATCATGTCTGTTCGTTAAAAGCTCTGAAACAATGAGGGTAATGAGCAAAAAAGTAATTAAAACACCTCTTTGTTTTACACGAAATACTTCGTGTGTTCCTCTTGTCGCAGCCCATAAAGGAAGAATGAAGCTTGTAACAATAACGAGAGCGTAAGCTGAGATTGCAATGTACTCTAGCCTTTCTATGAAAGGAAGTTGGATTACTTGGGTCATGGAAAGTTGTGACCATATTGTTTTTGATAATTGTTTTTCACTAAAAAACGAAAAAGCTAAAAGTGTACTAAATAAATATAGAAGGTTTGAAAATAGTGCTCCGTATTGAGCGAATTTATGAGATTGCTTAGGATTTTTCACAAATGGATAAATCATAAGATAAATCTCAAACCCTGTCATACTGTAGATTGACAGCTGGGCGGCTTTTAAAATATCTGAAAAAGAATGTGTGAAAATAGGTAGTAAATTAGGCCAATGTGAGTATTTCAAAACGAATAGGCTAAGAAATAAATATCCCAATGTACCACCAACAGAGATGACGCAAATACCAGTAATTACACGAAATCCAGAAGAAATAATGTAATAGCTAACTAAGCATAAAAAGAGTGTTAACATCCAAGTTGAAGCGGTAGGAAACATCCACACTTGAATAATTTCAACGTATGTTCGAATGACAGAAATGCTGACGGTTAAAAAATAGGCTATAAAGATGAGATTAATGCCGTTTCCTAGCCATTTTCCAAACGTTTGTCGCTGTAAATCAATTAAATTTCCATTTGTTTCTTTTAACAAGAAATACATCATCCATAGGAGAATATGAATGATGATCCCTGTGATGAGAACTCCTATCCAACCGTCATATCCAGCAGCCTTAGCAATAATACGGGCAAACCCAAGGACGCCGGCACCGAATTGTGCACCGTGAACTAAAAAGAAAACGAAGACGGGTGATATTTGGTGTTCTGCTTTAATTTTACTCATCGATGCACCTCATTTCTTAATCATCAAAATCTGACGTATGTTTCGTAGAAATTCCATTAGTTGCTTTCTTTACGTGTTGCGGTCTTGCTTGAACATCTCGTGTATCAATCATTGTTAATGGAAAACGAATCCAAGAATCTTTAAAGGATTGTTGTCTCGTTGGATAAAAGAGAGCGTACGGCTTACGTAAAGAAGTAAGTCTAAACAAATGGGTAAATAAAAAGATAAATCCAAGAGAGATACCAAATAGACCACCTATTTCTGCAAATGCGAGAAATGGGAAACGTAGTAAACGAACGGCGTTTCCCATTTTATAAATGGGCGTAATAAAGGAAGCTAACGCTGATAAGGCAACGATAATTAATAAAATATTACTCGTTAAACCAGCTTGCACGGACGCTTGCCCGATTACGATACCGCCTACAATACCGAGTGTTTGTCCGACTTTCATCGGTAACCTTGCCCCAGCTTCTCTTAATAAATCAATTGCAAGCTCTAAAAAGAGTGCTTCAATTAAAGGGGGAAACGGTACTTGTGCCCTTGATAAAATCAAAGTTTCAAGTAAATCACTTGGAATGAGTTCATAATGATAATTTAAAACTGCAACGTATAATGGTGTAGCACAAATTGAGAATAGAACAGCGATCAATCTTAAAATCCTTGAGAATGTAGCGTACAGCCAAGAAACGTTATAGTCTTCTGGCGAAATGAAAAAATCGAAATATGATACAGGTGTTAATAGGACACTCGGAGAACCATCAACAAAAATAGCTATTTTCCCATCAATAAGTGCTTTTGTGACTCTATCAGTGCGTTCTGTATTTATATAGAGAGGGAAAATTGACTTTTCACCCATTAATTCTTGTATATAAGCACTATCATTAATTTGATCATATTCAAGAGCGCGTAATGATTCCTCTAGAAAATCTACATTATCTTTTTCAGCTAGGTTGTCTAAATACATCATGATAACTTTTGTTTTTGAAAACTCACCGATAATCATTTCTTTTGTGTGTAAATCTAAAACAGGAAGGCGTTTTCGTACTAAATTAATATTCGTATCAATATCTTCTACGAATCCTTCTTGTGGCCCGATAACGGTTGATTCGTTTAATGGAGGAGTTGGTGCACGATAATTATCAATTGCAATGTTTGCAAGCATACATTTTTGATCTTGTTGGTTCAATTGAATAATCGCATGTCCCTTTAAAACCATGTCCTCAATTTTTTGTAAGTCGTTCGTAATTGTAATACCACTCATCGGAATATGTTCTTTCAGCTCTTCTAGTGAAGCGCATGGTCGTTCTAAAAGAGTAGGCATTAAATATTTTTGTAATTTCTCCCCATCAAGTGAAGGGCGATAGTAAGAAATCCAGTAAGGCATCGTTTCATCGTCAGATGTATGGTAATTAATAAAATCACTAGACTTTTTTAGCTTCGTTATTAAGTCTTGTAGAGAATGGATGCGGTCCTTTTTTGGCTTACTAAAGTCATAAATGCTGTTACTTCCAGAGCTTTGCTGCTTATCTTGAGAAGAATTGTCTTGCTTAGAACCTTGTTGCTTGTTTTGAGAAGGCTCGTCTTGCTTAGAACCTTGCTGTTTGTTTTGAGAAGGCTCGTCTTGCTTAGAATCTTGTTGTTTGTTTTGAGAAGGCTCGTCTTGCTTAGAATCTTGCTGCTTGTTTTGAGAAGGTTCGTCTTGCTTAGAATCTTGCTGCTTGTTTTGAGAAGGTTCGTCTTGCTTAGAATCTTGCTGTTTGTTTTGAGAAGGCTCGTCTTGCTTAGAATCTTGCTGTTTGTTTTGAGAAGGCTCGTCTTGCTTAGAATCTTGCTGTTTGTTTTGAGAAGGCTCGTCTTGCTTAGAATCTTGCTGCTTGTTTTGAGAAGGTTCGTCTTGCTTAGAATCTTGCTGCTTGTTTTGAGAAGGTTCGTCTTGCTTAGAATCTTGCTGCTTGTTTTGAGAAGGTTCGTCTTGCTTAGAATCTTGTTGTTTGTTTTGAGAAGAATCCTCTTGCTTAGAAGGCTCCTCAGTTTGTTCCGTATTTTTTTGTTGGTTATTCTCATATTTACTCTGTTTCATGCTTCTAGTCTGCTTTTTGTTATTGTTCTCTTGTTCGTTAGGCTGTTGTTCCGAGTCATTTGTCTCTTTTGCATCTGCTGTATTTGAGTTTTTTTTCTTACGTAACCAATTCCAAATCATATGTATTCCCTCTTTAATCTTGTAATATAGTGCTATTTTGTGGCTAATTTTGTATATTATTCATTTATTTATGAAAAGAAGAAGGAGAATTCTTTCCGCAGAAAAAAATCCTGTAGTAAGGAGTTCATAATATGACGGGAAGAAGGCGAGTCAATGCAAATTGTAAAGAAGGAGAAGTTTGTTTTAAAAGAGTTTATTTTTGAAAATGGTAGGGGAATTCCTGTTCAAATGGGGTATGAGACATATGGCACTTTAAATAGAGAAAGATCCAATGCGATTTTGGTTTGCCATTATTTTAGTGCAACGAGTCATGTGGCAGGAAAATATACAGCGCATGACGAGGAGTCTGGTTGGTGGGATGGATTAATTGGACCTGGGAAAGCAATTGATACAAATAAGTATTTTGTTATATGTACTGATAACCTTTGTAATGTACAGGTGAAAAACTCATACGTTATTACTACTGGACCAAAATCGATTAATCCAGAAACAGGAGAAGAATACGCTATGGATTTCCCTGTATTTACATTTCTTGATGTAGCTCGTATGCAATATGAGTTAATAAAAAATATGGGGATTTCAAGGTTACACGCTGTAATGGGGCCATCGGCAGGTGGGATGATTGCACAACAATGGGCTGTTCACTATCCTCATATGATAGAGCGAATGATTGGAGTTATTACGAATCCACAAAATCCAATTATAACGTCGGGCAATGTAGCGCAAAATGCGATCGAAGCAATTCAGCTGGATCCAAATTGGAAAGGTGGGAAGTATGGAGAAGAGCAGCCAACGAAGGGGCTTCATTTAGCAAGTCGAATGATGTTTATGAATGCGTTTGATGAACATTTTTATGAAACGGTATTCGCGCGTAATAGTATAGAAATGGCACCTTATCAGGAATTTTCTGCATTAACATCATTTGAGAAAGAGATAAATAAAGTGACATGCAAAAGTATAGATTTAGTAGATGCAAATTCATGGATGTACACTGCGAAAGCAGTCTTATTGCATGATATAGCGCATGGATTTTCTTCTTTAGAGGAGGCTCTTTCTAATATAGAAGCGAATGTACTCATGATTCCGTGCAAGCAAGATTTACTTCAGCCACCTCGTTATAATTATAAAATGGTAGACATTTTGCAAAAACAGGGGAAATATGCAGAAGTACACGAGATAGAAAGTATAAATGGGCATATGGCTGGGGCATTAGATGTTCATTTATTTGAAAAGAAAGTTTACGAGTTTTTAAACCGGAAAGTATCTAGTTTTGTATAGAAAATAAATGATGTGGAAAAGGTGCATTGTTTGTAGTAGGCACCTTTTTTTACATGATTTGCAGACGGAAAATATATGTAGCGATTGATAAGCCGAAGAAAGCTATACTAAGTAATAGAAATAAGAATGACATTTCTTGAGGGGATTTTATCTTTTTATTATTTTTCATACTAAGAGCAATAACTGCAGAAACTAAGAAAATGATGCCCATAATGAAAAGAAAAATTGTCATTTTAACTGGCTCCTTTCATCAAACAAGTATATTGAGGATACAATGCACTAGTTATATTTGTAAAGAATAAGTTTTGCGAGAAAATTGAGAAATAAAAACCCCGTTCTTTGCGTTCCTTCTTTCACGTGCTAAAATTGATGGGAAATGTTTGTTTAAAGAAGAAACTGAAGGTTCTATTGTATATAAGGAGGAACTACATATGACAGAAGTAAAAACGATTACTACAGAAGAAGTGCAAGAGCGATTAGAAAATGGAGAAACATTATTTTTAGTAGATGTAAGGGAAGATGAGGAAGTAGCGGCAGGGAAAATCCCAGAAGCTGTACATATTAAAATGGGCGATATTCCAAATAAAGTAGATTTCTTTGAGAAAGAGAATGAATATATCTTTATTTGCCGCTCGGGAATGCGTAGTGAAAACGTATGCCATTATTTAAATGAGCAAGGATTTAAAACAGTGAATATGGTTGGCGGTATGCTTCAATATGAAGGTGAAACGAAATAGTTAATTGTTAAAAACTTGAAACGAGTCTGTTTCAAGTTTTTTTCTTTTGCATACAGTATACAAAAGGGGGAGGCGAAATGGGAATTAACATGCGTAAAGTAAAAATTATTAATAATACAGGAGCTGTTAATGTCGGCGACTGTTATAATATCTCACCTTTAGCTGTGGCAAAAATATATGCCGGTGCTGGAGGATCAAGTACGGCTATTTTTTTAAATGGAAAGCGGCAGCCAGAAGCGGTGATTAGAACGTCAGTATTTCTTCCACCGTTAGCGACGAGTACACGTACATTAGGTTCGTAAAGGAGAGGTAGAGTGTAAGTATGCCAGCACGTATAAAAGAGTTTATTATCGTTAATAACACTGGGAATATATTTACGGGTGATAATTTGAGGGATACTTCGTTTACTGCCTCGAAATCGTATAGTGGTTCAACGGGTTGCACTTGGATTGATGTTGTTACAGTAATAGGGACGGAGACGAAGCTTTGTTTACAGCCGGGGGATTCTGTGACGACAACATATACGAGAGGTATTTCTGCTAGTACTTTAACAGGAGGGAATACGGGCCAAAGTGCAAATGCGTCGAGTACTACGCAAGCAGCACCAAATACAGATAATACAGATTCAGTTGCAGGACTCCCCTAAGACATAGGGGAGTTTTTATTTAGAAAAAGAACTTGTGTTACATAAAAATAGCAGGAATTGTTTTAAAAGTAGTATTGGAGACAGTTTTAGAAAATACAATTCAAATGGAGGGTGAATTTTTATATAGAACATATTTTGCAGCTGTAGTTTGCTTTTGAGGGGTGGAAGTGGTGGGAAAAAATGATGGAAAACAAAAAATACAAGCGTCGATAAATTCTAATTTTAAAATATCGCCAGATCTTGTCGGCCCAACTTTTCCTCCAGTGCCAACTGGAATGACAGGGATAACAGGGGCGACAGGAAGTACGGGAGCGACAGGAAGTACAGGTCCAACCGGAAGTACGGGTGCAGCGGGAGATACAGGTCCGACGGGAAATACAGGAGCAACGGGAAGTACAGGAGTGACAGGCCCGACAGGAAATACAGGAGCAACGGGAAGCACGGGTCCGACAGGAAATACAGGAGCCACAGGAAGTACGGGAGCAACGGGAAGCACGGGAGCAACAGGAGTCACAGGTGCAACCGGAAGTACTGGAACAACGGGAGATACAGGTCCGACAGGAAATACAGGAGCGACGGGAAGTACGGGAGCAACAGGAAACACGGGAGCAACGGGAAGTACGGGTCCGACGGGAAGTACAGGGGCAACGGGAAATACAGGAGCCACAGGAAGTACGGGAGTAACTGGAAATACAGGAGCGACGGGAAGTACGGGAGTAACGGGAAGTACAGGGGCAACGGGAAGTACGGGAGCCACAGGAAATACGGGAGTCACAGGAAGCACAGGTCCAACGGGAAGTACGGGAGCCACGGGAGATACAGGTGCAACAGGAAGTACTGGATCAACGGGAGATACAGGTCCAACCGGAAATACTGGATCAACGGGAAGCACGGGAGCAACCGGAAGTACGGGAGCCACAGGTCCGACCGGAAATACAGGAGCAACGGGAAGCACAGGAGTGACGGGCCCAACGGGAGATACAGGTCCAACGGGAAATACGGGAGCAACGGGAAGTACGGGTCCGACGGGAGATACAGGTCCAACGGGAAATACGGGCCCAACGGGAAGTACGGGAGCCACAGGTCCGACCGGAAATACAGGGTCAACGGGAAGCACAGGAGTGACAGGAAACACAGGTCCAACAGGAGTCACAGGCCCGACAGGAAATACGGGATCAACGGGAGATACAGGTCCAACAGGAAATACGGGATCAACGGGAAATACAGGAGCAACAGGAAACACGGGATCAACGGGAAGTACGGGAGCAACAGGAGTGACGGGCCCGACGGGAAATACAGGAGCAACGGGAAGCACAGGAGTGACAGGAAACACAGGTCCAACGGGAAGTACAGGGGTGACAGGGAACACTGGTCCAACGGGAAGTACGGGAGCAACAGGAGTGACGGGCCCGACGGGAAATACGGGAGTCACAGGAAGCACCGGTCCAACGGGAAGTACGGGAGCAACGGGAAGTACAGGGGTGACAGGAAACACTGGTCCAACCGGAAATACAGGTCCAACGGGAAGTACGGGAGCAACGGGAAGCACCGGCCCAACGGGAAGTACGGGAGCCACAGGAAGCACCGGTCCAACGGGAAGTACAGGGGTGACAGGGAACACTGGTCCAACGGGAAGTACGGGAGCAACAGGAGTGACGGGCCCGACGGGAAATACGGGAGTCACAGGAAGCACCGGTCCAACGGGAAGTACGGGAGCAACGGGAAGCACCGGCCCAACGGGAAGTACGGGAGCAACAGGAAATACGGGAGTCACAGGAAGCACCGGTCCAACAGGAAGTACGGGAGCAACGGGAAGCACCGGCCCAACGGGAAGTACGGGAGTCACAGGAAGCACCGGTCCAACGGGAAGTACAGGGGTGACAGGAAACACTGGTCCAACCGGAAATACAGGTCCGACGGGAAGTACAGGAGCAACGGGAAGTACGGGAGTCACAGGAAGCACAGGTCCAACGGGAAGTACGGGAGCAACGGGAAGTACGGGAGTCACAGGAAGCACAGGTCCAACGGGAAGTACGGGAGCAACAGGAGTGACGGGTCCGACGGGAAGCACCGGTCCAACAGGAAGTACGGGAGCAACGGGAAGCACCGGCCCAACGGGAAGTACGGGAGCAACAGGAAGCACAGGCCCGACGGGAAATACGGGAGTCACAGGAAGCACCGGTCCAACGGGAAGTACGGGAGCAACGGGAAGCACCGGCCCGACAGGAAGTACGGGACCAACAGGAGGCACCGGGTCAACAGGGAGTACGGGAACGACTGGAGTTAGTACAACGGCTACGTATGCTTTTGCTAATAATACATCTGGAACAGCTATATCGGTTCTTTTAGGGGGGACAAATGTTCCTTTACCAAATAACCAAAATATTGGACCGGGAATTACGGTAAATGGTGCTAATACGGTATTTACAGTTGCAAATGCAGGCAATTACTATATTTCATATACAATTAATATAACTGCTTCGCTATTAGTAAGTTCGCAAATTATTGTTAATGGAACTGCTTTGTCTGGAACTGTTAATTCACCAGCAGTAGCTACAACTGCTTTTAGTGCTACGGTTATTTCAAATATTCCAGCAGGAGCGACTATAAGTTTACAATTATTTGGTTTAATTGCTATTGCGACATTGTCAACGACTACACCAGGAGCGGTATTAACAATTATTCGCTTAAGTTAATAAAAAAGGGAGCCTTGAAGCTTTTATGCTTCAAGGCTTTTTATTTGTTTGAGCAAAAACATCGCAGTTCGAAAATATATTATAATAGAATGAAAAGAGAGAAATTTGGCAGAAAGGGAGGGTGGCGATGCAGGAGAAGGTTAAAGACTTTTTTGGACGTCCACTTCAAGATTTGCGCATCTCTGTCATTGATCGATGTAATTTTCGGTGTACGTATTGTATGCCGGCAGAAGTGTTTGGTCCTGATTATGCTTTTTTGAAAGATGAGTTTTTACTGACATTTGATGAAATCGAGCGATTAGCAAAAGTATTTGTTAGCATCGGTGTACGGAAAATTAGACTTACTGGTGGCGAGCCATTGCTCCGTAAGGATTTAACAAAACTTATCGCACGTCTTGCAAAGCTTGATGGCTTAGTAGATATAGGATTAACGACAAATGCAATTCATTTAACGAAACAAGCGAAGGCGTTAAAAGAAGCTGGATTACACCGAGTAAATGTTAGTTTGGATGCGATAGATGATGAGGTGTTCCGTACAATTAATGGCCGGAATATTAATACGAAGCCAGTGTTAAAAGGAATTATGGCAGCGAAAGAAGTAGGGCTTGAAGTGAAGGTAAATATGGTTGTGAAAAAAGGGATGAATGATCATCAAGTACTTCCGGTGGCTGCGTATTTTAAAGAACAAGGAATCACGCTTAGATTTATTGAGTTTATGGATGTTGGCAGTACGAATGGGTGGAATTTTGATCAAGTTATTACGAAACGAGAATTGATTGACATAATTCATCGAGTATATCCAATTGAGCCGACTGAAGCTCATTATTTTGGTGAAGTTGCGAAGCGGTATCGATACGTTGGAACGAATGTAGAGGTTGGTTTTATTACCTCTGTTTCTGAGTCATTTTGTTCTTCTTGTACGAGAGCAAGAATTTCAGCAGATGGAAAGTTTTATACTTGCTTGTTTGCGACAGAAGGCATGGATTTAAGGAAACTTCTCAGGGAAAACCTTTCGGATAATGATTTATTAAAAGCCATACAAGGTGTATGGGAGGATAGAAAAGATCGATATTCAGATGAACGGACGGAAGAAAGTGCGAAAAATCGTCCGAAAATTGAAATGTCTTATATAGGAGGATAAGAAAGGGGGATGTCGAATGAAAGAGCGATATTCAAGACAAATGTTATTTTCTGGTGTTGGGGAAGAAGGGCAACGGAAAATAAGAGAGAAGCACGTGCTCGTTATTGGTGCTGGTGCACTTGGAGCGGCGAATGCTGAAGCGATTGTTAGAGCGGGTGTTGGAAAAATAACAATTGCTGACCGTGATTATGTCGAATGGAGCAATTTACAAAGGCAACAATTATATACAGAAGAAGATGCAAAGCATTATAAGCCGAAAGCAATTGCGGCAGCAGAACATTTAAAAGCTATTAATTCAGAAGTAGAAATTGTACCGGTTGTGACCGATGTAACGGTGCAAGAAATGGAAGAGTTAATTAAAGGGGTCGATTTAATATTAGATGCGACGGATAATTTTGAGACGCGTCTTCTTATTAATGATATATCCCAGATGTATAACGTTCCGTGGATATACGGAGGATGCGTTGGAAGCTACGGAGTAACATATACAATTTTGCCAGGAAAAACACCATGTTTTCGATGTTTAATGGAACATCCAGCGAGCGGAGCGACATGTGATACGGCCGGTATTATACAGCCAGCAGTGCAATTAGTAGTTGCACATCAAATAACAGAAGCCTTGAAAATATTAGTAGAAGATTTTGAGGCACTTCGTGAAACGATGCTATCATTTGATCTTTGGAATAATCAGCAGATGGCATTTAAAGTGAATAGGCAGAAAAAGGATACATGTTTATCTTGTGGAAAGTTACGTACATATCCGAGTTTAACATTTGAAGCACAAACGAAAACAGAAGTATTATGTGGGCGAAATACAGTTCAAATCCGTCCAGGTGTGCGTCAGGGTTTTAATTTAGAAGAAATTAAAAAGCGCTTACAAAAAAGTGTGGATGTAAAAGCAACGCCGTATTTATTATCATTTTCAGTGGAAGAATATCGTTTTGTTTTATTTACAGATGGCAGAGCGTTTATTCATGGTACGAATGATATGAATGTTGCGAAACGACTATATGCAAGATATATAGGTTGAACCTAAAGGGGAATCCTTTAGGTTCAAATAGAAAAGGTAGGATTAAGAATTTCTAATATAATCTCCATTTTTTCCGCCCGTTTTTTCAAGTAAGTACGTTTCGCCAATAATCATACCCTTATCAACCGCTTTACACATATCGTATACAGTAAGAGCGGTAGCGGAAGCAGCTGTTAAAGCTTCCATCTCAACGCCGGTACTACCTTCTGTTTTAACTTTTACTTCAATAAGTAGTCGATATTGTTCTTCTGACTGTTTCCAATCGAAAGAGACATCAACACCTTTTAATAATAAAGGATGGCACATTGGGATAATATCAGAAGTACGTTTTGCAGCCATAATGCCTGCGATTTGTGCAACAGCTAATACATCACCTTTACCAATTTCGTTGCGTGAGATTTTATCAAAAATTTCTTTCGTAACGAGGATGCTAGAGCATGCTATTGCTGTTCGAACGGTTATTTTTTTGTCACTTATATCAACCATTTTAGCGCGTCCTTGGTCATTGAAATGTGTAAATGAAGACATGGAATTCCTCCTTGAAGTAATTGCTATTTAATATATAAAGTGTAATCGAGATTAGATATTTTGCAAATATGAGGTGAGAAACAATGGTAGAAAAACGAATCCCGATTCAAGTTGCTGAGGCAGTAGACCGGGTTATGAAATACGCTAAGCATGGTGAAGTAGAAGAAGTTTCTATTACAGAAAGTTATGGGAGGATTCTTGGGGAGGATGTTGTCTCAGATCACGACGTTCCTCACTTTGATCGTTCTCCTTACGATGGTTTCGCAATTCGAGCAGAAGATACGAAGGAAGCGAGTCAAGAGCAGCCGGTTGAATTTGAAGTAATAGGAGAGATCGGGGCAGGATCTATTTTTACAGAAGAAGTAGGAGCTTTTCAGGCGGTTCGTATTATGACAGGAGCAGCTATTCCAGAAGATTGCAATGCAGTCGTAATGCTAGAACTGACGGAAGGATTCGAGAGGAACGAAAGTACATATATGAAGTTAAAACGTCCTTTCCAAAACGGTGACAATGTGTCATTTAAAGGAGAAGATATAAAACAAAATCAAGTACTCGTTAAGAAAGGTGTTGTAATCAATCCAGGTATTGCCGCACTATTAGCGACGTTTGGATATAGCGCTGTGAAAGTTGTAAAACAGCCTGTTGTCGGTATTGTAACGACAGGAAGTGAATTACTAGAAGTGCATGAGGCGTTAGAGCCAGGGAAAATTAGAAATAGTAACTCTTATATGATTGCCGCTCAAATTATGAAAGCTGGCGGAAAAGTGCGTTACTATGGACAACTTGCAGATGAGCTAGATGCATGTTTTACAGCTGTTAAATCAGCGATGGATGAGGTTGATATTTTAATTACAACGGGCGGTGTTTCAGTAGGAGATTACGACTATTTACCAGCTATTTATGAAAGGCTACAGGCGAATGTACTCTTTAATAAAATAGCGATGAGGCCGGGGAGTGTAACGACAGTAGCTGAAGTTGATGGAAAGCTACTCTTCGGTTTATCAGGTAATCCGTCAGCTTGTTATGTAGGTTTCGAATTATTTGTGCATCCAATTATGAAAACGTATTTGCATGCGAAGGAGCCCCACGTATATAGAGCTGATGCTATTTTGCAAAAAGATTTTCCGAAACCAAATCCGTTTACTCGTTTCGTAAGAGCGAAAGTAACTATCGTCAATGGTTCATTGCAAGTAACGCCAGTCGGCTTAGATAAATCGAGTGCGGTATCTTCACTTGCGGATGCAAATGCGTTTATCGTGCTGCCTGGAGGGACGAGAGGATTTGAAGCAGGAATGAAAGTGTCTGTATTATTGTTAGAATGCTCTGAGGGAAGTGATTGGCCGTGGGCAAAGCCTCTTCAATCTTACAAATAGTAGGGTATCAAAATAGCGGGAAAACAACACTTGTGGAGAAGATGGTACATGCATTAGCTGAAAGAGAAATAAAGGTTGCTACAATTAAACATCATGGTCACGGGGGCTTTCCTGAAGTAGCGCAAAAAGATAGTGAAAGACACCGAAAAGCTGGTGCTGTAGTAAGTAGTGTAGAAGGCGCTGGATTACTATCTCTGTCCTCTTTACGAGATGAATGGTCCTTGCAAGAAATTATTCGCTTGTACGAATTTTTTGAAGTGGATACGATTTTAATAGAGGGCTATAAAGCTGAGGAATATCCAAAAATAGTGTTACTTCGTTCTGCGGAAGACGCTGAACTTTTACATAAGGTAGAAAATATAGCGGCGGTTATTACGTGGTATGATGCTCCGTCAAATGTACGAGAAGAATATAAAGTATTTCATATAACAGAAGAAAAATTGTATATAGACTGGTTTTTACAAACGGTTAGGGGTGCAAAATGATAAATACGTATTATGAAGTAATTGATACAGAAATCTCGATTGAAGAGGTGGCAAAGAAAGTAGTTCGCCGTGAATGTGGTGCTGTCACAACATTTATCGGAACAGTTAGGGAGTTTACGAAAGGGCGTCGTACACTATACTTAGAGTATGTAGCTTATAAGACGATGGCAGAAAAGATGCTACAGAAAATTGGGTCAGAAGTGAAGGAGAAGTGGCCCGGTACACATGTTGCGATTACGCATCGCATCGGCACGCTGCAAATTTCTGATATAGCGGTTGTTGTTGCTGTATCAACGCCTCATCGCAAAGAGGCTTATGAAGCGAATGAATATATTATGGAGCGTATTAAGCAAATTGTTCCGATTTGGAAAAAGGAGTTTTGGGAAGATGGTGACTCATGGATTGGTGACCAATTAGAAAAAACACCATATCCAGCAGGAGAGCCTGGGAAGGAGTTATAAATATGATTCGAGTATTGTTATTTGCGAACTTGCAAGAAGAAGCAGGGACGAGTGAATTACAAATAGAGAAAGAAAATATTACTGTTGCAGAGTTAAAAGATATTGTTGCGAAAGAATATAATGTACCAGTGTCAGCGCCAATTATGGTTGCGATTAATGAGGAGTATGCAAATGAAGATGATACGATACAATCTGGTGATGTAGTTGCACTAATACCACCAGTGAGCGGTGGTTAATATTGGATTTTTGCTATAAAAAACGACTTTCCTAAATAGGGAAAGTCGTTTTTTTATGGCATTTTGGAGAACACTATCTTATAGGAAAAGGAGGAAGTTATGAAAAAGATATGTGTAATGATTTCAATGATATGTTCTGTTTTTTTCTTTTCTCCAAGTAATTCTTTGGCAAAAGAATCGACGGAACAGCTTTTAGAAAGTGCGTTACTGAATAGGTACTATTCAGTTATTAGGCAAGCAACGGAAGATCAATATGAATGTGATTCAGTTATAAATATAAAACGTCTGGGTAAGAAAGATGAGTTCGTTCCTAGATTTGAAATTACGCTACAATTTCTTACGTTTCAAGGTGCACATAATCCGCCGAATGATAAAGTTACACTTACTTTGGAAGATAATTTAGATCACGTAAAGATAAAGAAAGTGGAACGAGAAAAGAATGTTTCTGGTGCTATTGTAGAAAAGATTTGTGCACGAGAAAACGAAAAAATAAAAGCTCACTCTAATGATTTAGAGCGATAACCTATGACATTTTGTAGAGAAAGGTAATGAGCGATGGATATACTTTTAGCGATTTTACCAGCTATATTTTGGGGGAGTATTGTGCTATTTAACGTGAAACTGGGCGGGGGACCGTATAGTCAAACGCTCGGTACAACGTTTGGTGCACTTATCTTCTCAATTGTTGTTTATATTTTTATGAAGCCGGTATTAACTCCGACCGTTATTGGAGTCGGAATTGTATCCGGCTTATTTTGGGCACTTGGTCAAGCGAATCAATTAAAAAGTATTGATTTAATGGGTGTTTCCAGAACGATGCCGATTTCAACAGGGCTTCAATTAGTCGCGACAACATTATTTGGGGTTATCGTGTTTCATGAATGGTCAACGACGATATCGGTCGTCCTTGGAGTTTTGGCGCTCGTTTGTATTATTATCGGGGTTATTTTAACATCGCTTCAAAGTAAAGAAGAGAAGAATGCAGAGCAAGCAGGAGATTTCAAAAAAGGAATTATTATTTTATTAATTTCAACAGTCGGTTATTTAGTTTACGTAGTGGTTATCCGGTTATTTAACGTGAACGGTTGGTCGGCTTTATTACCACAAGCGGTCGGTATGGTATTAGGCGGGGTTTTACTCACATTTAAACATCATCCATTCAATAAATATGCGATTCGAAATATTCTTCCAGGATTGATTTGGGCAGCTGGAAATATGTTTTTATTCATTTCGCAGCCAAAAGTTGGGGTCGCAACAAGCTTTTCCCTTTCGCAAATGGGAATTATTATTTCGACGCTTGGCGGGATTTTTATATTAGGTGAAAGGAAAACGAAGCGTCAATTAACTGGGATTGTTATTGGTATCGTTTTTATCATTGCAGCTGGAATTATGCTGGGGATTGCGAAAAGTTAAGGAGGTATTAAAATGTATAGCGATTTAGAAGGGAAAGTCGTCGTTATTACAGGATCAGCAACTGGTCTTGGAAGAGCCATGGGAGTAAGGTTTGCTAAAGAGAAGGCGAAAGTTGTTATTAACTATCGCTCAAGAGAGTCAGAAGCGAACGATGTATTAGAAGAAATAAAAAAGGTAGGCGGAGAAGCGATTGCTGTAAAAGGTGATGTCACGGCCGAGGCAGATGTTGTGAATCTCATTCAATCCGCTGTTAAAGAATTTGGTACGCTCGACGTTATGATTAATAATGCAGGGATAGAAAATGCGGTACCATCGCATGAAATGCCGTTAGAGGATTGGAATAAAGTAATTCATACGAATTTAACAGGTGCTTTTTTAGGAAGTCGTGAAGCGATTAAATATTTTGTAGAACACGATATTAAAGGTTCGGTTATTAATATGTCTAGTGTTCATGAGAAAATCCCGTGGCCATTATTTGTGCATTATGCGGCTAGTAAGGGGGGGATTAAGCTTATGACAGAAACGTTAGCTTTAGAATATGCACCAAAAGGTATTCGGGTAAATAATATTGGGCCTGGTGCAATTAATACGCCAATTAATGCTGAAAAATTTGCTGACCCGAAAAAACGTGACGACGTAGAAAGTATGATTCCGATGGGGTACATTGGGAAGCCCGAAGAAATCGCAGCAGTAGCAACGTGGCTCGCTTCAGCAGAGGCAAGCTACGTGACCGGAATTACGTTATTTGCAGATGGTGGAATGACTTTATACCCATCGTTTCAAGCAGGGCGTGGGTAATATGAAAGGCCAAAGAGATTTAACTCTTTGGCCTTTTTTACGCAAAAAAAAATAGCGGTCGGCTATTTTTAAAATTAATGATTGATTGTATCTTGAAGAAATTCTGTTGCTTGATGTTCTGAAACATTCTGTACGAGCGCAACTTCACTAATAACCATTTTACGCGCATTATCTAGCATTTGTTTTTCGCTCGCATTTAATGCTCTTTCTTTATTGCGACGAAGTAAATCACGAACAACTTCTGCACTATCTTGAAGATTGCCGTTCTTCATTTTTTCCATATTCATTGTATATCTTTGTTTCCAAGAGAGTGAGGGGTCTGATTCCCCATGATGAAATTCAAGAAGTATACCATCTAACGTACCTTTATCGACGATATAACGTATACCTGATTTTTGTAATTGATTCATCGGAAGCATTACTTGCATATCTTTACTAATGATACGTATAACACAATATTGACGCGTAGTGCCTAATATTTCTTTCTCTTCAATTGCTTCGATGATTCCTGCACCGTGCATTGGATAAACGATTTTATCACCAATTTGAAACAAATCATCCACCTCCATATGTGGTAACCATTTTTAATAATAACATACGAGGATAAAAATGTCAAATTTTATATAATATCACATCTGATATGCTGTAGTCAATATATAAAAGTTGGTTTTTTTCTCTTATAAGTTGAATAAATAGGGGGAATTTTTTTAGAAAAATAGTACAGGCACAGAAAGAAGGCATATCCACTTATTTTTAAGCATAAAATATAAAATCGCTAATACAATATACCTAAATCCGTTCTTTGCAAGGGAGGGAGAGAAGGTGGGGCGCACAATTAGAATTGATATTACAAATAAAGTTGTAGCTAAATTTAGGCAAGATTATTTAGAATTATATACGAGTAAGTTTATGATAGGTAAGTTTTATGTCTATACTGAAGATAAACAATATGTGTTAGAAGACGGATATATATATGAAGATGGAAAGTTTTATCGCATCATAGATACGCACCGTGGCAATAAACAAGCGGCGGAGGGCTGCGATCTAGGATGGTGTTAACATGATTCGTGTGAAAGTGTTTGATGAAAGTCATGAAAAAGACTTAGAAGATGCTGTAAATATATTTTTGAAAAAAATTGATGATGGAAATTTTGTAGATATAAAGTATCAAGTTGGTGTTTCAATTAACGATGATGAAAATCAAATTTATTGTTTTTCAGCGATGATTGTTTATAAAGCATAAAAAAGAGCTGGGGATCCAGCTCTTTTTTATGTTTTACGTTGGGACAACGTGTGTCGGTAAAATATTCATAATAGATTGAGTTTCATCTATCTTCTTTGTCGTTAAAAGAACTTCCTCTGTTGCATGCTCCTGAGCATCAGCGCACATGCCGAGGTGATAACGATCACCTAAAAATGGATCAATATAAAAACCGTTTTTAAATACTTTATCATTCGGATGTTTTTCGTGGTGAATTTCGGAACAGTTAATGCAGTAGAACATAGCTTTCATCCCCTTTTCATTGTTGGTTAAAAAAGTGAGTGGGTAGTCATTTCGCTCCTAAGGAAATGCTGAGGAGAAGAGAAATAACTACCTACCCAAAATGGTGGGCATATTCCTTCTGATTTTACATATCTCGCGTATTGTCCCCGAGGGAAGGAGGAGAGACGAAGTACAGATGAGATAAGTTAGGCACTTCGCTCAATATGAATGATGGAGTTTCGTATTGAGCGAAGTTTTTATTTTTTATTGCCTTTGTGAGTATATTATGAAGGAATGGTGAGAGGGTGTTTGTCCTGTTGAAAAAATGTTGAGAATTTCTCAACAGTGAAAAAAATCATCGTTGACATGAAACTAAAAGGTGTTATATTATTTAAATATAACCAAAAGGTGTTACGTTTTAATGCCGAATAAAGGAGATATAAAATGGAACAACAAAATACATTAAATGATATTAAACAAACAATCGTTTTTAACGCGCCTATTCAAAAAGTATGGAATGTAGTATCAACTGCAGAAGGAATTTCGTCATGGTTTATGCCAAATGATTTTGAATTAAAGATAGGACATGAGTTTCAGGTGCAATCACCATTTGGGCCATCACCATGTAAAGTGTTAGAAATTGATGAGCCAAACCATTTATCTTTCTCATGGGATACAGATGGCTGGATTGTTTCATTTGATTTGAAAGACTTAGGAGATAATAAAACAGAATTTACGTTAATACACGGCGGCTGGAAGCATCCTGATACAATTCTTCCAAAACCAAATGCGAAGAGCTCTATTATTCGCGAAAGAATGAGTGGTGGCTGGGTAGCGATTGTAAATGAAAAACTGAAAAAGGTTGTCGAAGGTTAAGTGGCATCATCGGCAGCCAAATACGATGTATTTCAAGCGATTGCTGATCCAACCCGCCGAGAAGTATTACGGTTGTTAAGTGATAAAGAGTTGCCAATTTCCAAAATAACGGATCATTTTCCGATGAGTCGTACTGCAGTTGTGAAGCATCTTCATATTCTTTCGGAAGCAAACTTAGTGAGTGGAAGAAAGAACGGAAGAGAAAAGATATATCGTTTGCAGCCAGAGCCGTTAGAAGAATTACAGCAGTGGCTCTCTTATTATGAGCGATTTTGGGGTAATAAATTGTCCATGCTTAAACATATTGTGGAGAATGAAGAGTAGATTTTATGCAAAGAGGATGACCAAAATGGTCATCCTCTTTTTATTGTTCACTTGTTTGTTTAGCTGGCTTTAATAAGATCCAAGCGATAATTAATGTAAATACTGCTAATACGAAAGTACTCATATAAATGACGTGTACACTTGCTGCTAATGCGGATTGTGATTCGGTTGCTACGTTTGCTGTAGTTCCTCCATGTCCGCCAGAAGAAACAAGATCAAGGTTTTTAATGCCACGTGCATGAATCATCGTATTGAAGATCGTTCCGAAGATTGCAGCTCCTAGTGTTTGACTAAATGTATTAATAAATGTGTTTAAACCAACTGCCGTTCCGCGCGTATGGGCCGGTACAGCTGCTTGAATTGTTACCATGTAAATTGGTGTAACAAGCCCCATTCCTAAGCCGAATAATCCGACTGCAACATAAATGAGGAATGATGGTGAATCTGTTGATAATGTAAATAATAAGAAGGTAGCAACTGATAAAATGCTAGCTCCAAGTAAAATAATTTGTTTCGTTTGTAACTTGCCAACTAAGTTACCGGAGAACATAGCACCAAATGTCCACATAACAGGAATCGGCATTAAAATGAGTCCAGCCTCTGTCGCATTTTTTCCTAAAACACCTTGGCTCCAAATTGGAAGATACACTGTAATACTAATAATCATTGCACCAGCAATAAGTGTTAGTATGTTTATTGTAGATAATGTACGGTTAGAGAAAAGTGCTAGCGGAATTAATGGTTCCGGAGATTTTTTCTCGATGTATAAGAAAATAATGAATGAAACAGCGGCAAAGATTAATAGGCCGATAATTGAAATGTCTCCCCAGTTTTGCTTACTGCTACCTGTTAATAATGCGTATAGCAGAGCGATCGTACTTAATGAGAAGACTGTCGCACCAAGATAGTCGATATGTTGCTTGGCGGCAGACTTAACAGATTCCTTATAAGAAGTGGCAAACATTAAGCAAGCGATAATTCCAAAAGGAACGTTTAAGAAGAAAATATAGCGCCAAGAAAGAGAATCAACTAAAAATCCACCTACTAACGGCCCAATAACACCAGATACACCCCAAACGGCACTCATCCAGCCTTGTGCTTTCGCGCGGTCTTTCGCTTCGCTATATAGGTCTCCAATAATCGTCATTGTGATAGGCATAACAGCACCAGCCCCTATACCTTGAAGAGCACGGAAGAAGATTAATTGTTCCATTGATGTAACGACTCCGCAAAGTGCAGAACCGATTAAGAAGATTGTTGCTCCGATGAGCAAGACTTTTTTACGGCCGAATAAATCGGCTAGCTTTCCGTATATTGGAGTCGAAACAGCTGTTGCAAGCATATAGATTGCATATACCCAACTAACAAGTTCGACGCCTGACAAATCACTCGTTATACGAGGGATCGCTGTACTAACAATCGTTCCTTCTACCGCAGAAAGAAACGTCATTAGCATTAAAGACATCATGACTTTTTTTCTCATTTGTTTTCCCCTTACCCTTTTTTAAATATTCAACAATATAAAATATAAAGGTACTAAGGTATATAAAGCAACAAAAAAGAACGAGGGGTAGGAGGAGGGCATATGTGGCGTTCCTTGTTGGTAAGTCGATATCTCTTGTCAAATCGCCGATATAATTTCATGTACATATAAAAAAAGAAACAGGAACCCCTGTTTCTTTTTTTAATACTGCATTTTTGCGTTTTCTCCAGCTGTTGTTCCGGCAATTCGACCAGTAACAAGGGCAGATGTAATGTTATAGCCACCAGTATAACCGTGAATATCAAGAACCTCTCCGCAGAAATATAAGCCGTTTGTGAATTTCGAAGCCATTTCTTTCGGATTAATTTCTTTAACGGATACCCCTCCGCCAGTAACGAATGCTTTTTCAATTGACTGTGTACCATTTACATTCACAGTAAATTCTTTAAAGTCTTTCACAAGTGCACGAATCTTCTCATGAGAAACTTGTCCAGCTTGTTCGCTACCGTCAATTTCATTTTTTTCTAATAAGAATAAGAAGTAACGCTCAGGAACATAACCTTTTAAAACATTTTTAATTCCTTTTTTCGGATCTTCTTTCATTTGTTTCAGCATACGCTGGAACAGTTGCTCACTATTTTCTTCTGGCAATGCATCGATACTCATGTGCACTGTGTTCGTTTTAAACTTTTTCATCGCTTTCACAACGAATTGGCTACAGCGAAGAGCAGCAGGACCAGATAGGCCGAAGTGAGTGAAAAGCATGTCCATTTTATGAGAAATGATAACTTTTCCTTTCGGGTTTAATACACTTAAGTTTACATCTCGTAAAGCAAGACCTTGTAATGTGCGGTCACGAATAAACGGTTCGTTTGAAAGGATTGGTACTTCTGTTGGGAAAAGCTCTGTAATTGTATGCCCAGCTTTTTCAGCCCAAGCGTATCCGTCTCCAGTAGAACCAGTTTGAGGAACAGATTTTCCGCCAACAGCGATAACGACGTGATTCGTTTCTAACACTTCGCCTGTTTGCAGAATAACAGCCTTCGTTTGACCGTTCTCATACTCGATCGTTTCAACAGGCGTATTCGTACGTATTTTCACACCTAAGTCTTTTAATCGTGTTAACAGTGCATCTACAACAGATTGCGCTTTATTTGATACTGGGAACATGCGGCCATGATCCTCTTCTTTCAGTTTTACACCGAGATTTTCGAAGAATGTAATAATATCTTCATTACTGAAAATAGAAAAAGCACTGTATAAGAAGCGACCATTTCCAGGTATATGTTTAACGATTTCATCAAGTGGTAGACGGTTCGTTACGTTACAACGACCACCACCAGAAATCGCAAGTTTACGTCCTAGTTTATTTCCTTTATCAAGAAGTAAGACGCTTGCGCCTTCTTCAGCAGCACCGATTGCAGCCATTAGCCCTGAAGGACCGCCGCCGATGACAATAACATCATAATGCATAATATATCGACCTCATTTTCTACATTTCCTGCCTAAAAGAATAGCATGTTTTCCTTTAAAAGAAAAATAGAGTGAAGTACTGCTTCAGGAGAGAATTGTGGTACAATACAAAAGTTAGAGTTCAGCACTATCCTGCTATTTATGGGCAATAAGACTACCATCTTAAGATTTATGAGAAGTAAAGAGGGCGTTGAAACGGTCCATAAATACTCGAATGATTAGTAGGAGGGGAGTCTCCCACTAATTATAGTTTTACTTTATCCCGCTATTTGTGGGCAGTAAAACTCCCACCTCAAAATTCGGCTAGAGCCAGGAAGTAAGGTGGAAGATAAACTGCCCGTAAACGCCCGATTGGTGCGGGCTAATAATCAGTGGGGATGAACAAAATCCCCACTGATTATAGTTTCACTTTATGTAGATGTAGGAGGATTTTTTGTATGTCCGATTCAAAATTTCTGCGCGGAACGCTGATTGTGACGTTAGGGACATTTTTAGTAAAGTTCTTAGGCATGATTTACGTTTTTCCGTTTCATGCATTAGTAGGCACAGAAGGCGGAACGCTCTATACATATGGATACATTCCATATACGATATTTTTAAGTATCGCAACGGCAGGGGTGCCGCTTGCTGTTTCGAAGTTTGTTTCCAAATATAATGCACTTGGAGATTATAAAACGAGCCGGAGAATGTTCCGCTCGGGAATGGTTATGATGATAGTAACAGGAGTTCTTTCCTTCTTAGTACTGTACATGACCGCACCATTATTTGCAGAAGCAATGCTTGGTAAACAAAGTTTACAAAATAAGATAGAAGAAGTTACGACGATTATTCGTCTCGTAAGTTTTGCGCTTATTGTTGTACCGGCAGCAAGTTTGATTCGTGGTTATTTCCAAGGCCACCAATCGATGGGACCGACTACGGTTTCACAAATTATTGAGCAAATTATTCGTATCGTCTTTTTATTAGCGGGTAGTTTCATCGTTATTAAAGTACTTGGCGGTACAGTAGCAACGGCAGTTGGGGTTGCGACATTCGCTGCGTTCGTTTCAGCAGTTGGAGCACTTGGCGTATTAATTTGGTACTGGTTAAAACGTAAAAAATATTTGGATCAATATTTAATTGAGCAAACTGTACCAGAATCAACGGTGAGTACCGCTCAATTGTTTAAGGAGTTGTTTGCATATGCAATTCCTTACGTTGTAATTGGATTAACAATTCCTTTATATCAACAAATTGATACATTGACATTTAACTCTATTATGCAGGCGATTGGTCAAGGAGATATCGCAGAGCGGGCACTTGGTATTTTCACGATGTGGACGCATAAATTAATTATGATTCCGGTATCACTTGCAACAGCGTTTAGTTTAACGCTCGTACCAGCGATTACAAAGTCGTTTACTGAAAAGCAATACCGTTATTTGAAATTACAAATTACACAAACATTCCAGGCGAATATGTTTTTAACATTGCCAGCAGTTATCGGTATTTCTACACTTGCATATCCAATTTACACCGCTTTCTACGATTCAGATCCACTAGGTGGACAAGTATTAATGTGGTATGCACCAGTTGCATTGTTATTCGCTTTATTTACAGTAACAGCAGCTATCTTGCAAGGGATTAACAAGCAGAAACATGCGGTTATTGCGCTTGTGATGGGTGTTATTTTGAAATTTGTATGTAACGTAATCTTTATTCGTTATTTCGGTACAGTTGGGGCGATTTTAGCTACTGCAGTCGGCTTCTTAGCTTCCGTATGGTATACGAATAGACAAATCAAAAAACATGCAAACTATTCATTTGGTGTTGTATATAAGAGAACATTCCAAATTGCAGTATTAACACTTGTAATGGTTATTGCTGTAAAACTATCACAATGGCTTCTATCCTTCATGATTTCGCCTGATGATCGTATTGGTGCTCTTATTACAGTTGCGATTTGTGCAGGTATTGGTGGCCTTGTTTACGGATTGATAGCGATTCGCACAGGAGTACTAGAAAGAGTATTTGGCGGAGAAGCTTTAGAGAAAATCCAGCGTAAACTTGGTAGTAGATTCAAAATAAAGTTGAAATCAAAAGGGGCGTAAATACGTCCCCTTTTCTATGATAAATAAAGAAGGTGAAGAATATGAGATTAGATAAATTATTAGCGAATATGGGACACGGAAGTAGAAAAGAAGTAAAGAAATTATTGAAAGACGGCGTTGTGAAGATTGATGGAACGCCAGTGAAAGATGCGAAGTTTCATGTGAATGTAGAAGAGCAAGAGGTTATGATTCACGGTGAAGTTGTGGAATATAAAGAGTTTGTTTATTTAATGATGCATAAACCACAAGGTGTTATTTCAGCGACAGAAGATGATAACCACGAAACAGTAATAGATTTATTAGAATTAGAAGATGCGATTTTCGATCCATTCCCTGTTGGAAGGCTTGATATTGATACAGAAGGTTTCTTATTAATCACAAATGATGGAAAGTTAACGCATCAACTATTATCTCCGAAAAAGCATGTGCCGAAAAAATATTATGCACACATTTCAGGCGTTGTAACGGAGGAGGATGTAATAGAATTCGCTAAAGGTGTTATTTTAGAAGATGGCTATGAAACGAAGCCAGGCGAACTTACAATTTTAAAAAGTGATGATATTTCCGAAATTGAGCTTGTTATTACAGAAGGAAAATTCCATCAAGTGAAGCGTATGTTTGAAGCTGTAGGGAAAAAAGTAGTGTATTTAAAGAGAACAGAGATGGGACCTTTAGTGTTAGATGAAGAGTTAGAACTTGGGCAATATCGTGAATTAACAGATGAAGAAGTTGAAATGTTAAAGACGTATCAAGTAGATAACGAAAAGTAACGCCAATTTCAAAGCATAGAAAAGACCCCTTTCTAATGAGTTAGAAAGGGGTATGTATTTATTTACATACAATTATTTTTTGTTATGAGGTCATTCTCACTTTCTTTCCTGTTGTTGTCCACTTACCGCGGCAGGGGCTATACACGAGTTCATTAAACTGCAACACATTTAGATCACGTTGTATCGTTCGTGGTGTGATCCCGAACTCATCTACAAGGTCTTTCGTCGTTACCGTTCCGTTTTCATTGATGTACATATAAATTGATTTAATGCGTGTTAGCATACGAGTAGTTGTAGGTTTCAAGAGAAAACCACTCCTCTACTAGTTTTTTTGACCCCATTCAGGAAAGAAGGTCGTTACTACCATTGTACTCTACGTGATAAAATTCATGCTTTAATCTACTTAAATTTTACAAAAGTTTAACAAATATTCATATAGAAAAATATTGGTAGTTGACATTTTATATTTGGTCAGTCAACTAACTCATAAATTTCTACGTAAAACGCCAAATTCCTGCAAATTTTTTTGAGAAAATAAAAGAAAAACTAATAAGAAAAATCTGAAATATTATAATTGTTTGTTATTGGATTTTCATGTATGGCATAAGAGATTTTCGTTTGCTATGATAAAAGAGACAATATAGTGAAGGATGGATGCGTGATGTCGACGATTAATTGGACAGAAGAAGTTACAAAACGAAAAGATGATTTAATTCGTGATACACAACAATTTTTACAAATTAAAAGTGTATGGGAAGAAGAATCTGCGAAAGAGGGCGCACCATTTGGTGAAGGTGTAGAAAAAGCCTTATCTTTCATGTTACATAAAGGATACGCAGAAGGTTTCGCTTCTAAAAATTTAGAAGGATATGCAGGTCATCTTGAAATGGGACAAGGAGAAGAATTAGTAGGTATTCTTTGTCACGTTGATGTTGTACCAGAAGGAGATGGCTGGACAACTCCTGCTTATAGTGCGGATATTCGCGACGGGAAGATTTTTGCACGCGGTGCAATTGATGATAAAGGGCCGACGATGGCAGCTTATTATGCGATGAAAATCGTTAAAGAATTAGGCTTACCTCTTTCAAAACGTGTTCGTATGATTTTAGGAACAGATGAGGAAAGTAATTGGAAGTGTGTAGATCATTATTTTAAAAATGAAGAAATGCCAACAATCGGTTTTGCGCCGGATGCAGATTTTCCAATTATTAATGCGGAAAAAGGAATTTCTGACATACAAGTTGTGCAAAATGGTGGCGAAGAGAAAGACGGCGCATTTAAGCTTATTTCATTTGAGTCAGGTCGTCGTTTAAATATGGTTCCTGATTTTGCAGAAGCAGTTATTACAGGAGAAGATGTAAATGCACTTACAGTAGCATATGAAGAGTATTTACAAACTGCTCAAAAAATAGGTAAAGCAATTGTAGAAGGAAATACGGTGACGTTGCAAACCAAAGGGATTTCAGCTCACGGATCTACTCCAGAAAAGGGAGAAAATGCAGGTTTATTATTGGCAAACTTCTTAATGAAAGTTTCTCTTGATGGAAAAGGGGATTCATTTGCATCGTTTGTAACAGAGACATTTACAGGTGATATTATTGGAGAAAAAGTTGGTATTTCTTATAAAGATGATATTAGCGGTCCGTTAACAGTGAATGTTGGTCGCTTGTCTTATTCGCAAGAAAACGGTGGTAATTTAGGATTAAATGTGCGCTATCCAGTTACGACTAACTTTGAAGAGACGATTGCAAAGTTAAAAGAATATGTTGGTACTCATGGATTTGAAGTAGCGGATTATTCTAACTCTCGCCCGCATCATGTTGACAAAGATCATACATTAATTCGTACTTTGCAACGCGTATATGAAGAGCAAACTGGTGAAAAAGCTGAATTGTTAGCAATTGGCGGTGGTACGTATGCTCGTTCATTGAAAGCTGGCGTTGCATTTGGCCCGTTATTCCCAGGAAAAGAAGAACTTGCGCATCAAAAAGACGAGTACATTGAAATTGAAGATTTATTAAAAGCAACAGCGATTTATGCGCAAGCAATTCATGAATTAGCGAAATAAAGTGAAACTTTAATCAGTGGGGGTACCCCCACTGATTATTAGCCTTCACCAATCGGGCATTTAAGAGCAGCCCGACGCCCACCTAACTTTTGTACTTTATAGGTGAGTTTTGAGGAGGGAGTCTTACTGCTCGCAAATAGCAGGATAAAAGATATGTAAATAATGACCGCTCTCTATTTTAGAGGGCGGATTCTTTTTAGCTGAATGAGATAAGAAAGAAAAGCAACAATAACATAAAGGGGGCGATATAGATGGTGCCACATTATTTTGTCGCAATTACTTTACCAAATCATATAAAAGAAGTGCTCTCAAATTATAAAGAGGACATGAAGGATGAATTACCATTTCGCTCGTGGGTACATGAAGAAGACTATCATATTACCCTTTCATTTTTAGGAAGTGCGGCGCAGGAACAATTAGAAGGAATAAAGAATGGATTACAAACACTTACAGAAACAAAAGAACTATCGTTCACGTTACAAGAATTTTCAACGTTTGGCCGTGAAGAAGAGCCGCGTATTTTTTTGGCGAAGGTAAGTGAAAATCCTGATTTGGTTCAGTTGCAAAAACAAGTGCATGCAATTTGTGAAGAAAATGGTTTCTCTCTAGAGACACGTCCTTATCATCCACATATTACTGTTGCTCGTAAATGGGTAGGAAAAAAAGTGTTTGATTTGACAAATGCAAAAGATTTACCTGTAACATCATTTCAAGCAGATACGATTACTTTGTATGAATCTCACGTTAAGGAAACGCCGAAGTATAAATCGATTACTGAAATAAAACTACAAAAATAGAATGTATGAAAACGTTTTTTATACAGGTGAATATACTATAGGGAATAATGTGTTACTGTATAGAGCTTCGCTGATAAGAAAACCCTTATCATTTGCAGCTCGTTTCATTTTAATTTTAAGAATGATGGTGATTTTTTATGTTGAAAGTAAAACGTCCATTTGATGCCTATTTAGATGAAATGAATAAAATTACAATTTTGCTCCCACATGCGTATGGAACAAGCCGGACATTTCGTTTACAAGAAGGAAGCAATGTGAAAGAGTTACCGATTGTTCATACTATTGCTCTTCCAGATGCAACGAAGTATGAATGTTTTATAGAAGAGCCGCTAGATGTGGGGAAGTATTATACAGTACGGGATGAACGGAATGAAGAAACCGATTTACAAATAGGCGCTGTGATTCGAACAGTAGTTTTCGATGAAAAATATTATTACGAAGGCACCGACTTAGGTGCTGTGCATAAAAAAGAAGAGACAATATTTAAAGTATGGGCTCCGACCGCAAGGCTTGCGAAAGTACGGATTTATAAAAGTGATAAAGAATATATTGATTATGAAATGTACAGAGAAGAAAACGGAGTGTGGATTCATACATTACAAGGTAATCATGATGGAGCACGATATACATTCCTTGTTTGCATTAATTTAATATGGAACGAAGCGGTTGACCCTTATGCAAAGTCTGCGACGATAAATGGAAAATACGGCGTTGTTATCGATTTGGAAAAAACGAATGTGACAAAACGAGTAGAATTATCACCATTACAGTCAATGACAGATGCCATATTGTATGAACTGCATATTCGTGACGCTACTATTCACCCAAACAGTGGGGTGAATAAGAAAGGAACATATAAAGGGCTAAGGGAAGAGGAGACAACGGGACGAAATGGGACATTAACAGGATTGTCTCATATAAAAGATTTAGGCGTTACACATGTTGAACTATTACCTTTACATTGTTTTGGTGGTATAGATGAAGTGAATCCTGCTTCCGCATATAATTGGGGTTATAATCCGTTATATTACAATATACCAACAGGATTTTATGTTACAAACCTTTCTGATCCGTATAACAGGATAGTAGAGTGTAAACAACTAATTGAAACATTTCATGATCACGGCATCAGGGTGATTATAGATGTTGTATATAATCATGTTTATGAACGAGAATTATCATCATTTGAGAAGCTTGTCCCGGGATATTATTTTCGTCATGGGGAAGATGGTATGCCTTCTAATGGGACGGGAGTTGGAAATGATATAGCATCTGAACGGAAAATGATGAGGAAATTTATTATAGAATCTGTTTTATATTGGCTTACTGAATACAATGTTGATGGATTCCGATTTGATTTAATGGGAATTTTAGATGTTGAAACGATGAACGCGTTAGAAAAAGAAGTGCGAAAAATAAAGCAGGATGCGCTGTTATTAGGCGAAGGATGGGATTTACAAACACCGCTTCCTCTTGAAGAGAAAGCGACGTTAAATAATGCGAATAAAATGCCATGTATCGCGCAGTTTAATGATCAATTTCGTGATGGAATAAAAGGAAGTACTTTTAATATAAATAAACGAGGCTTTGCATTTGGTGGACATGTGGACTGTAATCATTTGCAGTATATAGTAGCTGGTAGCCTTTTAAGTATGAAAGAAACAGGATTGTTCCTAGAGCCAATGCAAAGCATCAACTATGTAGAATGTCATGACAATATGACGATGTGGGATAAACTAGTGCAAAGTAATCCAGAATTAGAAGAAATTTTGAAAAGGCGTCATCGTTTAGCAACTGCAATGGTTATTCTTTCACAAGGGATTCCTTTCTTACATGCGGGGCAAGAGTTTTATCGTACGAAACAAGGGAATGAAAATAGTTATAATGCAAATGATGAAATCAATCGATTAGATTGGGATCAAAAAGAAAAAGAGATGGAGACAGTTAACTATATAAAAGGTTTAATTGCGATTCGGAAGGAGCATGGGGCATTCCGATTAAAAAGCGCTGACCTTATAAAAAAGCATATGACTTTTTTGCAAACATCAAAAGAAGCACTTGCATACCATTTGCGAAATGTAGAATCTTTCGGACCATGGAAAGAGATTGTTGTGCTATTCAATAGCGGTTTGCAAAATGAAATAGTTCAGCTCCCAAAAGAAGAAACGTGGCATGTATTAGTAAACGAAAAGCAAGCAAAAACACAGCCAATTTCTTCATTTAGAGGAAAGGAACTTCGAATGGCTCCAACTAGCACGTATATATTGACGATAATGTGACAAATCGATACTTGACGATGAGAATGTAATAAATGTAGAATTGATAAAGGTGACGATTTTGATAAGTTGTCATTCTATGAGTGATTTTGTAAAATAAACTAGAAGAACAGGTGATTTATCCTGTTTTCGGCTTATGCCAAGTTTTTTCATTCAAATACAGTAAAATATATGAATCCACAACATGTGTAGAAATGTTGCGGTTTTTCTTTTCATAACTATAAAAGATAAGGATTTGTTAACGGGTAATGAATATGGAATGGTTGGAACAATTATTAGGAAAAGAGTGGAGTCTTATACCGGCTGGTGGAGTAACGGGCGATGCATATATTGCGCAAAACGGACAACAAAAGTTATTTTTAAAGCGGAATACATCGCCCTTTTTAGCGGTATTGTCAGCAGAAGGAATTGTTCCAAAATTACTTTGGACAAGAAGGGTAACGAACGGTGATGTAATTTCTGCTCAAAAATGGCTTCCGGGACAGAAGTTAGAGCCAGAGGATATGAAACTAGAACGTGTTGCGAAACTTTTGAAGAAAATACACTCCTCTAAAGCGCTTGTGCAGATGATTCAAAGGCTAGGAAAGCAGCCGCTTCATGGGCAAGAGTTATTACAACAATTACAGCTCGTTTTAAGAGGAGATATAAGGGTTGATGAAACAATTCAGCAAGGTCTTCAATATTTAACTGAGTCATTAAAAGATATTGAGTACAATGAATTCGTTGTATGCCATTGTGATGTAAACCATAACAATTGGATATTGTCGGATGAAGATGAATTGTTTTTAATTGATTGGGATGGAGCTGTTATTGCTGACCCAGCTCTGGATCTTGGTATGTTATTATATTGGTATGTTCCGCGCCATGAATGGAGTGAGTGGCTCGGATATTATGAGGTTGAACTAGATGAATCATTGCTTAGGCGTATGAGATGGTATGTGATAGCACAAACGATTTTATCTATTCAATGGCACACAACAAAAAAGCAGCAAGCAGAAGCTAAATATTGGCACCAATATTTACAGCAACTACTTGCTTCAGAATAATACTTAAGAAAAATTGTCCATTCCAGCAATCCACTGAGTAAGTTGTTCTTGATTATTGGAAATATGGTTGTCCAAATTAGAGGAAGATTTACCCGATTGACTATAAGAATATACATCGTTTAGCATTGCTTTAGCGTCACTACTTATACTATCGTTTGCGAGTAACGATTGAATGAGGCGCTCTAATTGCTCGCATTCAGAAACTGTCCCGCAGCAATCACTTTGATGATTGATTAAAATATCTTTTAACACTTCTAATTGATGCTGTTGATTAATTGGCATGAACGGATCATCCTTTCGAGTGTTTTTCTCTCTCTGGAAATGTAAGAGAAAAAGCTGTTTCGTCATGGAATGTTTAATGCTTTATGTAGTTTTTATCAAAATGGTGCATCTTATACTTGAAAGAAACGGACCGAGTGCTCGTACGTACTTGGTTTTTTATTTGATAGATTGATTAAAACAGAAAGAAGGAATTTTTCCTTTAAAATAGTTTTGTAAAGAGAGGGAGACATCTATGCGTTTAAGACATAAGCCTTATGCAATGGATCGAATTAATGAGTATTCACATATCGTAATTGGGAACCCAGAGGAGTGCGCTGGTAACTGGAAAGAAGTATTTGGAAATGAACAGCCAATTCATATTGAAGTAGGTACAGGACGTGGCCGCTTTATGTATGATATGGCAAAAGCAAATCCGCATATAAACTATATTGGAATTGAAAAATTCACAAGTGTCGTTGTAGATGCACTTGATAAATTAATTGAAGAAGAAGTACCGAACTTAAAGTTAATTAATAAAGATGCTGAAGATTTAACAGTTTTCTTTGCGAAAGGTGAAATTGATCGCGTTTATTTAAACTTCTCAGATCCATGGCCGAAGAATCGTCATACGAAGCGTCGTTTAACGTATAAAACATTTTTACGCAATTATGAAGAAGTGTTAGTAGATGGCGGAGAAATTCATTTCAAAACTGATAACCAAGGCTTATTTGAGTATTCTCTTATGAGTATGGCTGAGTATGGTATGTTATTAACTTACCTTAGCCTAGATCTTCATAATAGTGATTATGAAGGAAACATTATGACAGAATACGAAGAGAAATTCTCTAGTAAAGGTCATCGTATTTACCGAGTTGAAGCAAAATACCGTACGGAGCCTATGCAGTAATGCATAGGTTTTTTATATGAAAAATAATCGGAATATTATGTTAAAATTAAATGGAAAAGGGGGATGGGATATGGAACAGTTACAAATTGGAAATATAAAAGTGACATGGCTAAAAGGTGGGAATACACATTTAGATGGAGGCGCCATGTTTGGAGTTGTGCCAAAAGTACTTTGGTCACGCAAATATAAACATAATGATACAAATCATATTTATTTACGAACAGATCCGTTACTCTTACAAACGAAAGAAGGAAACATGCTTATTGATTCAGGGATAGGGAACGGTAAATTGAATGAGAAAATGAAGCGGAATCAAGGTGTAACAGAAGAATCATCAGTTAAGGAATCTTTAGAAAAACTGGGACTGCGTACTGAAGATATTCATTACGTCCTAATGACGCATCTTCATTTTGACCATGCATCTGGTTTAACAAAGTGGGAGGAAGATCACCTTGTTCCGGCGTTTCCGAACGCAACGATTTATGTAAGTGAGACTGAATGGAACGAAATGAAAAATCCGAATGTTAGATCGCGTAATACATATTGGAAAGAAAATTGGGAGCCAATCGTTGATAAGATTGTTACTTTTCAGCAAGAAATAGAAATTACGGATGAAATAAAGATGGTGCATACGGGTGGTCATAGCGATGGACATGCCGTTGTCAGTCTTGAAAGTCAGGGTGAAACGATGCTTCATTTAGCGGACATTTTACCGACGCATGCACATCAAAATGTATTATGGGTAATGGCATACGATGATTATCCGATGACATCGATTGAACATAAACAAAAGTGGATGAAGTATGGTGCTGAAAAGGAGGCGTGGTTTACTTTTTATCATGATGCATATTACCGTGCAGTAAAGTGGAATGAGGAAGGGCATATCGTAGAAAAAGTAGAGAGAAAAGCGAGTATAGAAGCTTAATAAGAGGAGGTTGTTCTGGAACAACCTCCTCTTATTAAAAAATCGCTGATATAATTTCAATTACTATCGGTGATGAAAAAAAGAGGTTCACCTAATGGGAAACCTCTTTTTTATGCTGCTATAACCTCTAAAACAGTACCTGTTTTAGCATCAACTAAAAATTCAAATCGTTCTTGTATATCATCTAACATTGTTGTAAGACCGCCGCGATAAACTTCATATGCGACATCATATTTTTCAAATGTCTCTGGAACCATATGTACCCAAGAGCCAGTAATTTCACCTTTATGACTTAATGCTTGCTTCACCATTTTCAATGCTTTTTCTGAAGAAATATGGGATTGTTCTTGTACTTTGTTGGCAACGAGATAACCAGCTGCGAATCCAACGCCAAGACCTGCTACTAAACCTTTCCAGCTCATATATTCACCTCAATTCTATAAAATAAAAATAGTGTACCAATAATAATTATAATGCAAACGCAACTAAAAAAGAAGAAACTAGAAACATTTCGAAAATTTCGTTACAATAAAAGAGGTATTCTACTAAGGTTTGAAAGAAGGGGACTTCGTGAATAAAGAGACATTACAATTATTTCGTACGTTAACAGAATTACAAGGTGCGTCAGGTTTTGAACATGATGTGCGCCGTTTTATGAAGCAAGAATTAAGCAAATATGCTGATGAAATTGTTCAAGACGGTTTAGGTAGCGTATTTGGTCTGAAAAAAGGGGACGAAACTGGACCACGCGTTCTTGTAGCAGGTCATATGGATGAAGTAGGTTTCATGGTTACGCAAATTACGAAAAATGGGATGCTTCGTTTTCAAACGTTAGGTGGCTGGTGGAGCCAAGTGTTATTAGCGCAGCGTGTACAAGTTATGACAAAGAATGGCCCTGTTATTGGGGTTGTTGGTTCTATTCCTCCTCATTTATTAAGTGATGCGCAACGTGCAAAACCGATGGATATAAAAAATATGTTAATTGATATAGGTGCAGATAGTTATGAAGATGCGATTGAAATTGGCATAAAGCCAGGGCAACAAATCGTTCCAATCTGCCCGTTTACACCGATGGCAAATGAGAAGAAAATTATGGCGAAAGCTTGGGACAACCGCTATGGATGTGGCCTTGCTATCGAATTGCTAAAGGAATTAAAAGATGAAACATTACCAAACACATTATACTCTGGTGCGACTGTACAAGAAGAAGTAGGTCTTCGCGGAGCCCAAACTGCTGCAAATATGATTCAACCAGATATTTTCTATGCGCTTGATGCAAGTCCAGCAAATGATGCATCTGGTGATAAGACGCAGTTCGGTCAATTAGGAAAAGGAGCGCTTCTGCGTATTTATGACCGCACAATGGTAACACATAGAGGAATGCGCGAATTCATTTTGGATACAGCAGAAACACATAACATTCCGTACCAATACTTTATTTCACAAGGTGGTACAGATGCGGGCCGTGTACATACAAGTAACTCTGGTATCCCATCAGCAGTAATTGGTGTTTGTGCACGCTACATTCATACACATGCTTCTATTTTACATGTTGATGATTATGCGGCAGCGAAGGAACTAATTACGAAGCTTGTGAGAGCGACGGACAAAACGACGTTAGAGACAATTAAGAATAACGCGTAGAAAGGAAGGGCTGAAGAGCCTTTCTTTTTTTAGGTAGGAGAGATGGCCCAGCGATGCATTTAAACCCCGGATAGGAAGAAAGCGGGAGACTGTTTTTGTGTTCGGGGCTGAAAATATTGTGGAAAGCTACTTTCTTTTTTTGATGGGAGAGATGACAAAGCGATGCGTGTGTGCGATCAGTTGCACTACGTATAAGCCTCAGTCATAAAGGCCGATTTGGTGTTCGAGGCTAGTATTAGGACAGAATAATGAATTTTTGTAGAGGTGAATGAAATGAAAGTAGTAGTTGGATCGAAGAATAAAACGAAAGTTGGGGCTGTGGAGAAGGTTTGGAAAGATGCTGAAGTTACATCTCTTTCTGTTCCATCAGGAGTAGCAAACCAGCCTTTTTCAGATGAAGAGACGATGCAAGGAGCAGTAAATAGAGCGAAGAGAGCATTGCAGGAAGGTGCAGCTCATATCGGCATTGGGCTAGAAGGCGGCGTTATGAAAACGGAGCATGGGTTATTTATGTGTAACTGGGGTGCTTTAGCGACGATTGACGGTAAAACATTTGTTGCGGGCGGGGCACGTATTAAGTTACCAGACGATTTTTTAGCACCGCTTGAAGAAGGAAAAGAGCTAAGTGAAGTGATGGAAGAGTTTGTAGAGCGAAAAGATATTCGTAGTCACGAAGGTACTATCGGTATTTTTACAGATGATTATGTTGACCGAACGGAATTATTTGTACACGTTGTTAAGTTACTTGTTGGGCAATATAAGTATGATGAAAAGCAAGCATAAACCTTGCACCATGCGCGATGTATGGTAGTATAAAGAAAAGATTAAAGTGTGAAAAAGAGCACTCGTTAGAGGAGGAAATATAGATGAAATCATTAGAAAGCATGGAACAATTCCAAGAATTAAAAAATGAAGAGAATGTAGTCTTCATGTTCTCAGCAGAATGGTGCCCAGATTGCCGTTTCGTTGATCCATTTATGCCAGAAGTAGAAGAGAAGTATAGTGATTTCTCATTTTACTATGTAGATCGTGATGAGTTTATTGATCTATGCGTGAAAGTAGACGTATTTGGCATTCCAAGCTTTGTAGCGTACAATAAAGGTGAAGAAACTGGACGCTATGTAAATAAAGATCGTAAAACACAAGAGCAAATCGAAGAGTTTATTGAAGGTTTAAAATAAGACAATTAGCCAATTGAATTGTAAAAACAACCTCTACCTTCGCGGGGGAGGTTATTTTTTTGGAAGGGAGGAAAAAGAGATGAAAATGACAAGTAAAAAGATGAAAGACGAGTTAATGAAGAAATTATCTCGACCAGAATGGGGCTTTCATTATGATAGCGAGAAAGAAGTTCTTCGTATTGAACAAACAGACTCGAAAAAAGGTATTAACGTATCACTTCCAGGAGTAGTGGCAAAATGGGAAGTGAACAAAGAAAAAGCGATTGAAGAGGTCGCTTATTACGTACAAGAAGCGCTAATTGCGATGCATAAAGAAGAAAATAGCACGGCGAAAATTTTACCTGTTATTCGCTCTACTTCTTTCCCGAAACAATCAGAAGAAGGAAATCCGTTTATTATGACGGACCATACGGCGGAAACACGTATTTACTATGCGCTAGATTCTAATAAAACTTATCGATTAATTGATGAGCACTTATTGCAAAAATTAGAGCTTACAGAGGAACAAGTACGTGAAATGGCATTATTTAATGCTCGCTCATTAGGCTATGAATTTAATCAGGACACAGTAGCAGGTAATACATTCTACTTTTTAAACACAAATGATGGATACGATGCGAGTCGTATTTTAAACGAATCGTTACTACACTCGATGCGTGAAAAGATCTCTGGTGATATGGTTGTTGCAGTTCCTCACCAAGATGTATTAATTATTGCTGATATCGTCAACGAAATCGGTTATGATATTATTGCACAAATGACAATGAAATTTTTTGCCGAAGGGCATGTTCCGATTACATCACTTTCATTCGTATATGAAGATGGGGACTTTGAACCAATCTTTATTTTAGCGAAGAATCGGAAGAAGACAGATGGAAAAGAGAAAGGATGAACGAAGTGAACGTTTTTTACAACCTTGAAGGAATTGGTGACACTTTAATTGTTACCTTACAAGATATTACTTTAGAAAACCGTACATTTGACCGCAAAGGAGATGTTGCTCGCGTTTATGATCGTGAAAGCAACGTAACAGGAGGATTCAACATCTTTAATGCGTCTTCTTATGTAGAAGTAACAGACAACGGAAACGTTACATTAACGAAAGAGTTTGTTGAAAAAATTAACGACATTTTAGCAAAGAACGGCTTTGAAGAAAAAGTAGAAGCTGATTTCACGCCGAAATTTGTTGTAGGTTATGTAGCTGAAAAAGAAAAGCATCCAAATGCTGATAAATTAAACATCTGTACAGTAGAAATCGGTACAGAAACATTACAAATCGTATGTGGTGCACCAAACGTTGATGCAGGACAAAAAGTTGTCGTTGCAAAAATCGGTGCTGTAATGCCAAGCGGTATGTTAATTAAACCAGCTGAACTTCGCGGTGTTCCTTCTTCTGGAATGATTTGCTCTGCACGTGAATTAGAGCTTCCAGACGCTCCAGAAGAAAAAGGTATTCTTGTATTAGAGGATAGCTTTGAAGTTGGACAAGAATTTAAATTTTAATTGATATTAGAAAAGTAGTCTCGCATATGTGAGGCTATTTTTTTGTGTGAAATTCCTAGGGTTGTAACGTTTTCTCTCAAAATCTATATTGTATTTCAAAAATAGATTAGGTAAAATTTAGAAAAAAGAAGGGGATAGACGTATGAAACAACAACCAAAAATCGCAGAACTTCTGAAACGAATTGAAACTTCAAAACAACAAGATATCGAGTTAGGTTCCTATGAAATATATTTATTTAGCGAAGATGAATTAGAAAAAGGACAAATCGGTTACCAATATGATAAACATAAAAATTCATTAATAAGTAAAGAAAGCGGAAAATGGCAAGAAGGATGGATTGTTATCGGATATGAAACGGATATGGGCGATCCTATTTTCGTTAATGTAGATGAAGATACTTACCCTATTTATACAGCTGAGCGCGGTACGGAAACGTGGCAACCGATTTATATCGGGAATATAGATGATATTGTAAAAATACTATAAGAAAATGCTTTGAGTCCGGTGCAAAGTGATAGGAGAGAAAAATGAAGTATATAAAAATAATGAGCGCTATTGCAGTCATTGGAGTATATATGGGAGGTTGTTCACAAGAACAACCTAAAAAGGAAACGACATCTTCTGTACGAGAAACAAGCAAAGAGAATAAGGAAGACGCACCGGTAGAAAAGCAGCAGGAAGAGCAAGAAAAGAAAGAAGAGCCGCAAGCTATTCAAACGATTGAGCAAGCGGAGCCTAAGCAGGAGGAAGTGCCGACCCCAGAAAAGAAAGAAGCAGTCCTACCTGCGCAGCAAACTGAACAGCCCGTACAAAATAATGAACAAAAAGTAGAGAGTAAGGAGAAACAAGAAAAGTTTCTCGTCGTTATTGATCCAGGGCATCAACAAAAAGCGAATTTAAATTTAGAGCCAATTGGTCCAGGAGCAACTACGAAAAAATATAAAGTAACAGACGGAACAACGGGAGTTGTAACGAAAAAGAGGGAATCAGTTCTTGTATTAGAGATGGCTTTTATATTGAAAGAAAAACTGGAAGCAAAAGGTATACAAGTATTGATGACGAGAACGTCACATGAGGTTGATATAAGTAATAAGGAACGAGCGACATTCGCGAATGATCATAAGGCGAATTTATTTTTACGTCTTCACGCGGACGGTTCTGAAAATCCAAACCAAAGTGGGTTCGCTGTATTGACGCCAGCAGAAGGAAATCAATATACGAAAGAAATCTATACTGAAAGTCTTCAAGTCTCCCAAACAATTGTAAACAAAATGAGGGAAAATCATCAGGTGAAAGTAAATGGAATTAAATTTCGAGATGACCTTTCTGGATTTAATTGGTCGAAAGTACCTGGAGTACTATTAGAACTTGGATTTATGTCAAACCCAGAAGAAGACAAAAAATTATCTGACCCACAGTATGTAAATTCTTTATTACAAAGCGTGACGGATAGTGTAGATGAATATCGGAAAAATAAAGCTTAAACTGCAGTCTTATATGGAAGGCTGCTTTTTTCTATATACAAAACACTCGTAAATTAGAATATTATGGATAAAGTTAATATGCTTAATTTTACCTGCACTTTTTGCCGAATGCTGATACAATAAAGGTTGTTACTATTTAGTAGAAAGAGTGGTAAGCATGTTAGATTGGATGAAAAAGCTGTTTAACAAAGAGGAAGAAAAAACAGCGATGAATAAAGAAGTACCAAAGCAAATTGTAAGTCAGCCGAAAATTCCTCGTGTAAACCACTACACTGAAGCAAGAGAAGCACAAATGGCAAATCGGAATGCAGGGAAATGTCGTTTTCCATTAATACCAGATAATGGCTTCGATGAGGAGGATGTAAGAGAACAGCCTAACTTTGAAGAACAACCTATTCAAAGAGGAGCATATGAAGAACAGCCTACTCAAAGAGGAATAAAGGTGGAAAGAAACAGACGACCGTATGTGGAAACAGAAGCACCTACATATGAGGAACCGGAATTGCAATATGAACCGGAACTAGAGCCTGTCGTAAAAAAAGCATTCGTACCGTCGCAAGAAAGTAACCGTAGACCATTTCGTCCAACAGAAATGATTTCTCCGATTTATGGATATAACCGTCCTTCAGTAGAAACGAAGGTTGTGCAGGAGGAAGAAAAGGAAAGAGAAGATCTTGAAATATCTGTTGAAGGAAAAGCTGTTGTTGACGCATGGTTAGAGAAAAAGGGATATACATTATCTGACTTTTCGGGAGTTCTACAAGGAAGTTCATCTGTTAAGAACGGAGTGAATGAACGAAGTAATAAAGTAGAAGAAAAATCGGTTGTGGATACATGGTTAGAGAAAAACGGTTACGAAGTTGAACGTCAAGCCCCTTCATTAGAAGAAAGCCTAAGTGATGATTTGCTTCATAAAACAGTAGGACAGCATGTGGAAGAAGAGGCTACAATTGTACAAGCCTTGAAGCAGGAGCAAGATGTAGTGGCGTTATCATCTACAGAAGATAACGAAGAAACTTTACAAGAAGAGTCAATAGATTCTAAAGTAGAGCACGTGTATTCGATATTAACAGAAGAAAATGAATGTAATACAGAAATAGAAGAAACTGTTGCTGAAGTTGCAGCAAATCAAGTTGAAGAAGACCCCTTAGAAGATGTAGTGATTGTAAAAGCAGATGAAAAGCTTGAGGAAACAATTACTATAGAAATACCAGATGCTTTTGAAGAAGAATCTAAGGAAGAAGCAGGAGCTGTGGAATTAGAGGAATCTGAGGAAGCAGAAGAAGTTGTGGAGTTAGAAGAAGCTAAGGAAGCAGAAGTTGTGGAGTTAGAAGAAGCTAAGGAAGCAGAAGTTGTGGAGTTAGAAGAAGCTAAAGAAGCAGAAGTTGTGGAATTAGAGGGATCTGAGGAAGCAGAAGAAGTTGTGGAGTTAGAAGAAACTAAAGAAGCAGAAGTTGTGGAGTTAGAAGAAGCTAAGGAAGCAGAAGTTGTGGAATTAGAAGAATCTGAGGAAGCAGAAGAAGTTGTGGAATTAGAAGAATCTGAGGAAGCAGAAGAAGTTGTGGAATTAGAAGAATCTAAGGAAGCAGAAGAAGTTGTAGAATTAGAGGAATCTAAGGAAGCAGAAGTTGTGGAATTAGAAGAATCTAAGGAAGCAGAAGTTGTGGAGTTAGAAGAATCTGAGGAAGCAGAAGAAGTTGCGGAATTAGAGGAAACTAAAGAAGCAGAAGAAGTTGTGGAATTAGAGGAATCTAAAGAAGCAGAAGAAGTTGTGGAATTAGAGGAAACACCACAAGAAGAATTAATTGAAGAAACGATGAATACAGAGTCGTTAGAAAATATAGCAGTTGAAGAACAACCAGTGATTTCTCAGCAAGAAACAATTGAGTTCATGGAAGAAAGTGAAGTATTCGTGCCAGTTTCAGAAGCAGATGAGCAAACGAAGAAAGATGTTCAAAGCTTTGCGAATGTTTTAATTGAAGAAGCTGAAGAAAAGAAACAAGTTGTTGAAGAACAGCCGGCTGCACAAAAAGAAGAGCCGAAACGTGAGAAAAAGCGTCATGTTCCATTTAACGTTGTCATGTTAAAACAAGACAGAAAGAAGTTAATGGAAAGACATGCGGTACGAGCGAACGTAACGCAATCTACTGTCGGTGAACGAGTAACGGAAAACCGGATGCAGCAAGTAGTGGTAGAAACCCAAGTGGAAGAAAACCCGATGCAGCAAGTGGTAGTAGAAGCTCAAGTGGAAGAAAACCCGATGCAGCAAGTGGTAGTAGAAGCTCAAGTGGAAGAAAACCCGATGCAGCAAGTGGTAGTAGAAGCCCAAGTGGAAGAAAAACTAATGCAACAAGTAGTGGTAGAAACCCAAGTGGAAGAAAACCGGATGCAGCAAGTAGTGGTAGAAACCCAAGTGGAAGAAAACCCAATGCAGCAAGTAGTTGTGGCTGAACAAGTACAGGAGCCAATTTCAAGTACGGAAGTACAAGAGAAAGCATATGTTGTAAATCGAAAAGAGAACGATATGCGCAACGTACTACAAACACCACCGAAATATGAACTTCCGTCATTAACGTTGTTGTCGATTCCACAGCAGGCAGCATTAGATAATACGGAGTGGCTAGAAGAACAGGAAGAATTATTAAATACGACATTTAATAATTTCCATGTTGGAGCACATGTTATTAATGTGTCACAAGGGCCGGCGGTAACTCGTTTTGAAGTACAACCAGACCCAGGTGTGAAAGTAAATAAAATTACAAATTTAAGTGATGATATTAAGTTAAGTTTAGCTGCGAAAGATATTCGAATTGAAGCGCCAATTCCAGGGAAGAGTGCAATTGGAATTGAAGTTCCAAACAAGGAAAGTAAGCCAGTATTCCTGCGTGAAATTTTAAGAAGTCCTGTATTTACAAAGAGTGAATCACCGCTTACAGTTGCGCTGGGGCTTGATATTTCAGGTGATCCAATTGTGACGGATATTCGAAAAATGCCACATGGACTTATTGCGGGTGCAACTGGTTCAGGGAAAAGTGTGTGCATTAACGCGATTTTAACAAGCATTTTATATAAAGCGAAGCCGCATGAAGTGAAGTTGATACTAATTGATCCGAAGATGGTTGAGCTTGCACCATATAATTCTGTTCCACATCTTGTAGCACCTGTTATTACTGATGTAAAAGCAGCAACAGCTGCGCTAAAGTGGGCAGTTGAAGAGATGGAACGTCGTTATGAATTGTTTGCGCATGCTGGTGCTCGTGATTTAACTCGTTACAATACGATTGTAAGTGGTAGAGAAATCCCAGGTGAGACATTACCTTATATTGTAATCGTCATTGACGAGTTAGCGGACTTAATGATGGTTGCTCCTGGTGATGTTGAGGAAGCGATTTGTCGTATTGCACAAAAAGCACGTGCTTGTGGTATTCACTTATTAGTTGCGACGCAGCGTCCATCTGTAGACGTTATTACAGGTTTAATTAAATCAAACATTCCAACGCGTATTGCGTTTACAGTATCATCTCAAGTTGATTCGCGTACGATTATCGATATTGGGGGCGCGGAGAAATTACTTGGCCGTGGTGATATGCTATTTTTAGGAAACGGCACGTCTAAACCAGTTCGTGTACAAGGTGTATACGTATCAGATGATGAGATTGAAAGAACAGTTGATCATGTGAAAAAGCAAATGAAGCCAAACTATTTATTTAAGCAAGAGGATTTATTAGCAAAATCAGAGCAGAGTGAGTCTGAAGATGAACTGTTTTTTGATGCATGTCAATTTGTTGTAGAGCAAGGGGGAGCGTCCACATCTTCTGTACAGAGAAAATTCCGCATTGGTTATAATCGTGCGGCACGTCTAATTGAAGAGATGGAGTCGCAAGGGATTATTTCTGAAGCAAGAGGAACGAAACCGAGAGATGTCCTTATTTCCGAGGATGAATTTGCCGCTATGCAGGAAACGAATGTATAGTAAACGGTTTTGCTGTATACTAAGAGAAAATGTTGGATAGTAAAGTAGGGAGTAAAGCGACATGAAAGAAATTGAATTAAAATTAAAAGGTGAAATAAATCGACTAACAAATAAAACATTTAAATTTGATGAACGTGTTGGAGAAGGCTGGTTCTCTGCCGTTTACTTTTTAAAAACTAGAGAAATCATTGAAGAATTTCGCCCGAACAGTGTTGTAACAATGCAGTTTTTCCAAAAAGAACATTCAGTTCTTTGCGGAGCAGATGAGGTAATCGCATTGCTACAAACATTCGCCAAAAATCCTGAGGAATTAGAAATTCATTCTTTAAAGGATGGCGATAATATTAGTCCGTTTGAAACAGTTCTAACAATTCATGGTCCTTATGAATACTTCGGCTTTTTAGAAGGTGTAATTGATGGGATTTTAGCTCGTCGTACATCAGTTGCGACAAACGTATATAACGTTGTCCAAGCTGCACGTAGTGTAGATAAAGAAAAACCGGTTATTTTCATGGGAGATCGTGACGATCATTATACTCAACAAGCTGGTGACGGCTATGCGGCATACATCGGAGGTATGAGCGCGCAAGCGACGCATGCAATGAATGAATGGTGGGGCAGAAGTGGTATGGGGACGATGCCTCACGCTTTAATTCAAATGTTTAATGGTGATGTTGTTGAAGCAGCAAAGGCATATCATAAAAAATTCCCAGAAGATGAATTAGTCGTACTAATTGATTACAACAATGATGTCATTACAGATGCACTTCGCGTAGCACGTGAATTTGGATCAACATTAAAAGGTGTACGTGTAGATACGTCTCGTACAATGATTGATCAATATTTCATTCGTCATCCAGAAGTACTTGGAACATTCGATCCGCGTGGCGTAAATCCATCACTTGTATTTGCACTTCGTAAGGCTCTTGATGAGGAAGGTTTCCAACATGTAGATATCGTTGTAACTGGTGGGTTTGATGAGAAACGTATTCGTGAATTTGAAGCTCAAAATGTTCCTGTCGATATATACGGAGTAGGAAGTAGCTTATTAAAAATGAATATTGGTTTTACTGGTGATAACGTAGAATTAAATGGAAAACCAGAAGCAAAAGCTGGTCGTAAATACCGTCCGAATCCACGTCTAGAGCGTGTTCAATTAGAAACAAAAAAAGATATGTAAAAGCGAGAAAAACTGATAGGTGATTGACCCTATCAGTTTTTCTGTTATCATAGTATAGCGGCTTGTTTTTTGCTATAATAAATGTGTTATGGACATAAAAGAAGTACGTACGAGTTTATCACTGATAAGTGAATATAAAAAGAAATTCACTGCATCAGAAATGTATGATGATTACCAAAATAAGAAAAGATTCATATACTGTCTTATAGATAGGCCGTTGTATTAGTTCGAAATGTTGGAGGTTCTTTAAGATGACAGTTTACCATTTTGTAGGAATTAAAGGAACAGGAATGAGTTCATTAGCACAAATTCTTCATGACATGAAGCATACTGTTCAAGGGTCTGATTATGAAAAGCGTTTCTTTACACAAACAGCATTGGAAAAGCGTGGTATTTCCATCCTTCCTTTTGATACAAATAATATTAAAGAAGGACAAGTGATTATCGCGGGAAACGCATTTCCTGATACGCATGAAGAAATCGTAGCAGCAAAAGAATTAAATATCCCAGTACATCGTTATCATCACTTCTTAGGTGACCTTATGAATCAGTACACAAGTGTTGCAGTAACTGGTGCACATGGAAAAACATCAACTACAGGTTTGTTAGCCCATGTAATGCAAGGTGCACACCCAACATCTTACCTTATTGGAGATGGAACTGGGCATGGGGTAGAAAATAGTAAGTATTTTGTATTTGAAGCTTGTGAGTATCGTCGTCATTTCTTGTCTTACTATCCAGACTATGCAATCATGACAAATATCGATTTCGATCACCCAGATTATTTTACAGACATCAATGATGTATTTAATGCATTCCAAGAGATGGCATTACAAGTGAAAAAAGGTATTATTGCATGTGGTGATGATGAAGAACTTCAAAAAATTCAAGCGAAAGTACCTGTTATTTTCTATGGATTTGGAGAAGATAATGATTTCCAAGCACGTAACATTCAAAAGAGAACTGATGGTACTATATTCGATGTATTCGTTCGTAATACGTATTATGACACGTTCAAAATTACAGGATACGGCGATCACAGCGTATTAAATGCATTAGCAGTTATCGCGCTTTGCCATTACGAAGACGTTGATGTAGAAGCGGTTAAACATCAACTAACAACATTTGAAGGTGTTAAACGTCGCTTTAATGAAAAACCGATGGGAGAGCAAGTTATCATTGATGACTATGCACACCATCCGACAGAAATTAATGCAACGATTGAAGCAGCTCGTCAAAAACATCCAGAGCGTGAAGTTGTTGCTGTATTCCAGCCACATACATTCTCACGTACAGAAAAGTTCTTAGATGAGTTCGCAGAAAGCCTAAGTAAAGCGGACCAAGTATACTTATGTGATATTTTCGGATCGGCACGTGAAAACAAAGGTGAATTAACAATTGAAGATCTGCAAAAACGTATCGATGGCGCAGAGCTTATTACAGATACAACAACAGAGGTATTAAAGAAACATAAAAACGGCGTTCTTATTTTCATGGGCGCAGGTGACATCCAAAAATTCGAAGCAGCTTATGTAAAAGAAGTTCAAGTTGCAGAGAAGTAAGAAGAAAGACGCATAGCGGTGGCTGTGCGTCTTTTTTGTTGTATTCGATATATTTTAAAAAGCGTTGATATGTTGGTATTGTTTATTTTTTTGGTATAGTTGTTTTAATAAAACGATATAAATTGAACTAAAAAGTATATATCCGATTAAATAATAGAATGAAAACATATCGAATTGTTTTGTTATCATAATTCGAATAGCGAAAAAGCTGAATGGGAGAGCAATTAGCAGTCTTGAACTGATGAAAATAATTGTTTTAAAGTATTTTAATAAATCTATATTCCAATGGTTTTCTCTAAAGATAAACCAAATGTTGCTTGCAATAAAGGCTAGTAAAAATGGTGAATTAGCAGAAAAATTTATAAAACCGAGTACAATAGGCACTGATAAAGCGCCGAGTGGACCGATAGATAGGCCGGAATAATATTTAATAAATGTATTTGTAGATTGCTGTGCATCTTGAATAACATCTGTATATTCTCCTGCAATTTCCTTTGCTAATTCTTTTGGAGGAAGAAATTCTTCAATCACTTGTGAAGGGATGATTTCTAATGGTATCCCTTCACTTTCTTTACTTAATGCATTTTCATATAAATCGGACTTGATTTCTAGCACATGTTGTTCTCTTGCTGATATAGGTAAGTTCATTAAACCTTTATGAAGATCATGTAAGAAAGAAGTAATGAGTTCATTTGAAAAGAATTGTTCTTTGTTCATTTTTTATCCTCTCCTTTAGCTAGTAACATTAGAGCATGATACACTGCATCATAATCATGTAAGCGACTATTTAAAATTTCTCTCCCTTCGTCTGTAATGCGATAGTATTTTCTTTTTGGCCCATCACCGGACTCTTCCCAATAGGAAACAGCCCAATTGTTTTTCGTGATTCGATTTAATATAGGGTAAATCGAACCGTTCGGGATATGAAACACGGGGATATCTTGTAATGAGCTTGTAATTTCGTATCCGTACATAGGTTGTTTACTTATTAAAGACAAAATAGCGAGATCAAAAATACCTTTACGTAATTGAATTATAAAATTATCATTTTTTTCCATACTTTAACTATATATGATTCATATCTAGATATCAATCATATATAGTTGTTTTTTATTTACGTATTGACCTAGAGCTAACTCTAGGTTGTAAGATGAAAATGTAAAAACAAGGGGGAGAGAACATGTATAAAATCGGTGAAGTAGCAGAGTTAACAGGGATGGGCATTCATACTTTGCGTTACTATGAGAAATTAGGATTATTACCACCACCAACGCGAAATAGCGGGATTCGTCAATATACAGAAGGTGATGTGCGCCTATTAAAATTTTTATATTCGTTAAAACAAACTGGAATGTCATTAGAAGAGATGACCGAGTTTGCAAGTGATGGATGTATTATAGAGGAAATTAGGCAGAGAAAAGAGGAAGTACCAGCGAAAGTAAAAAAGAGAATTTCAATTTTAACAACTCACTTGGAGCGATTAAAAGAACAACAGGAACAATTGCAAAAAGTTGTTCAGCTAACGGAGGAGAAGTTAGGAATTTATTATGGTTTTCTAGAAGAGAAAAACTCGGAGGCTGACAATGAATAATAAAGTATACGCTCAGTTACTTGGATTTGCGATTTGCACTGGTGGGACATTTAATGCTTCGAAATATGCCGTGCAGTATTTCGAAGCGATTCATATAGCAGCATGGCGCTTTGGAATTGCTGCACTTGTGATGTTATGTTTGTTAAAAATACGAAAAGATTTTGAAGTAGCGGTATGGAGGGAGAATAGGGCTTATTACCTGTTGTTAGGTATTGTTGGTGTATTCGGTTTTAATTTCTTTTTCTTTTTAGGTATGAAACATACAGAAGCCATGAATGGTGCACTGATTATGGCGACGAATCCGCTCGTTACGACGCTGTTAGCACGTTTTATTTTACGAGAAAAAATTATAAAACGTCAGGCTATTGGAATGTTACTTGCATTACTTGGTGTTGTTTTTGTACTTACACAAGGTTCGTTTACAATACTACAAAACTTATCATTTTCAAAAGGGGATTTTTATATTTTATTAGGGAATATTTGCTGGGCGTTATACGGTGTATTAAGCAGAAGGTTTATTAAAACGGGGAGTCCAATACAAACTACGATATATACGATGACTATTGGTGCTCTTGCCTTTATTATGATATCTTCTACGCAAAAAAGTATAGTACCAGTTTTGGAAATTCCCCTATTAGCTTGGGGAGCGATTCTCTTTATGGCAATCGGAATGAGTGTGCTCGGTTACTTATGGTGGAATAATGGGGTTGCTCAAATTGGTGCAGCGAGAACATCTTTATTTTTTAATTTAGTGCCTGTTGTTACAATGCTTATTTCTTATATTGAAGGAGTCAATATAACATCCGCACAATCTGTAGGAATGATATTAGTTGTTACGGGAGTATTGTGTTCTTCTGGTTTTATACAAAGAAAACCAAAAGAAAGTGTGAATATTTAACAATTTACATCTATAAGTGTTAGAATAATAAGAAAACTAAAAGGGGCTAAAAAGCATGTTCACACTTCGAGTAGATGACGAAATCGAATTACAGTTATTAGAGAAGCATCATAAAGAGGAACTATATCAATTAATAAACCAAAACCGTAACCATTTAAGAAGATGGCTTCCTTGGGTAGATGGGATGAAATCTGCTGGTGCGTATGATGAAATTTGTCCGATGTGGTTAAAGAAGTTTGCAGAGGGAGACGGTTTTGAAAGTGGTATACGTTACAAAGGAAAGCTCGTTGGGATGGTAGGTATTCATCCAGTAAGTTGGGGGAAGAAAGCAGCAAGTCTCGGATATTATCTGGCAGAAGATGCTGGTGGGACAGGTATTATGACGCGTAGCGTGAAAGCTGTACTTCACTATGCATTTGAGAATTTAAAATTAAATAAAATAGAAATTAGATGCGGTGTTGAAAACGTGAAAAGCCGCGCTATTCCAGAGCGTTTAGGTTTTAAGTTAGATGGTATTTTAAGAGATGATGAATGGCTATACGATCATTTTCACGATATCGCTGTATATAGTTTACTAGCTTCAGAGTGGAAGGAGATCCGATGAACGAGAAGATACGCATTATTCCATATGAAAGTACGTTTCAAGATGAAGTAATAGATCTTATCGTTCATATTCAGCAAAAAGAGTACAATGTTCCCATTACGAAAGAAGAGCAGCCCGACCTGCTTGAAATAGAAACGTTCTATCAAAGGGATCATGGAAACTTTTGGATAGCAACTTATGATGATAAAGTAGTTGGAACAGTAGCTTTATTAGATATTGAGAATCAACAAGTAGCGCTAAGAAAAATGTTCGTAAAAAAAGAATTTCGGGGAAAAGGGTGGGGCGCATCACATAAGTTGCTCCAAACAGCAATTTCGTGGGCTGAGAATAAAAAGCTGAAAGATATTTACTTAGGAACGACAGTGAAGTTTTTAGCAGCGCATCGTTTTTATGAAAAGAATGATTTCCAAAGTGTGAGTATAGATGAGCTGCCAAAAAGTTTTCCAGTGTTACAGGTAGATAAGAAATTCTATAGGTATATCGTTTAAGAAGGTCATTCAGAAATGGCCTTTTTTCATGACTAAAATGGAAAAAGTGGTATAATTTAGGTTAGGGGGTGTAGGTATGGACTTTCCGATTCAAAGAAGTAAGTCAGTAGTAATTTTCGTTTGTCTCACGTTAGTTTTTATGTTCGTATATCCACTTGTCATGATTATCTCAAATAAAGAGCAGTGGATGTCAGCGTTAATTGGAATGGGTTTATGCTTCCTTGTAAATGTGCCACTCGTTTGGGAAGTATTTATTAAAAAGCATAAAGTAGAAAATGGTGTATTAAAGTACGGCATTTTAAATGACGATATCGTATTGAAAGAGATAAGAATCATTCGTCAAGTTGGGAAATACCTTGAAATTACGACGAATGCATACAAAGTACATATGGTTACGATGCCGCAACATATGAATGAATTTTTGGCGCTTATCGAGAAAGAGAACCCAAATGTGAAAATAGAAATGGTAGGTAAGAAATGAAATATGTAAAACCTTTATTCTGTTTAGAAATTTTGTTTGTGCTCGTTGGTTGCACTAGAGTATATATGAAATGGGATCTGCCTCTATATGTACCAATATTAATAGGTACTATTGCAGTGGCGCTTTTATATTATTTTCATTTTCAGCAAACAAAAAGCGAGAAAAGTGGTTCCGTATAAGGGGGGATTAGAAATGAAAAAAGTCTGTATGTTATTTTTGCTTCTGTTAACGGCATCCGTTCTTTTCGTAGGGTGTAGTGCGAAGAAGGAAAAGGAAGATATGAACTTAGAAAAAGCGCAAAAAATTGAAATTGAATCGTTTACTGATTCGAGTGATAAAAAAACAATTACTGATAAGAAAGAAATTAAAAAGTTGTTTGAAGTAATGAAAATGGATGAGTGGGAAATGGAATCGGCTCCTATGGATACTCCGCAAGGGAAAACGTTTAAAATGTATCAAGAGGATACACCGAAATTATTGGATTCGAGTAAAGGTAAAAAAGAGTTACATGAAATTGGTACTATGACAGTATATAAAGATGTTCCTTATGTTGAGATTGAAATGAACAATAAGAAAATGAGTTTTAAAGTACAAGAAGATGTGGCTAAAAAGTTATTAGAGTATTAATGAAAAAAGCGCTCGGATAGAATTCCGAGCGCTTTTCATATTATTTTAAGTTCTCTGGGTTTAAAGCTTCTAGTTCAGTTACAACGAATCGTCCGTCTTTACGGATTAATACGTCGTCGAAGTAAATTTCACCGCCGCCGTATTCAGGGCGCTGAATGCATACTAAATCCCAGTGGATGTTAGAGTTGTTGCCGTTCCATGCATCGTCATAGGCTTGTCCAGGTGTGAAGTGGAAGCTGCCATCGATTTTTTCATCGAATAGAATGTCTCCCATTGGATGTAAGATGTATGGGTTTACGCCGATTGCGAACTCACCAACGTAGCGTGCGCCTTCGTCTGTATCGAAGATTTTGTTAATGCGCTCTGTATCGTTTGCAGTCGCGTTAACGATTTGGCCATTCTCAAACTTAAGTTGTACATTTTCAAATGTATAGCCGTTGTAAGGTGATGGTGTGTTGTAAGAAACTGTACCGTTAACAGAATCGCGAACTGGTGCAGAATATACTTCACCATCTGGAATGTTTAAATGACCTGAGCATTTAATAGCTGGAATGTCTTTAATAGAGAATGTTAAGTCAGTTCCAGGGCCAGTTAAGCGAACCTTATCTGTTTTATTCATTAATGTAACAAGGCTATCCATTGCCTTATCCATTTTACCGTAATCTAAGTTACATACCTCGAAGTAGAAGTCTTCGAAAGCTTCTGTGCTCATTTTAGCAAGCTGTGCCATAGAAGCATTTGGGTAGCGAAGAACAACCCAGCGTGTTTTCGGAACACGGATGTCTCTATGAACCTTTTTACCAACTGTTTGGCCGTGAACTTTCATACGTTCACTTGGAACATCGGCTTGTTCGTTAATGTTATCACCAGAGCGAAGGCCAATGTAAGCATCCATATCTTTCATTACGCTCGCTTCATATGCAGCGATTTGTTCGAAATGTTCTTCAGTAGCACCCATTAATAAAGAGCGATCTACTTGATGATCTTTTAAAGAAACGAATGGGAAACCACCAGCTGCATATGCTTCTTTTACAAGTGCTGTTACAAGTTCTTTTTGTAAGCCAAAGTTTTCAATTAATACTTTCTCACCTTTTTGTAATCGGATAGAGTAGTTAATTAAATTGTATGCTAACTTTTCAATACGTGGATCTTTCATATGTAAAGCCTCCCTACTAATTATGTATCCTCTCCTATTGTAACCTACTTAGTGGAATTTGTTGAATGATTTATGTTACAGTTAACGAATAAGTATGAAAATTCTAATGATAAGATAGGGATTAGAACGAAACGGAAAATGATTGTATAATAAGAGAAAGTATGAAAAAGATAAAGGAAGTGATGAAATGCAAGTTCTTTTATATGTAAGTGCGGCTATTATTGCGGTTGCTTTCGCTGTATTAGTAGTGTATGTATGCAGAACGTTGTTATCGGTTCAGAAGACGTTAGAAAACGTTGCAAGCACGTTAGAAGGTCTAGAAAAGCAAATGCAAGGAATAAGCGTAGAGACGGAGCAATTATTACATAAGACAAATGCGTTAGCTGATGATATTCAACAGAAGTCACAGTCGCTAAATAAAGTAGTAGAAGGTGTAGATGGAATCGGAACGACGATTCACTCTTTAAATACGAAGCTTCGCAATGTTTCAGAGTCTGTTACGGACGAAATTGAAAATAATGCGGATAAAGTAGCACAAGTTGTACAGTGGAGCAGCGCAGCAATTGAAGTATACAACCATTACCGTGCTACGAGACAAGAGAAAAAGGTTGAAAAAGAAGAGCGTAAACTTGAGAGAGCTGAGCAGAAGGCTGAAAAGAGAGAGAAGCGCTCTAGACTTCGCATGAGAGGTGAGTAACGATGAGTATGATGAAGATTGAAACGATTGAAGAACTTGAAGCGTTAGTAGAAAAGAACGAGCCTTATGTTCTTTTTAAACATAGTACGACATGTCCAATTAGTCACGGTGCATATACAGAGTTTCAAGCGTATTGTGGTGAAGAAAGAGAAGTGCCAGCATATTATTTATACGTACAAGATGCGAGAGATGTTTCGAACCATGTTGCAGAGCAGTACAGCATTAAACATGAATCTCCGCAAGTGTTATACATAAAAGATGGAATGGTAGTATGGCATACATCGCATTGGAATATTAAAAAAGAGGCTTTAGAAGAGAATGTAAAATAGGGGGAGGCAAGCGAAGGGCTTGCTTCTTTTTTATTTTGTTGCAATATATTTAATGGTACACTATAGATACATTAAAACTAAGTAAATTGACTTTTGAAAGTGGGTTTTAAGCAATGAAGAAAATGGCGTTATGCATCGCAAGCTTAAGTTTATTACTGGGGGCTTGCAGCAATAATACTATTGAGAAGAAAGATGAAGTTGTACAGAAAGATACGAAAGAAAAAAGTATGATTCCAAGAAATGCTGTTTCTAAGGATTACTATAGAACTGTTATTCCTTTAAAAGAACAAAAGGTAATTAATACAGTTAATGTTAAAACTAATTCTAAACTAGATTTGGCAGAATATGAAAATGGTTTAATGAATATTGCTTCAAAACAATTCGATACAGAAAATTACGTATTACAATTAAATCAATATATTCCAGAGAAAACAATTGATGAATTAGTTACGAAACAAGAAGTACCAGTTTTGACTAATATTATAGAACAGGACTACTTCGGCAAACAGAATTCAAATGAACTAAGCTTATCTGGTGTTGTTATTGGTTTATCTATGTCTTCAAGTGTATCTAATGAGGAAGCTATTTCTAAAGGCACTGAAGTCGCTAAGGGGCTTATAGAAGCTATTAATAAAAATGATAAATATAACAAATCTCCAATTACATTTGCTATATTCAAGCAAGAAAGTACAAGTTCTTTGAAGAATGGTACTTATATTTCAAGCGCTACTGTTCAAAAGAACGAGACTAACCTTGGAAATTGGGATACTATTGATGAAAAGTCGTATTCGTATCCTTCTCAAGAATTTGAGGGGGCACATGGGGAAGATAATGATAAGCTAAAGAATTTTTCTAAAGCAATGAAGGCATTTTCTCCAGGAGATTATATCCCTGTTAATGCTAAGATTTCTTATAAGCAAAATAAGATGGATAAATTAAAGATGGATATTGTCGTTAAATATAATGGTAAGTCAGAATTAATGGCATTCTCTCAAATAGCTGTTCAAAGTATGTTAGAACAATTCCCTAAAGATGCTAAAGTTCAATTACAGATAAAGTCCGAGAGTAAAATCGAGGCTGTTATTATAAAAGAGAAGAACAGCGATAAACCGTTTGTTTCTTTCCTATAAAATAAAAAAGACAGTTTTTAAGCTGTCTTTTTTATTTTATTTTATTTTATAAATTTTCCGCAGTTCAATGAGTTTATGAAAGAATTAAAAGTATTCGGAAGTAAATTATAAAAAGATTTCTTAGTCTATGTAGCCCGTGTTACATAGCTTTTTTACAAAAATTGCCCTTTTTTGCATAAAAAATACGAAAATACGAGAAAAGAAGCGAATTTTTTCGAAACTTTTGCGGGAAAATATTGTATGACCCAGCGTTTTTATCGTATCATTAGTAAAAGGAAGAACTCGGGACGATTGTTGGCATCTGCAAATAGAGTTGATGTCTTTTTTTCATTCAAGTGAACCGATACATAAAAATAGATAACATAAATAGAAGGAGTGTGCGAAGAGATGAACGTAACAATCTATGATGTAGCGCGTGAAGCAAATGTTTCAATGGCTACCGTATCACGTGTTGTGAATGGTAACCCAAATGTAAAGCCTACAACAAGAAAGAAAGTATTAGAAGCAATTGATCGTTTAGGATACCGCCCGAATGCGGTAGCACGTGGACTAGCAAGTAAGAAGACAACTACAGTGGGTGTTATTATTCCTGATATCTCAAATACGTTTTATGCAGAACTTGCTCGTGGAATTGAAGATATCGCAACAATGTACAAATATAACATCATTTTAAGTAACTCTGACCAAAACAAAGAGAAAGAGTTCCACTTATTAAATACGATGCTTGGGAAACAAGTGGACGGAATTGTTTTCATGGGTGAAGATATTACAGATATTCACGTTGAAGAGTTCAAAAAATCTCCAGTACCAATTGTATTAGCTGCGTCATTTGATGAGCAAAATGAAACGTCATCAGTAAATATTGATTATACACAAGCGGCTTACGATGCAATGAAGCATTTTATTGAGCAAGGACATAAACGTATCGGTTTCGTCTCTGGTCCTTTCATTGATAAAGCAGGAAGCGCGAAGAAGTTAGAAGGTTATAAAAAAGCTTTAGAAGAAGCAGGTATTTCATATGATGAAAATCTTATAATTGATGGAGATTACACATATGATTCAGGTATAGAAGCGTTTGAAAGACTTTGGAGCATTGATGAAAAACCAACAGCAATCTTCGTATCTTCTGATGAAATGGCACTAGGTGTAATCCACGCAGCACAAGACGCGGGATTAAACGTACCAACTGATATCGAAGTGCTTGGTTTTGATAACACACGTCTTGCATTAATGGTTCGTCCGCAACTTTCAACAGTTGTACAACCAATGTATGATATCGGTGCAGTAGCAATGCGTCTACTAACGAAATATATGAACAAAGAAAAAGTAGAAGATCACTCAGTTATCTTACCTCACCGTATCCAATTTAGAGATTCAACGAAGTAAGAATAAGGGAGCTCACAGCGATAGCTGTGAGCTCTTATTCATATTCAGGGTAATAGTGTTTAACTACTGTATCTACACTTTCAGTTTTCTTAACATGTAAAAGGCGTGCATATAATTCTTTTCCTGTTTCAAATGGTGTGTCATCTAGTTCGAAAACATGCAACACTTTTCGAAACGTCCATGTTACTTGCATATCGTACATATTATCGTACGTATCTTCAGACTGTAGAGCTATCTTTTCACCTAGCTCGTGAGCTTCCTCTAAAGTGTTCGCCTTAACGAGAATGATACTTTCTTCAAAAAGTGTATCGTGATTCTCTTCATAATGTTCATCAATTTTACTAGGATTAGGTTCACCTGAATGAACAGATTCAAATAATAATTTTACAGCGTACATATGAGATCAATCTCCTTATGCTGAATGTTTTACTTTATAAACAATACTCGCGATAAGTGAAGCCGGTATTGTAAATACGTTGCTTTGATAATGGTAATGGTAATGTATTTGGGATTCTTCATAAGACATTCGCTACAGTTGGGGTTATTCCTTGTTATATGTCACACAAGTGCAAATTTAACTATTATAGGGCAATGTCATGTATAATAGAAAGAAAAGGCTTGTGAGGGGGGAGAAGAGATGATCGTTCTTTGGATAATTACGCTTTGCATGACTGCTATTTTTGCATATATGACGTTAAAACAAAATGGCTTAAAGCGATTTGTTCCAGGAAGTATTCTTGCAGGAATCGCCCTTATCACGTATGTAATTTCAATTTTTACTGAAAGTATTTCGATAGATTTAAGTACGAGTTTAATGTTTATCGGTATTACACTATTTGCAGGTAGCATTATGGTACTTATGGTTGCAGGTATTATTGCATTTATTCATATGAATTCAGAAACGTTATAGCATATAAAAAAAGGCATGTCCCGAGAGGGGCATGCCTTTTATCCGTTCAATTATGCTCTATCTTTAGAAGAGTTTTGTTGTTTTAGTAAGTCGCGAATTTCGCCAAGAATTTCTTCTTCTTTTGTTGGTTCTGGAAGTTCTTCTTTCTTTTCTTCTTCTTCTCTTTTAGATGTTAGTTTGTTGAAAACTTTAACAAACATAAAGATAGCAGCTGCAATAATTAAGAAATCAAAAATAGTTTGGATGAAGTTACCATACATAATAGATGATTTACCGAATGTAAGTTTTAAATCTGTAAAGTTAACGCCGCCCAGTATCATACCAAGTAATGGTGTGATGATATCTTTTACTAAAGAACTAACGATTTTACCGAATGCAGCACCGATTACAACCCCGACAGCTAAATCGATTACATTCCCTTTGAATGCGAATTTTTTAAACTCGTTCCACATGTGTCAATCCCATCCTTTCCACGATTCATTATGAAATTTATAATTCCTATCAACATATTCTATAGAAATTTGTGATAGAAATAAAGAGGAAATGGGAATGAAAGTAAATTCTGAAAAATGTATCCGTTTTAATTTTTGCTTACAGCTTGTAGTAGAGATTGGAGCATTTGTTGAGATTTTAATCCTTCTAATCCATCTACAATAGGCTTTGTATCACCTTGTACACATTCGATAAAATGATGAACAGCATCTTCAAATCCGCGCTGCTTTAACGTTGTCTCCCATGATGGTGAACCACTTTGTGAAACGGAGTTTTCTTGCTCAACTTCAAATGTGTTCATATTTTTTACGCGAATGATTTTACCTGTCGTTACAAGTTCAACTTGTTCTAAGTTTGTACCAGCATGACGGTGCATCGCTGTAGAGAGTAACATTCCATTTGCAGTTGTGTACGTATGATGTCCGTAAAGGAGTTCATTTTTTTCGTTTATTTGCATCATATTATGAACGACGTTAAGGTCATCGTTAGCTAACCAACGAGCGGTATCTACAATATGTAAGTAATCATCTAACATCGTAAAGTCATACGTATATGGCCCTACTTTATTTGTGCGGTGCTTTTCAATTCGAATCCATGAAATATCATGAGCTTGTTCTTTGGCAGCGACGTACATAGGAACGAATCGACGGTTAAATCCGACCATTAATTTTCGGTTATGCTTTTCGCTCATTTCGACTAGCTCTTTAGCTTGATCTACTGTAGCTGCTAACGGTTTATCGACATAAACGTCGATACCTTTTTTTAGAAGTGTAGAAACGATTTCATAATGTGTAGCAGTTGAACTATGAACGAAGATTGCATCACATTCAGAAGCTAGTGTGTCCATAGAATGAAAGTCTTGAATACGATATTGTTGGCAAATTTGTTTTCTTTTCTCGGGGTTAGGTGTAAAGGCCCCTACAAAATTCCAATCTGTTTCTTTTGTAAGTGTTGGGAGATAGGCTTTTTGTGCAATATTTCCAAGACCAATCATTCCAATTTTAGGTTTGTTCATGTTTATTCCCACCCTATCAATATTGATGTAACGGGTTAAATGTAGCATAGGGTGGGGGAGGAAGGCAAAAATTAGCTTTTTACTTAGGTCCTTCTAGCAAGCCCTTCTCTATTTCTTTAAAGTTATGAGCATGTTGCAATGAAGGGAACATCATTATTGTCGTGTATATCGGAATCTGTAAGTAAAAGGATATATAAGGTAATTTATGTTAAAATGTAAAAGGGGATAAAACATCTGTGTCAACACGCACGATAGTTTGAGAGGGAGTGCTAGATTTTGGGGGCGGAATTAAAGAATAATAAATCAAACAAGGTTTTAAAGATTGGAACTAATATCATACTTATTTTATTAATTATTGGTGCAATACAAATGTTTTATGATGAAAATTATACAAATGACCATTTCGGTTGGTTATTTTTGGTCGCATTTTGGATGGTTAAAAGTATTTCTGATTTTACGATAAGTTTAAAAGAGGGAGATAAAAAGTCGGTATTAATTGATTTAGGTTTAGTGCTCTGTTCCTTTTATCTTTTTTTTGTTTATAGTATGAAATATTTCTTCTGAAAATCAACTCACTAACGAGGCTTTAATGGAATAAGCCTCGTCTCTTTTTATCTATGTTATTCAATATTTTCGCCAATTGTAAAAGTTGATTCCATATTAGAACGATCGATATATTTTATTGTGATAGTAAGTATTTTTCTTTGAAAATAGGACTCAATTCACTCCAAACATCAAATTTATTCCCATCTAAATCGTAAAAAATAAAATTCTTTCCAGTATGTCCTCTGTCTTCAATCTCTCCAACCATTATTTCTTTTTTCATAAAGTCTTTATGAATGGATTCAAGTGCATTCAAGCCATTAACTTCAAATGTTAAAGAAAAGCGTTCTTCACCGTGAAAATCGAAAAAATTTAAGCTTTGATTATTTTGAGATTTAATCAGAAAAAAGCTTTGGTTTGCAAAGTTAATAATAGCCTTGTCTTCGTCTTTAAAGCTCAACTCTGCTCCCAATTTGTTTACATACCAGTTTGAAGACAGTTCTACATTGGTAGCTGGAATATAAGTCGTTCCAACTCTTAATAATTTTTCTTTCACTCTATTCTCCCCTTTTAGCAAAATAGCACTCATAAACTAACTTGTTCTCTCTTTATGTACGTATTGCCTTTGTGAGTTTGTAATTTCTTTTACGTCCATAAAGATTGTTGAGTGGTAGTAGTGAAATGAGTGGCTTCTTCTAAAAAAGGATAATGGTTACTATACTCAAATGGCACAAAAATAGAATTACGTATACCCTCATGTATCTCAATGGAATATTGAATCGGGCACTGCACATCATGTCTTCCACACATAATGAGCGTCTTTGTTTTGATAGAAGGTAAACACTTTCTTAAATCAAATGACGGATATTCTTGAGAGAAGGCATTCATCCGGCTGACGGACATTGTTTTTTGGATGGGCTTAAAAAAATAAGAGTTGTAGTTTTCAGGTTTATACAAAGATAATTTTGTCCTCTTAGTAGAGAGTTCCTTTCGTTCTTCATTTGTAAGGTGAGGGCTTTTTAAATTTTCGATGAGTTGTTGCATATAGTGAAACTGTGGATGTTCTGGATGATAAATACAAAATGGTGTTTCGGTATAGTTACTTGCTGCAGCTCCAACGACAACCAATGATTGCAGTGAATTTGGATATGTAATCGCATATAAAAGTCCCAGCATACCGCCTGTTGAATGACCAGCGAAATGCCATATAGGAAGTTGTAAAGCTTCTTTTATTGCTTCTAAGTCGTGAATCGTTTCGAGCATATTTAATTCGTTTTCTGACTGGGCCTTTACAGAGTTACCAGCGTCTCGTAAATTAATGAGGAATACACGATGCGTGGAGGTGAAAACATCTGCAAAATAATCACCAGTTTCATTAAATTGTGAATAGTGATGTGTAATACAAAGCGGCTCACCATCGCCTTTTGTAAAGAGTTCGAATGTGCCACGTTTTGTGTGAATTATTTGTTGTTTCCACATAATATCACTACCTTGTCTTATAAGATTTAGACCAGTCCATTAGTAAATGAAAATATATCAGCGATTTTTAAAATATATTAACTTAACGACAGAAACCGACAATAAATAAAAGGAGGCCGTTCGAACATGAGCCTCCTTTCTGCTTAGTACAAAGATTTTGTCATATTATTCCGAATAATTTCGAGAGATTTCGCTACAGTTAATGTGTTTTTTTCTTCGATTTCTGGTTTTCTAGGGATAGGTTGATACATGTTGTCTGGATCTTCCCATGTGAGGGGAAGTTCTGTTTCTGCTTGTCCTTTCCAAGCGTCAATCCATTCTGGAGGGAGGTAACCTGAGATGTTTTGGATGTTGTTCATTTCGAGCCAAATAAGTGCCCAAGCTCTTGGTACGACGCGCCAGTGATCATAGCCACCACCGCCGACAGCAATCCAGCGACCTTCGCAATATTCATTAGCGATTTCACGAGCGAGCTTCGGTATTTCACGGTAAATGTTCATTGTTGCGCAAAGGTGTGTAAGTGGATCGTAATAATGTGCATCAGCACCATTTTGGGTTAAAATAATATCCGGTTTAAAGTATGCTGCCACTTCTTTTACAACTGTTCGATATGAATTTAAAAACGATTCGTCTTCTGTAAAAGCGTCGAGTGGAACGTTAAAAGAATAACTATATCCATTACCTTGTCCACGTTCATTTACTGCGCCAGTTCCAGGGAATAAATAACGTCCAGTTTCATGTAATGAAATGGTGCACACGTTAGGATCGTCGTAAAAAGACCATTGTACCCCGTCACCGTGATGAGCATCTGTATCAATATATAAAACACGTAAACCATATTTCTTCTGAATATATTTCATTGCGATAGAGCTATCGTTATAAATACAAAAGCCAGATGCTTTACCGCGAAAGCCATGATGTAAGCCGCCGCCTAAATTGAGGGCGTGCTTTACTTTCCCGGAAAGAACAGCATCTACAGCTGTTAACGTACCGCCAACGAGTAATGCACTTGCTTCGTGCATATTTGGAAACATCGGTGTATCTTCTGTTCCGAGTCCATATGTCATCGCAATTGATTTTTCTAACTTACCTTCTCCAGCACGTTTTACCGCATTTATGTATTCCTCTGTATGAACGTAGGCAATCTCTTCATCTGTAGCCATCCGTGGCGCGATGACTTGAGAGGGAGAGATAAAACCGCTCTTTTGTAATAAATCATACGTGAGTGTGACGCGCAGTTGGTTAAAAGGATGATCAGGGCTAAATGAATAGCCCCGAAAGTCATCCGAATAAATGAAGGCGCTACTCATGCTTGCATCCCCATTATGTTCGGCCATAATACGCGGTAGCCTTCTGCTTCAAGTGCATCAATCACTTTTAGCGGATTCATCGTTTGAATGCGGAAAACGAGTACTTTATCATTCTCATCTTTTGCTGGATAGACGAGAACGCTCACGATATTTATTTGTAAATCACTAAAAATAGCAACGACTTTTCCAAGAATACCAGGTTCATTTTCCACTTGAATTTCGATTTGCGAACTAGGCTGATGTGCTCCTGTTAATTTCACTAATGTGTGCAAGACCGTAGATTCAGAAATGATTCCAACTAACTTCCCGGCCTTTGTAACAGGAAGACAGCCAATTTTATTTTCAAAAAATAAAGTAGCAATTTCCTCAACGAAATCGAGAGGATGACAAGTCATCACAGGGTGTTTCATTATGAGTTCAAGCGGTTGCTTCAGCATATCGAGTGAAACTTGTTCATCTAAAATAGACGGACTTGCATCTCTTACATCCCGATCAGAAATAATGCCTACGACATGATTATTTTGATCGACAATTGGAATGTGCCGAATGCCTTTCGTACGTATCGTTCGGATTGCTGTTTCGATTGTATCGTTTGGATGTAGTGTTACTACATTTTGATTCATAATTTCTTCTACAATCATTCCAGTTGCCCCCTTTATTAATACATAAAACGATTGTGAAAACGTAGACGATCAAATGCTTGAATAGAATCCGTATCAACGCGTTTACCGATGCGGACCATTAAACAGTTAGCAGGGTGTGAACAAATTTCAGGATCATCTGTAGCCATCCATTGTAAACCACCAGCATTCATCATTTTTTCCATTACTTTTCGGTATTCCCAAACGTTTAAGCCTGTTTGTTTTAAATCCCAGTGCCAATAATATTCAGTCGTTAATATAATGTAATCTTCCATATGATCGTCCATCATTGAAACTTCTAATAAGTTTTTTCCGACAGAGCAACCACGAAAGGCTGGGACAACTTCAATCGCCCCGAGCTCAATTAAGTCTTCCATTTTTCCTTCTGACCATCGCTCGAGCGGATCAGGATACAAGTATGTAACATATCCAATGATCGTTTGGTCATGTCTAGCAATAATGAGACGAGCTTCTGGTAATTTAGAAATTTCGACAATTGCTTTATATTGCTGCTCGGCAGGACGAAACGCAATTAAGTCTGGATGAAATTCATACATTTCAAGATTATGTGTAGAGACAGGACCTTCAATAATTAAAGTGCCTTTCGCTGTTTTTAAATTTCTAGCATTATATATTTTTTTATGAATCAATGTATTGCTCACCACCTTGAGGGTTTGTGAATCTATTAATATCGTACTTTATAATATATGCGATGTGAATCGAATTTTGTCATTAAAAATTTGTCTAAAAATCAACAAATATACTGAAAATTTTAAATAATATCATTATAATAGATAATAGAATACATAGGAGGGGGATGTAAAGTATGAAAGTAGAAACGCTTCCTGTCATTAAAGGGGAAAATAATTTGCCGAATTATGAAGAGGCATACGCGAATTTTAACTGGGAAGAGGTTAATAAAAATTTTACTTGGAATGAAACAGGCCGAGTGAATATGGCGTATGAGGCAATTGATAAGCATGCGAAATCCGATCGAAAGAATAAAGTAGCCCTTTATTATCAAGATGGATCGCGAAAAGAGAAATATACGTTTAAGGAAATGAAGGATTTTTCTAATAAAGCAGGAAATGTCCTGAAAAACTATGGCGATGTTGAGAAAGGCGATCGCGTTTTTATTTTTATGCCACGTTCTCCAGAATTATATTTTGCACTTCTTGGTGCAGTGAAATTAGGAGCAATTGTTGGACCGCTATTTGAAGCATTTATGGAAGGTGCAGTTCGCGATCGTCTAGAAGATAGCGAAGCAAAGGTGTTAATTACAACGCCTGAATTGTTAGAGCGCATACCATTAAATGATTTACCTGCTTTAAAAACAGTCTTTCTTGTTGGAGACAATGTAGAAGAAGGTGGTAAAACTGTAGCGTTCAATCCTTTATTTGAACAAGCTTCAAAAGAATTACATATCGAATGGTTAGGCCGCGAAGATGGTTTAATTCTTCATTACACGTCTGGTTCTACTGGTAAGCCAAAAGGCGTCCTTCATGCGCAAAACGCAATGGTTCAGCACTATCAAACAGCGAAATGGGTATTAGATTTAAAAGAAGATGATGTATATTGGTGTACAGCTGACCCAGGCTGGGTAACTGGAACTGCTTACGGTATTTTTGCACCGTGGTTAGTCGGAGCATCAAATGTTATTTTAGGCGGGAGATTTAGTCCAGAAGCGTGGTACGAAGCGTTACAAGATTACGGTGTGACAGTTTGGTATAGCGCACCGACAGCTTTCCGTATGTTAATGGGAGCTGGACAAGATGCAATTAAAAAATACGATTTATCACAAGTACGCCACGTATTAAGCGTAGGTGAGCCATTAAATCCAGAAGTAATTCGCTGGGGTATGAATGCATTTGGTCTTCGTATTCATGATACGTGGTGGATGACAGAAACAGGTGGACAAGTTATTTGTAACTATCCTTGTATGGAAATCCGTCCAGGTTCAATGGGTAAACCAATTCCAGGTGTGAAAGCAGCGATTGTTGATAATGAAGGAAATGAAGTGCCTCCATACACAATGGGGAACTTAGCAATTGGTAAAGGTTGGCCAGCTATGATGCGTGGAATCTGGAATAACCAGCAAAAATATGAGTCTTACTTTATGCCAGGAGACTGGTACGTATCAGGTGATTCAGCTTATATGGATGAAGATGGATACTTCTGGTTCCAAGGACGTATTGACGATGTAATTATGACGTCAGGTGAGCGCGTTGGACCGTTTGAAGTAGAAAGTAAATTAATCGAGCATGCTGCTGTAGCAGAAGCTGGTGTAATTGGTATTCCTGATCCAGTACGCGGGGAAATCATTAAAGCATTTATCGCGCTTCGCGTGGGATACGAACCGTCTGATGAATTAAAAGAAGAAATTCGTCAATTTGTAAAGAAAGGCCTAGCAGCTCATGCAGCGCCAAGACAAATCGAATTTAGAGATAAATTACCGAAAACGAGAAGTGGTAAAATTATGCGCCGCGTATTAAAAGCGTGGGAATTAAACTTACCAACAGGCGATTTGTCGACGATGGAAGATTAAGAGAGAAAGGTCTGAACGAAATGACGTTCAGACCTTTCTTTTTTTATGGTATCATAAACTTATATATACGTGTTGGAAGGGGAGAAGGAAATGAAAACAGAAAAAGACAAGATGATACAAGGGTAACTAACTGTTACGATTTATTTAACCAATTATAACTAAAGTTAATTAAATATATCAGTAAGCCCTGCTAGTCAAGTGATTGGCTAGTAGTGAGGGTTAACTGCGGGCAATCCCTAAAGCTGATTGAACTACAACGTGGCTAGAAATAGTGAGCGTGAATGTTGCGAAAGCAGAAAAAATCAATCAGATCGTGCACGGTTAAATCCTAAACACTAGAATAATGGGTCTTCCGCATCGAATCGTCTAAGTCAAAATGGATAAGATGAACGTTCAACGACTATCTCGTATAACTGACGAGAGTACATCACAAGCCTATGGTGATGGAAAAATCCTCTATCTCTAAAGAGATAAACATATAGTCTGCGCTCATGTGAAAACATGAGAAGTTCATAAGAGAACTGGCTAAGGAATTGCGCCCTTAGTTGAACGAGATAAATTTTATTGAATCTATCAAACTTCATTGAATATGACGAACGTATGTGCTATGGTGGATTCAATGAGGTGAGAATAATAATGAAATTTTCACGAGTTAGTCAAGTATCGAAATTAACAGGTTTGTATCCTAGTAGTCTCAGGAGAATGCTGGTGGAACACGCTACTATTCAGAAGAATCAATCTTTCATTATCTGAAAGGTGAGTGCCCGAATAATCGCACAGTAAAGGAGTTAAATTCTGATGATATTGGCGAAGAAAGTCAGACTGATTCCAACGCCTGAACAAGAAAAAGTGCTTAGAAACCATGCTGGTGCTGCAAGATTTGCTTATAACTATTGTAAAAGAATGAGTGATAGATATTATAAGCTATTTGGAAAATCTGTTTCACAGTTAGCTTTACAGAAACGATTTACAAAGATCAAGAAGCGAAAGAGATATGAGTGGTTAAAAGACATCAATGCACAAGTTCCCAAACAGGCTTCAAAAGATTTTGACAAGGCGAGGAAAAATTCGTTCGAAAAGTACAAAAATGGTTATCGCACTTCTTATAAATCCAAAAAAGATTTAATCCAAGGATTTTATGCCAATTATGAAAGACTGATTATAGGAAAGAAAGTGGTTCATATTCAGTCCATTGGAGAAGTGAAAACAAGCCAACAACTACCAAGAAACAAAAAAACATCAAATCCAAGAGTTACCTTTGATGGTCGTCACTGGTGGATTTGTGTAGGGTTCGAAGAATCCTTTGAAGCACAAGAACTAACCAATGAGTCGATTGGTGTGGATGTTGGTTTAAAAGAGCTGTTTGTAGCTTCTAATGGTACGAAAGAACGAAATATAAACAAAGATGCCAAGGTTAAAAAACTTTTGAAAAGGAAAAAGTCAGCGCAAAGAGATATGTCTAGGAGATTTACAAAAGGTGTAAAAGTTCAATCCGCAGGATATGAAAAAGCAAAAAACGAACACCTTCGGTTGTCTAGGAAAATTACGAATATCCGAAATAACCATATCCATCAAGCAACAGCTAAATTGGTGAAAACCAAACCAATGAGGATTGTTGTGGAAGACTTATCTATCTCAAACCTGTTAAAAAACAAAAAACTATCGAAAGCATTTTCATTTCAAAAATTAAACTTCTTCTTTCAATGTTTATCATACAAGTGCGAGAAGTATGGCATTGAGTATGTAAAAGCTGATAAATGGTTCGCCTCAAGCAAGATTTGCTCATGTTGCGGAGTAAAATACGACCATTCAGTTCAACTAGAAGGACAGTGGAGTTTAAAAATACGTGAGTGGCGTTGTGTTTCATGCAATAGCCATCACGATAGGGATGTAAATGCTTCGATAAATTTATCAAGATGGGTAAAATAAATGCTTGATAATAGGAGGTAACGATACTGCCTCGTGTGGAGTGTTATACCCCTCGTCCCTTCGGGGTTGCGAGAACACTTTGAAGCACTAACTTGTATAAATTTGATTGAATTGTATAGATTTAGTTAAGTTTATCGTATCGGGAAATGTACATACCGGCTGATCCAGTTTTAGTTCAAGAGAGGGAGCAGGCTCGTATATTAACGAGAAAATTCAATGATACGCCAGAAGTACAATTAAAAGAGCGTAGCGAAATCATAAAAGAATTATTCGGAACGACTGGAGATAACATTCATCTTGAATCTTCTTTTAGATGCGATTATGGCTATAACATTCATGTCGGTGAAAATTTTTATGCGAACTTTGACTGCACCATTTTAGACGTATGCCCAGTTACAATCGGAGTAAACTGTATGTTAGCTCCAGGAGTTCATATTTATACGGCAACGCACCCGCTTGATCCAGTAGAACGCATAAGTGGATCTGAATACGGAAAACCCGTTACAATTGGCGATAACGTATGGGTTGGCGGAAGAGCGATTATTAATCCAGGCGTAACAATTGGAGACAATGCGGTTATCGCATCTGGCGCCGTTGTAACGAAAGATGTGCCGGATCATGTAGTAGTTGGCGGGAATCCTGCGAGAATCATAAAAAAAATAAAATAATATTTGAACGAAGTGCCTTCCTCGTCTGTATACATTTATGAAAGAATAGATGAGGGAGGCTTTTTATATGTCTAATAAATTGATGCTTACTTTTGCTTTAGTTGGAATTATAGTTGTATTTTCTGGTGGATTATTTTTGCCAATACCAATTGGATTTAAAGTTTCAATGATTACAGTTGGAGTCATAATGATTGTTATGTTTTCAATCATTATTCCGTTTGATAGAAAACATATAGTACGAAAAAAAGGATATAAAATTGATTTTACAAAAACAAAAGTGTATTTTCGCTGGAATGTATTTGATACGATTTCGGCTTGTCTTGCAGTGTATGCATGCATATGCGTGCAAGCATTAAATATTTTAGTGTTAAGTGGTCATACAATACAAAACTCATATGTTCAATTTTTTACGCTTCAATCACAAGCGTGGATTATTGTCGCAAGTGTATATTTAATTTCCCGCATTTCGTTAACGTTAAAAGGAATAAAGGAGATCAAAAATCATGGCGCAGATTGGGATTGAGGAAGACCTCATGCTTGCGTACCAAAAGGGAGATAAGCAGGCTGGGGAAAAACTATATGTTTTAATTAAACCAGCGCTATACACATTTTTATATCGATTTAACCGAGATGAACAATTAAGTAGCGACCTTGTGCAAGATACGTTTTTGACGTTAGAGCGCAAGAAACATATGTATGAAACCGAAAAAGGAAAAATAAAAACGTATTTATTTCAAATTGGTTATCGTCTTATGATAAATAAATTGAATAGAAGAAAGAAATGGCGTTCTCTTTTACCGTTTTTAGTGCCGATTCAGGAAAAGGAGTTTTCCCATGAAGACCGTCTTACAGTAAGAGAAGCAATTTTGAAAGTTCCTGAAGAGCAAAGAGCTGTTCTCATTCTTTCTTATTATCATGATATGCAGCAAAAAGAGATTGCAGATGTACTAGATATTCCTGTTGGAACAGTGAAGTCGAGACTCCATAATGGGATAAAGAAATTAAAGCAATTGCTGGAGGTGGACGAAATTGAGTGAAAATCCCTTTAAGAATGAATATAAATTACAGCAGCATTTAGATAGTGACCATGTAGAAATACCGGATTTTCCAAAAACGGTAAGTCGCTTCGATCGATTAATCGGATTTCTTGGTTCTCCAGCGAAAGATCCTGTGGAAGCGACGATTGGAAATGATTTATCTATTGTTTTTCATATTTCACTATTAGTCGGTGTTCCAATTCTTTCTCTTATTACGATACTCTTTGCGACGTTGTAAAGGATTGGCAAGGAGAGAAATCCGGCCCTTATTTGACACGCCTATATAAATGATGGTATAAAGAAAAGTATATGAATAATTGAGCGTGGAAAGGGAGAAGTAGTGATCATTTCCCTGTTTTAGAGAGCTGATGGCCGGTGAAAATCAGCACATAGATGATCGCGAATTACGCCCCTAGAGCATCTTTTTTCGATTGAATTGTATTCAAAAGGGAAAAGACGGTGCTAAGCCGTTATGTAAATAAGGTGGTAGGCTTTTTTTTGCCTGCAACTAGGGTGGTAACGCGATAATCAAAATCGTCCCTTATTTCAAGGGGCGATTTTTTTATGTTTTCAACCTTCACGCCAGTAATGAACTTAAAGGAGAGTATGTAGGATATGGGTATTTTACAAGATCTTGAATTTCGCGGTCTAATTAATCAGCAAACAGATGCTGAGGGATTAGAGCAATTATTAGAAAAAGAAAGCGTTAAATTATATTGTGGTTTTGATCCGACAGCAGATAGCTTACACATCGGTCATATGTTACCAGTATTAATGTTACGTCGTTTCCAATTAGCTGGTCACCAACCAATCGCACTTGTTGGCGGTGGTACTGGTATGATCGGTGATCCAAGTGGTAAAAAAGCAGAGCGTACATTAAATACGAAAGATACAGTTGCTTACTACACAGAAAGCATTAAAAACCAACTTTCAAACTTCTTAGAGTTTGAAAACGTGGAAAACCCAGCAACAATGGCTAATAACTATGATTGGCTTGGTAACTTAGATGTAATTTCATTCTTACGCGATATCGGTAAAAACTTCGGTTTAAACTATATGTTAGCAAAAGATACAGTAGCATCTCGTTTAGAAACTGGAATTTCATTTACTGAGTTCAGTTACATGATTTTACAATCATACGACTTCTTGAACTTATACCAACAACATAATTGTCGTCTTCAAATCGGTGGTAGTGACCAATGGGGTAACATTACAGCTGGTCTTGAATTAATCCGTAAATCAGAAGAAGATGCGAAAGCATTCGGTTTAACAATTCCGCTTGTTACAAAATCTGACGGTACGAAGTTTGGTAAAACAGAAGGCGGCGCAATTTGGTTAGACCCAGAGAAAACAACTCCTTATGAGTTCTACCAATTCTGGATCAATACAGATGACCGCGATGTAGTTAAATACTTAAAATACTTCACATTCTTATCTCATGAAGAAATTCTTGAGCTTGAGAAGCAAGTAACGGAAGCACCAGAAAAACGTGCAGCACAAAAAGCATTAGGATCTGAAATGACAAAACTTGTTCACGGCGAAGAAGCGTTAGAGCAAGCAATTAAAATTTCAGCTGCATTATTCAGTGGTTCTGTAGCAGAACTTACTGCAAGCGAAATCGAGCAAGGATTCAAAGACGTACCATCTGTAGAACGTACTGCAGAAGATACAGTATTAATCGACTTACTTGTAGAAAGCAAAATCTCTCCATCAAAACGTCAAGCACGTGAAGATGTAACAAACGGTGCAATCTACGTAAACGGTGAGCGTACACAAGCGTTAGACTACGTTGTAACAGAAAACGACCGCATCGAAGGTAAATTTACAATCATTCGCCGCGGTAAAAAGAAATATTTCTTAATTCGCTACTAATCAGAAACGAATGTAAAACAAATAGTACCCCGAATTGTAGGCTGAAAAGTCTATGATTCGGGGTTTTTTATGTATGAATTTAGATTGCCTCATGATTTCTTTTAAATAGAATATGAAGAATTAATATTAGCATATAAAGTAAGCTAATTAGCATAACGACAAATGCTACGGGATAAAATTTTGCCGCATATATAAAGAAATCAATTTGATAAATATCGTCATAATGTGAAACGGGCCCTTTAAAATAATTCGTAAACTTCGCGCTATATTTCCATTCATCAGGGCTATCTATTAAATTACTCCCTTGATACCAACTCATAAGCGCGGAAGTAATAAATAACATAAATGCACTACCTAACTGAACCATTTGGTTTATTGTCAAAATGAATCGCACCTCCATTTTCTGGTATTATATCGTAAGAATTTACTTTAATAAACCATTTCAGCAATAAAATACAGTTAGCAGTTCTGTAACTTTTTTGTTTTAATCTCCTTTTCGAGTTCATACGGAAATCACATGTAAGCGGTATGATAAACGTATAACAAATAGAAAGGAGTGGTAAAACAAAATGTCACTAGAAGCGCTCATTATTTTTTCTTTGCTAAATGCAGGTCAGCTTGCAGAGCATTCGAAGGTTGATGTACATAAAGAGCAGAAAGATGCTTATGTATATGTTCAAAAAGAGGAAAATAAATAATTTTATTTTAAATATAAATGTAAAAAGCCAATCCAGGGGATTGGCTTTTTCTATCGTTGTAAAATTTTCCGAATTCATAATATAACAGAAGTTCTGTATGAAAATAAGAAGGTTATTCTTTTTGTTTGAATTTGATTAAATAAAAAATATTTATTTTAGGTGAGGGTGTGGAGTATTGGAATTTTTATATTACTTGGGATATAAAAAATAATGGTGGGAATTGAAAAAAGCCAATCCAGAGGATTGGCTTTTTGTCATTAACGAGAGTAGAACTCTACGATTAATGCTTCGTTGATTTCAGCTGCTAACTCAGAACGCTCAGCGTGACGAGTGTAAGTAGCTTCTAACTTATCAGCATCGAAAGTTAAGTATTCTGGTACGAAGTTGTTAACTTCGATCGCTTCTTTAACAACAACAAGGCTGTTAGATTTTTCGCGAACGCTGATAGTTTGGTTAGGTTTTACACGGTAAGATGGGATGTCTACGCGAGCTCCATCAACCATGATGTGACCGTGGTTTACTAATTGGCGAGCTGCGCGACGAGTGCGAGCTAAGCCCATGCGGTAAACTAGGTTGTCAAGACGAGCTTCAAGAAGGATCATGAAGTTTTCGCCGTGCTTACCAGGCATTTTACCTGCTTGGTCAAATGTGCGACGGAATTGACGCTCAGTCATGCCGTACATGTGACGAAGTTTTTGTTTCTCTTGTAATTGTAAACCGTATTCTGAAAGTTTCTTACGTTGGTTAGGACCGTGAGGACCTGGTGCGTAAGGGCGTTTTTCTAATTCTTTTCCTGTGCCGCTTAGAGAGATTCCAAGACGACGAGACAGTTTCCATGCTGGACCTGTATAACGAGCCATAGTTGACTCCTCCTTTAAAAATGTTTTTATTTTCGTAAAATAAAAACAGACGTAATCGATATTTACGGGTATTTTGTTTTCATGTACCTTCGCTCCAGCAGCAGGGAGTTACGAGATACACCTCCGCAGAGGAACAAAATACAAACGATAAACTCACATTACAAGGCTGCCTTTTTATTTTACACAAACGCTATTATATCTTTTACCCAGAGTTTCGTCAAGTGACTCCCTTTTTGTTTTATGCATATAAATTTTGGAAATTAACAAGAAGGAATTTAAAACAATATAAAAGAAGAGATAGAAACATAAATAAAACGCTTACATAAAATGTAGTAAAAACGTTCATCAGTTTTTTACTGGTGAATATGCGGGATAAAAACATAAAGGGGATGTTTTTATGAAAAAGAAGCATATGGAGACAGCGTTAATTCATCACGGTTATACATCTGAGGAACATAAAGGAAGTTTAACACCACCTTTATTTCAAACCTCTACGTTTACATTTGAGACTGCGCAGCAAGGAGAGGCAAGTTTTGCAGGAGTGGATCCATCTTATATGTACTCAAGACTTGGAAATCCAACTGTAAAATTATTTGAAGAACGTATGGCGGTGTTAGAAGGAGGAGAAGAAGCGCTTGCCTTCGGATCTGGCATGGCGGCTATTTCAGCAACTTTAATTGGCTTTCTAAAGGCTGGAGATCATATTATTTGTTCAAATGGATTATATGGGTGTACGTACGGCTTTTTAGAAGTGTTAGAAGAGAAATTTATGATTACGCATTCGTTTTGTGATATGGAAACAGAGGCTGATATTGAAAATAAAATCCACCCAAATACAAAGCTTATTTTCGTTGAAACACCGATTAATCCAACAATGAAATTAATTGATTTAAAACAAGTTATTCGGGTTGCGAAGCGAAATGGCTTACTTGTAATTGTTGATAATACGTTTTGTTCACCTTATTTACAAAGACCACTTGAACTTGGCTGTGACGCTGTTGTTCATAGTGCGACAAAATATATTGGTGGTCACGGTGATGTTGTAGCCGGTGTAACGATTTGTAAAACGAAAGCGCTAGCTGAAAAAATCCGTCCGATGCGAAAAGATATCGGTGGTATTATGGCGCCGTTTGACGCGTGGTTATTGTTACGCGGATTAAAAACATTAGCGGTAAGAATGGATCGTCATTGTGATAATGCGGAAAAAATTGTATCGTTTCTGAAAAATCATGAAGCGGTAGAAGGTGTTTGGTATCCAGAGGGTGATATAGCATCTCGGCAAATGAAACGAGGCGGGGGCGTTATTTCTTTTTCGATTAAAGGTGGAAAAGAAGAAACGCAAGCTTTTATAAATGACCTTCATTTTATTACGATTGCGGTAAGTTTAGGTGATACAGAAACGTTAATCCAGCATCCGGCAACGATGACGCACGCTGCGATTCCGGCAGAACTAAGAAAAGAAATGGGTATTTTCGATAATTTAATACGCTTATCTGTCGGTTTAGAATCGTGGGAAGATATCGTTTTTGATTTAGAGCAAGCGTTAAAGAAAATATCTACTGTTAGTAATCAATAAAAAAGAGTGAGCTATCGGTTTCGTACGTGATGTACGCAATCGATAACTCACTCTTTTCTTTTTAAATATGTTTTAGGAGTGTTTCCACAAACTTTTCTAAATAGTACTGATCTACTTCATCGAAACGATTTTTTTCAGGGCTATCAATATCAAGTACACCAATGATATTTCCTTCTTTCATAATCGGTACAACGATTTCAGAATTAGAGGCACTATCGCAAGCGATATGTCCTGGAAATTGGTGAACATCTGCTACAAGTTGCGTTGTTTTCGTTTCAGCTGCTACGCCGCAAACGCCGCGTCCGAATGGAATGCGCACGCAGGCTGGCATTCCTTGGAATGGCCCAAGAACAAGCTGATTTCCTTCTGTTACATAAAAGCCAACCCAATTAACGCGATCTAAAAATTGGTTTAATAATGCGGACGCATTTGATAAATTTGCGACTACGTTTAATTCGCCAGTTAATAATGCATCCAGTTGTTTAATTACCGTCTCATACTGTTTTTCACGAGATCCTGCATAACTTTCTTTTGTAAACATGGAAACAACTCCCTTTTTATCGAGATGTGTAAAATATTAGCAAAATACGATGTATTTCACATGACTTTGTCGATAGAAAATTAAAGGAATTTGTCTTAAAAGTCAAGAAATTTAAACTATAGCTGTTCAGTGAGAGGAAGTGAGCGCATGAAGCAGACGAAACAAAAAGTAATTGATGCGGCAATATCGTTGTTTAATACGAAAGGGTATGATGGGACATCAGTGCGAGACATTGCAAAGCGAGCGGATGTGAATGTAGCGAATATTTCATACTATTTTGCTGGAAAGCAAGGCCTATTAGAGCAGCTTATTACTGATTTTTTAGAAGGATATATTCATGTGATTGAAACATCCTTTGAACAGAGAGAGTATTTGTCGGCTAAAGATGTGATGGTGCAAATGGTGCGTGGGATTTTACGATATCAATTTGATAATAGAGAACTGACACGTTTTTTTTATAGAGAGCTTTCGCTTGATACGACATTAATTCGTGAAGTGATGACCGTTTATTTTTCTAGAGAAAGATATTATATAGAGCAAATCATTAAACAAGGACAAATGAAGCAAGAATTTAAAAAGGTATCTTTTACAATGTTTATGACGCAATTAAAAGGCATGATAAATATGCCGTTTTTATATCCACAATATATATCAGAGGTGCTACACTCATTTCCGTCTGAGACGTTTTTCTTAGAAATGTATACGAAGGAAATTGAGCAATGGATGGAACGAACATTATATAAAGCGAGTATGTATTATGAACTGCCAAGAGCTGTTCATATGTGAAAAATCCCCACCTAACGAACTGAGGTGGGGATTTTTATATGTTGTTTTCTTTGCCATAAATTGTTGCATACTAGCGCAATAATTGTTAATGAGGCGCCGGCAATTTCTATGTTATCGACAGTATAACCTTGAAACATAGAACCGATAAGTGCAAGTACAGGAACTAAATTCATAAATAATATGCCATTAATAGATGAAATATATCGATTTCCCGTGTTCCAGCAAAATACAGCGATAACCCCCGCAACAATCGACATATAAAAGAGTTCAAAACGAACGCTCATAACTGTATGTAGTGACGGTACAGAAATTATATTTGCGATTGTTAATGCAGTAACGATTATAATGAGTGAAATAGAACCGAATAAACAAGTTAATGTTGTGTACCTAAGTGGTGACCAAGACTTGAAATTAGCACCGCCGTTCGTGTAAATTACCCAGCAAGTAACGCCGCATAACATAAATATATTCGTTGATACGTGACTGGCAGCTCCGAATAATAAGTCAATATTTCCTTTTGAAATGACAAGCATAACACCGAGTAATGCAACGAACATACAGAGAAATGTGTAGTACCCTGGACGGTGATTTTTTGTTATCCATTGTAATAATAGAGCAATAATTGGCATAAGAGACTGAATCATAGCCGCATGAATCGCTCCGGAAGGCCCAGCAAGTTGTTGTCCGTAAAAAATGAGAAATCCATACCCAGCGAAACCGAATGTTCCGTAAAAGAATAAAGAAAGTGTTCTTTTTTCTAAGTGGAGAGAATTTTTCCCTTCGATAATTAAGAGCAGAATAAGAAAAATAATAGCTGCTGATCCGTATCGGATAGTTGTGAAGAAGAACGGATCGATAAATTGTAAGGCATTTGCCATTACAGGAAACATAAATCCCCAAGCTGTTACAGCAAGTAAGCATAGAAGGGATCCGAGTAGCATTTGTTTTTTTTCCAAGAGTTTCATTCTCCTTTCTATTTCGTTATAGTAAGTTGATGAAATAAGTATAAAGAGTAATTCTTTGTAGAAGGAAATATCGATTTTTTATGGCAGTTATAACTTTTTGTTAGAGGTGTGTATGATGGATTTGGAGGCAGTACGATCGTTTATTGAAGTAAAGCATACGCGAAGTTTATCAAAGGCGAGTAAGCTTTTACATATTTCACAACCAGCGCTTAGTAAACAAATTCAAAGATTAGAAGCTGACTTAGAGGTTACTTTATTAAAACGTTCCGCTCAAGGGGTAGAATTAACAAAAGCTGGAGAGTTATTTATAAAAAGAATGTTACCGATTTTGGAGCAAATAAATGCAGTGAAAACGGAAATGAAGGAATATCAAGAGAAGCGGAAAATTTCAATAGGTATATTACCGAGTTTAGCGGCTCATTACATATCAAAGTGTAAAGATTTATTAGAGGGTACATATGAAATAGAATGGCAAATTGAGCATACGAAAGTATTAATGGAGTTATTTAAAGAGCGGAAAATTGAAGCTATGTTCATCGATTCAGTAGTAGAAGGCGCTACATATATAAAAGAAATGCGGGAAGAAAAAATTGTTTGTGCTGTTTCGAATGATCATCCGTATAGAGCGAAAAGGGTAATCCAAATGGAAGAGTTGCAAAATGAAAAGCTAATTGTATACCCAGAAATATGTGATGTAAGGAAAATGATCATGAATGTGTTTCAATGTATGGGCGTGAAACCAATAATTGCAGTTGAAACATCTTATGCAGAACCGATGATTGCAATGGTAGGAGCTGGACTTGGTATAACATTGCTTCCGGAAACCGCTGTACAGCAAGCCGTAATGCAAGGTAACCTGCGTGCGATTTCTGTAGAACCACCACTAATGCGAAAGATTTATTTCGTCTCTCATATGAAAGAGAGCTCTTTATCATGCATTAACTGCCCGTAAAAGCATTCACTTTATTGCATTCATTTGAGGATGGAGAATAGAATAGGTGGAATATTAAGAAATATTACATTTACATTTAAAGAAACATGAAATTTTAAAAAAAACTAGGTCAAAAACACGCCATTACATGGTATGATTAGAACATTGTTAGTTGTTAAATATAGGGGGATTCCCTTTTTATACATAATGCCTTCCAATTCATAAACGGAACGGACAAAAAAAGAGATATAACTAGGAGGCTTTTTTGCATGGATTCTATCCTGACGATCGTTATCATTGTAGTAAGCTCTATTCTAGTGCTGCTCATGATAGAGCTTGTGATAAGAAATCGTTCATATAAAGATATTGAAGCACTCGAGCAGTGGAAACAAGAGATAAAAGATAAACCTGTGGCAGATGAACTAAAGCGGGTAAAAGATTTAAATATGACAGGTCAAACAGAAGAACTGTTTGGTAAATGGCGTGAAGAGTGGGATGAAATTGTATCAACAACTCTCCCGAAAGCTGAAAAAGATTTAGGGCAAGCGCGAAAATTCGCCTCGCAATTCTCCTTCCGCAAAGCAAAGCATGCGATGAAAGAATCCATAGGTGGTTTAGATGACGCTGATAATCGTATTACAGACATTTTAAATGAATTACAGCAACTGTTAGAAAGCCATGAGAAAAATAGCTCGGAAATTGAAGGGTTACGTGATACATATCGTAGTATGAAAAAGAGCGTTCTTGCTCATCGACACATGTATGGAGCAGCTGAGCAAAAAATTGAAGAGATGTTAGATGTTGAATCCGAGAAGTTCAAAACTTTTGAAGAGGCAACAGATAATGGTGATTATTTAAAAGCGAGAGAAATTGTTATTAGTTTAGAAGAAGGTTTAGCAAGTTTAGAAATCGTTATTCATCAAATTCCAGATTTATTGGTAGAGTGTCAAGCGACATTACCAGTTCAGTTGGAAGATTTATTACAAGGCCATGATGATATGATAAGACAAGGCTATGTATTAGAGTATTTGGAAATTCCTAAAGAAGTCCGCGATATGACGACACAACTACAAACATGTTTAATGGATATACAGGAGCTGCATATAACGGAAGCAGCAGAAAAAGTAGAGAACTTAAAAACTCGTTTAGACAGTTTTTATGATCAACTTGAACAAGAAGTGCATGCGAAACATTATGTGGAGCAAAAAACACTGTCTGTTTATGAAGATTTAGAAGAAATTCGTACAGAAACAATTGAAACGAAAATAGAAACACAACTTGTGAAACAAAGTTATCAATTACAAGACAAAGACATTGAGTCACAAAAAGTAATTGAAAAGCAAATGCATATTTTAATGAAACGTTTTGAAGTGTTGCAAATACGCGTTGCTGAACAAGATATTGCATTCTCTATTATTCGTGAGGAACTAGAAGAGGTTTATGAGCAATGTGAAACTTTAAAAGTACTTCATGCAGAATATAAAGAAATGCTGCAAACGATGCGCAAAGAAGAATTTGAAGCACGCGAGAAGTTACAAGAAATGCGAAATACAATTTTTGAGACGAAACGTTTTATGCAAAAGTCGAACTTACCAGGTCTTCCAGAGAGTATTATGGAAGATTTACAAAAAGGGCAAATGGCGATGCAAGCTGTATATGAGCAATTAGAAGTAAAGCCGTTAAATATGAATACTGTAAATAGCAGTTTAGAAGAAGCATACACAACTGTTAATGGTGTATCTGAAATGACGGAAGAATTAATTGGACAAGCGTATTTAGTTGAAAAACTAATTCAATATGGTAACCGATACCGCAGTCATGATGAGAATCTTGCAGAAAGCTTAAATTATGCGGAGAAATTATTCCGTGAATATCAATACGATGCAGCTTTAGAACAAGCGGCTTCTATATTAGAGCAACTTGAACCTGGCGTTGTTCAAAAAATAGCTGAATATGTAGACAATGAGCAAACCCTTTAATAAAGGGTTTGTTTTTTTGTGTAATTTTGAAGTCGATGTTGCTATAATGAATAGCGGAATACAGTAAGGTTGTTCGTTTTAAAATATAACGGAACCTTTGAGTAGTTTTAGCGTAATTACACGTATTTATGATATGATTATACGATGTGACAGCGCTGAAAGGGGAAGAACGATGATCTATTTTGATAATAGTGCGACGACAAAGCCATATCCAGAAGCTCTTCAATCGTATGTAACGGTTGCAGGGAAATATTTTGGAAATCCTTCTTCTATTCATTCGCTTGGAGGAGAGGCAGAGCGTCTATTAACACAATCTAGAACGATTGCAGCACAGCTTCTTCACGTTAAACCTTCTGAAATTATTTTCACATCAGGTGGAACGGAAGGGAATAACCTTGCGATTAAAGGGATAGCAATGAGGAATCGTTCGCGCGGCAAACATATCATTACAACAAATATTGAACACGCGTCTGTGTTTGAGGCATATAAACAATTAGAAGATCTCGGCTTTGATGTGACATATTTACCGGTTAACGAGCACGGTGTTGTATCGGTAGAAGATGTAAAACGAGCGCTTCGTGAAGATACGATTCTTGTGTCAATTATTCACGTGAACAACGAGACTGGAGCGATTCAGCCCGTTGCTGAAATTGGAACATTATTAACGAACCATCCGAAAGTAAGATTCCACGTGGACCATGTACAAGGGATAGGAAAAGTACCACTTGATTTATACGCTTCTCATATTGACCTTTGTTCGATATCTGGACATAAATTTCATAGCGTAAAGGGGACAGGTCTTCTTTATATACGTGATGGTGTAAGATTAGATCCAATCTTATCAGGTGGTCAACAAGAGCTTAAGTATCGCTCTGGTACAGAGAACTTACCTGGCATTGTAGCGATGGTGAAAGCACTTCGCATGACAATGGAACAAGTGAAAGAAAAGATAGCTCATTTGCAAAGTTTACAAACAGAGCTTGTACGTTTCTTTAAAGAGATGGAAGATGTAACGATTAATACGTCGCTTGCATATGCAGCACCACACATTTTAAATGTGTCGTTTGTCGGTTTAAAACCGGAAGTGGTCGTTCATGCTCTAGAAGAGCATGGTGTATATGTATCGACGAAGTCTGCTTGTTCTTCAAAAGCAAATGAAGTGAGCCGAGTACTAGTTTCAATGGGAGTACCGCACGCCGCAGCTACAAGTGCGATTCGCATTAGTTTAGCACCGGACAACACGATGGAAGAAGTAAAACAATTTGAAGGTATTGTTAAAGCGACAATGCCAAAATTATATGAAGTGATGAGGTAAAGAAATATGATGACATATGAATATATTTTAGTTCGTTATGGAGAGATGACGACAAAAGGAAAGAACCGCTCTAAGTTTGTAAGTACGTTAAAAGATAATGTGAAATTCAAATTAAAAAAATTCCCAAACATTAAAATTGATGCAACACATGATCGTATGTACATTCAGTTAAATGGTGAAGACCATGAAGCAATTTCAGAAAGATTGAAAGATGTATTTGGTATTCATAAGTTTAACTTAGCAATGAAAGTACCATCAGAATTAGAAGATATTAAAAAAGGTGCATTAGCAGCTTTCTTACAAGTAAAAGGTGATGTAAAAACATTTAAAATTACAGTGCACCGTTCTGATAAGCGCTTCCCAATGAAGACGATGGAGTTACTTCCAGAAATCGGTGGGCACATTTTAGAAAATACAGAGGATATCACAGTAGATGTTCATAATCCAGATGTGAATGTACGTATAGAAATTCGCAGTGGTTACAGCTATATTATGTGTGGTGAGCACATGGGAGCTGGCGGTTTACCAGTTGGCGTTGGCGGAAAAGTAATGGTACTTCTTTCTGGTGGTATCGATAGCCCGGTAGCAACTTACTTAACGATGAAACGCGGCGTATCTGTAGAAGCAGTTCACTTCCATAGTCCACCTTTCACAAGTGAGCGCGCGAAACAAAAAGTAATCGATTTAGCACAAGAGTTAACGAAATACTGTAAACGTGTAACACTTCATCTTGTTCCATTTACTGAAGTGCAAAAAACGATTAATAAAGAAATTCCATCTAGCTATTCTATGACGGTTATGCGTCGTATGATGATGCGTATTACAGAGCGTATTGCAGAGGAGCGTAATGCACTTGCGATTACGACTGGTGAAAGTCTTGGACAAGTAGCGAGCCAAACGTTAGATAGTATGCATACGATTAACGAAGTGACAAACTATCCTGTTATTCGTCCGCTTATTACGATGGATAAATTAGAAATTATTAAAATTGCAAAAGAAATTGGAACGTATGATATTTCAATTCGTCCATATGAAGACTGCTGTACAGTATTTACACCAGCAAGTCCATCGACGAAACCGAAGCGTGAGAAAGCAAATCGTTTTGAAGCGAAGTACGATTTCGCGCCGTTAATCGAAGAGGCTGTAGCGAACAAAGAAACAATGGTATTACAAACAGTAGAAGTAGTGGCCGAAGAAGAAAAATTCGAAGAACTTTTCTAAACCCATAAATTACCACATTCAAATGTGTATGAAGTCATGTTGTTTATCACACTCTATACTCACAAGGAGGTGATACAACATGGCAAGCACAAATAAATTAGCAGTGTCTGGTGCTCAAGCAGCATTAGATCAAATGAAATACGAAATCGCTCAAGAGTTTGGTGTTCAACTTGGAGCTGATGCAACATCTCGCGCTAACGGATCTGTTGGTGGCGAAATTACTAAACGTCTAGTTTCACTAGCTGAGCAACAATTAGGCGGTTACCAAAAATAATCCCATATACGATGGCTTAGAAAGAGCGGGTTCTCCCGCTCTTTCTTTTTTTGTTTTTTTCGTCATTATTTGCTTGTGAATCGATATATTAAAAACATCGTCGCTATAAATTCATGCATCATTTCGACATAAATATAAAAAAATTGTCAAAAGAAGAGGGTTCAAAATTTACTGAAAATTCTTTATTATATAAGAGAGGCATAGAAATAAAGGAGGATGTTTATGAAGAGAGAGGAATTGTTGGCGCCGCCGTCTTATAACTTAGTTTCGGAAATAGAGAAATATACGAATGATAAAGAGAAGCTTGCTTTAATTTGGCAAGATGATAAAGGGAATAGACGAGAAGTTACATATTGTGAATTAATGCAAGGTGCGAATAAAATTGGAAACGCTTTTATAAAAAGTGGCTTACAAAAAGGGGACAAGCTCCTCATTATGATGCCACGCTTAATTGAAGCTTACATGACGTATATCGCTGCGATTAAAGCAGGATTTGTCGTAATTCCGAGTTCGGAAATGTTGCGCAAAAAAGATATCGAATATCGCATTGGGCACGGGGAAGTAAAAGCAATCGTAAGCTATGAGCCGTACATTGGACAGTTTGACGATATAGAAGCAATGGAATCTCTTCAAAAGTTCGTCCTGAGCGAGCAGTCAGTAGATGGATGGATTAATTTAAAAACAGCATTAGAAACAGAAAGTGACATGTTAGAAATGGCGAAGACAGATAAAGAAGATATGGTCTTTTTATCTTACACGTCAGGGACGACAGGAAACGCGAAAGGTGTTGTGCATACACATGCGTGGGCATACGCTCATTTACGTACGAGCGCTCCAAACTGGCTCGGAATTGAAGAGAATGATGTTGTATGGGCAACGGCTAGTCCAGGCTGGCAAAAGTGGATTTGGAGCCCGTTTTTAGCAACTCTCGGTTCAGGCGCGACAGGATTTGTATACCATGGTAAGTTTGAACCGAAAACATATTTAAATTTATTAGATGATAATAAGGTGAATGTGCTTTGTTGTACGCCGACTGAGTATAGATTAATGGCAAAGGTAGAAGATTTAACTGAGTACAATTTAGAAGCGTTACATAGCGCTGTATCCGCAGGTGAGCCGTTAAATAGAGAAGTCATTGAAACGTTCCAAAAGCATTTTGATATTACAGTAAGAGACGGCTATGGGCAAACGGAAAACACATTACTTGTTGGCGTAATGAAAGGGATGGATATTAGACCAGGGTCAATGGGAAAACCAACGCCAGGTAATCACGTTGATATCGTAAATGAAGAAGGTATTCCAGTGCAGGTAGGAGAAGTTGGTGATATTGCAGTTCACATTGAAACACCAGCACTCTTTAAACAATATTATAAAGACGATGAGCGTACAGCAATGCAATTCCGCGGTGATTATTATATTACCGGTGATAAAGCGAAAAAAGATGAAGACGGATATTTCTGGTTTGAAGGACGCGGAGATGATATTATTATTAGCTCTGGTTATACAATCGGTCCGTTTGAAGTAGAAGATGCACTTGTAAAACACCCATACGTAAGAGAATGTGCGGTTGTTGCAAGCCCTGATGAAATTCGCGGAAGTGTCGTGAAGGCATTTATCGTGTTAAGAGAGAATATAGAAAAGAACGAAGAAACATTGATTCCAGTACTTCAACAACACGTCAAAGAACTGACTGCACCATATAAATACCCTCGCAAAATTGAATTTGTAGATGAACTACCGAAAACGATTTCTGGAAAAATTCGCCGTATTGAACTTAGAAAACAAGAGATGGAGCTTCCTTCAAAATAATTTCGAAAATAGTGAAGTAAATAGTTGAATGAAATATAAAACGTATGATAATATAAAAACGAACACAAGTTCGATTTCGTAAAATAAAAAAAGAGGTGTCCGTATGATTTTAGGTATTAATCCGTACTTAGTTTTAGATGGTGGTGGGCAAGAGGCTGTACAACTTTATAAAGAGGCGTTAGATGCGAAAGTAGAAGTAATGCAAACTTTTGGTGACATGCCTGAAAATCCAGAATACCCGATTCCAGCTGAAGCGAAAGAGCGCGTTGCACATGCTACTTTAAAAGTTGGTAATACGGAACTTATGATTTCTGATACATTCCCAGGTAAAGGGCATGCAATCGGATCTCAAGTAACAATCGCAATTCAAATTAGTAACGCGGAAAAAGCGAAAGAAGTATTCGATAAGTTACAAGAAGGCGGAGAAGTTATTATGCCACTTCAAGAAACGTTCTGGAGCCCAGCATACGGACAATTGAAAGATAAATTTAATATTGAATGGCAAATTACAACGTCTACTACTGAACAAAATTAATTTTTAGAAAAGCACCATTTTTAATCGAAATGGTGCTTTTTTTATACGTTCTAATTTCGTAGACTAAAGGAAAAAGGGGATGAGTATATGGGAGAAATTTGGCATGGTGGAACCATTTATACAATGCGAGAAGAAAATGAAAAAGTGGAAGCTGTTTACGTTGAAAATGGCATAATTGTGGATATCGGGAATAAGGAAGAGTTAGAAAATCTATATTCTGCGGAGAAGTTGTATGACTTAGAGGGAAAAACAATGATTCCAGGTCTCGTTGATAGCCATATGCATCTTATTGGGCATGGAGAGAGATTGCTTCGTCTAGATTTATCAAATTGTACATCATATAGCGAAGTGCTTACCCTTGTTAAGAAGCGAGTAGAAGGAGCACCACAAGGAACATGGATTATCGGAGAAGGATGGAATGAAAATAATTTTACAGATACAAAACAAGTTCATGTACGTGATTTAGATGAGATTTCTAAAGAGCATCCGATTTTATTAAAGCGCGTTTGTCGTCACGTGACATGGGTGAATTCATACATATTGGGACAAACGAACATAACAGAAGCGACGCAAGATCCGAAGGGCGGGAAAATTGGTCGTGATGCGTCTAATAAGTTAACAGGACTTTTATATGAGCAAGGACAAGAGCTAATAAAACATGTACAGCCTGAAATAGATGAAGCGTATTTGCGAAGAGCTCTGCAAACAGCGATTTCAGACTGCTGGCAATACGGATTAGTTGGGGGGCATACGGAAGACTTAAATTATTATGGAGGCTTTCAAAAAACGTACAATGCGTTTTCACACGTTATAAAAGAAATGCCATTTAAAGCACATTTGCTCGTTCACCATGAAGTAGCGAATGAGCGAAAAGAATATGAAAATGAGCACTATATTGAATTTGGGGCGATGAAGATCTTTTCTGATGGCTCTTTTGGCGGAAGAACAGCTTTATTAAGTGAGCCGTATGAAGATGCGCAGGAAACGAATGGAGTTGCGATTTTTTCACGTGAAGAGCTTGCAGGATTAGTGAAGAAAGCACGTGATTTACATATGCCAGTTGCCATTCATACAATCGGTGACTTATCGCTTGAATATGTCATTGATGCACTTGAATTATATCCACCAGCAGAAGGATTACGTGACCGCATTATTCATTGTCAGCTCGCTCGTGAAGAGTTGATTGAAAGAATGAAAAACTTGCAAGCCATTATTGATATTCAACCCGTCTTTGTTTCATCGGATTTTCCGTCAGTTATTGAAAAACTAGGAAAGCATCGTCTTCGTTACGCGTACGCTTGGAAGACATTACTCGGCGCAGGGCTACATTGCAACGGTGGATCTGATGCTCCAATTGAACAAGTGAATCCGTTTTTAGGTATATATAGCGCTGTTACACGTAGAAGTTTTATTGATGGCGTATGCTATATGCCAGAAGAAAGATTAACGGTATATGAGGCTGTTTCTTTATTTACAACAGGAAGTGCCTATGCAATCGGAAAAGAAGCGAAGCGAGGACAAATCGCAAAAGGATATGAAGCGGACTTTACTATATTAGATCGCAATATTTTTGAAATAGAGGCAGAAGAAATAAAAGAAGTACAAGCAGCGATGACCGTAATTGATGGCCGGGTTGTCTATAAAAAAGTATGTGAAAATATATCAGCGATTATTGAAACATATCTACCGTGACTCGAAATATATCAGCGATTATTAAAAGATATCGACTTACCGACAAAAAATAACAAGAATAGTGGCTGGTAGCGAGAGAAATAAAAACCGCCGAATTATGGAATCCCATAATTCGGTGGTTATTTTCATGCTATAAAAATGTTCTCTGTACTTTTTCCCAGAAGGAATTGTTTTTTAATTTAACAGTTTTAATTTGTTTATCGCTTAAACGAACAACGGCTTTTTCCACTTGTTTAATGCTAAGTGCTTCGTTATCCATTCCGATAACAGGATAATCATTTCCGTCTGGTTTAAGTGTTAAAGTTAACGTACGCTCGTGATTTAAAAGGAATGGTGATCCGAGTGTACGGTATGTGTTGTTATTTAAAGATGCTAGTTCGCTTACTTGGAAACATGGGATAAGTGGATCGACAACTGCACCATGTAATGATTTATTGTAAGCAGTACTTCCTGTAGGTGTGGAGATAACTAATCCATCACCTCTAAATGTTTCAAAATGTAAATTGTCGACGTGTACATCTACGACAAATGTTTTAATGATACTAGAGCGTAATGTGAATTCATTTAAACAATGGAAAGATGTACCGTGATCTACATCTACTTTAATTGTTGGATATTTTCGCACTTCAATTTCGTTTTTGGTAATTTCTTGAAGGGCTGTATCAACGTGATCGATGTGGAAATCACAGTAGAAAGAAATTTCATCTTTCGTAGAAATACCTGCGTATAAGCAATCTTCTCTAAAGCCAGTTTTACGAACGGCTTGTAAGAAAGTCCCATCATCTCCAACGCTGACGATAGCGTTTGCATTTTTTGGATGATCTAATATGGTAAATCCATTCTCCTCTAAAATACGATATACTGGTTTCATTTTTTCAACGAGCGTTACTCTGTCATCACCATAAAAGAAAAATAAATTGCGACGATCTGCCATTATGTATCCCTCCACTGCAGTTAAATTTTCTAGTTTTAGTGCTGCATACCATCAATGTGTATTCTGAATGATATGCTCAAATAGTATATTTCGATATGAAATGTCAAAACCCCTTTTTATTTTTAGAAAAATTTTTATATTCAATTTTATCAAAGATTGTTTAATGTTGAATAAACTTGTCGATAATGGGTATGGAGTGAAAGGATGGTATGAATGAAATGGCTCGTAATTGGAATGATAATTCTTCTACTTTTTATTTTGCTAATACTATTATCGAAAATATCGCTTAAGGTGACGTTTTTATATTCAGAAATGGAAAAGCAATGTTTATTTCAAGTGAAAATATGGATGATTCGATATACGTTTGATGTATTGGAAAGAATTGAAAAACAGCAGAAAAAGACAGGACAGAAAATCGAAAAAGCTGAAGAGGACGGCGGAATAGATAATAAAATTATGGCACAACTTGATAGCATTGGAGAACTGATAAAAAAGCTTCAAGAAGTTCATACTATCGTTAAAGATTTTCTCAAACGAGTGAAAATCAATGGTTGGAAATGGCACTCGCAAATTGGAGTAGGCGACGCAGCTAGTACTGGGATTGTCACCGGATATGCATGGGGGACAAAAGGAATGGCTGCTGGAGTTGTAGGACAATATATGCATATTGTCGACGTACCAGAATTTGAAATTACACCTGTTTTTCAAGGGAAGGGATTTGCATCCAGATGTGAATTAACAGCTTCCTTTCATATATTTCGTACTGTGAAAACAGCGGTAAAACTACTCATGTTTATGAGAAAGCAAAAGTCTGGTATGACAGATAAATCTATTCAAGCATAGGGGGGATATAGAATGGACCATCCAATTCAAGGTTTAATGACAACAGCAATGCAGCACTTAAAACAAATGACTGATGTAAATACAATAGTTGGTGATCCAATTAAAGCGGCAGATGGAAGTGTAATTCTTACCGTTTCGAAAGTAAGTTTTGGATTTGCTGCTGGTGGAAGTGAATTTGGAAAAGTAGAACATTCTGGTCGTCATCCTTTTGGAGGAGGTAGCGGTGGTGGAGTTTCCATTAATCCTGTTGCCTTTCTCGTTATAAATGGAGATGGTGTGAAAGTTTTACATTTAGATAAACAAACACATGTCATTGACAAAATAATTGAATTAGCGCCACAAGCTGTTGATAAAGTGAAAGAAATGATGGATAAACGAAAAGAAGATGATCCGGAATTTCAAATTTAACGAGTAAAGAAGCTAATCAATGAATTAGCTTCTTTATTTTTTTGTAAATAAAGCGATTTTATTTGCATTATCGATAGGGACAAACTATGATTTACATTGTACATATTTTGTTTAAATAAGGGAGGATTTTTAAGTGGCAAATGTAACTTTTAAAGGTAATCCAATGACTTTAGTTGGAACAGAAGTTAAAGTTGGCGATCAAGCGCCTAACTTCCAAGTATTAGCAAATGACTTATCTCCAGTAAGTTTAGAAACATACAAAGGTGAAGTGAAATTAATTAGTGTTGTACCTTCAATCGACACAGGTGTATGTGATGCACAAACTCGTCGTTTTAACGAAGATGCAGCAGGTATTGAAAATACGAAAGTATTAACAATTAGTGCTGATTTACCATTCGCTCAAAAACGCTGGTGTGCAGCTAACGGTTTAGAAAACGTTGCGACACTTTCTGATCACCGTGACCTTTCATTCGGTGAAGCTTACGGCTTAGTAATGAAAGAACTTCGTTTACTTGCTCGTGCAGTATTCGTAGTAGATAGCAATGACAAAGTAGTTTACGTAGAATACGTAAGCGAAGGTACAAGCCATCCAAACTACGAAGCAGCATTAGAAGCAGCAAAAGTGGCGAAGTAATGGAAATGAAGACGACCTCTCATTAAAGTTTCACTTTAGAAGAGGTCGTCTTTTCTCATGTATTGTTAACTGAACCAATATATGAGAAAAGACGTTACATCATAAACAACTTGAAGGGGAGCTCTTTGCAAGAGGTCGCTTTTTCTTTTGGGAAAAATTTAGATTATGGTATGATATAAGTTATGTGTAAAAGAGAGAAGGAGGAATGTACGTGAGTCAGGCAGTAGAAACATTATTTTCTATTTTTGATTCTTCTACGGTAGTTTTACGTAAAGAATTAGATGTAACATATTTAGAGGCGCTTGTAGAAACAGGTGATAACTTGTTTGAGGGAGCGATTTTACAAGAGGAATTATCCGAATCAACAATTGAAAGGTTGAATCGTGAATATAGTACGTTTAATGAAGAAACATATAAAGGGGAAGAAATTCGTAAAGCATTTCAGCTAGCCATTTTAAAAGGAATGAAAGAAGGCGTACAAGCGAATCATGAAATGACGCCAGATGCAGTTGGAATGTTCATGAGCTACTTATTCCATAAATTTATGCAAGGTCAAAAAGAAATTACTGTTTTAGACCCTGCAATCGGAACGGGTAACTTAATGACTACAGTGTTTAATAGCGCCAAAGAAGAACTAGCAATGAGTGGATTTGGTGTAGAAGTGGATGAAGTGTTAATTAAACTTGCTTTAGTAAATGCGAATTTACAAAAGCATGCAATCGAATTCTTCCATCAAGATGGACTAGCACCACTTTATATCGATCCAGTGGATGCAGTCATTTCAGACTTACCAATTGGTTACTATCCAAATGAAATCGGTGCGAGTGAATATAAGTTAAAAGCAGATGAAGGAATGTCATATGCACATCACTTATTTATTGAACAAAGTGTGAAACATACGAAAGAAGGCGGGTATTTATTCTTCTTAGTACCAAACTTCATTTTTGAAAGTGATCAAGCGCCAAAGCTACATGCATTCATTAAAGAGACATGCTTTATTCAAGGATTGTTACAGCTACCTGTTTCCATGTTTAAAAACGAGAAAAATGCAAAAAGTATATTTGTTCTCCAAAAGAAAGGCCAGGATGTAACAATGCCGAAACAGGCACTACTAGTGGAGTTACCTAAATTCTCTAACATGAAGGCTATGGAGAACATTATGGATCAATTGAATACTTGGTTTGCAACACATAAATAATACGATATATATGTAACAGGGTTAGTGATTCATGTAGTACAGTTGTATAGGATTTGTCATATTTTTTAATATATATATAAGATTTAACTGAATTTTTTTGAAATCTGTAATATATTTTTTTTCTTGGTGTTACAATTTTTTCACTTGAAATATATGTCGGACGATGTTTAAATTAAAATCGTGAGTATAAAATTTACTGATGATGAAACGTTTTCATAGTGAGTGAATTTAATTAGATAAAATCGAGCGGTTTGTGGAATGATCCACACAACTACCAAGAGAAAAAGGGGCGAAAGACTAGATGTCAAAAATCATCGCGATTAACGCAGGAAGCTCTTCCTTAAAGTTCCAATTATTTGAAATGCCAAGTGAAACAGTATTAACAAAAGGTTTAGTAGAACGTATCGGTTTAGAAGATAGTATCTTCACTATTACTGTAGATGGCGAAAAACAAAAAGAAATTACAAACATCCCAGATCACGCAGTAGCAGTTAATATGCTTCTTAAGAAATTAACTGAAAACGGAATCGTAAAATCTCTTGATGAGATTGGCGGTATCGGTCACCGTGTTGTACACGGCGGCGAAAAATTTGCTGATTCTGTTTTAATTGATGATGAAGTATTAGCTGATATCGAAGAATTAAGCGATTTAGCACCACTTCACAACCCAGCAAACCTTGTTGGTATTAAAGCATTCCAAGAAGTACTACCAAACGTACCAGCAGTAGCAGTATTCGATACAGCATTCCACCAAACAATGCCGGAATCTGCATTCCTATACAGCTTACCGTATGAGTACTATGAGAAATTTGGTATCCGTAAATACGGTTTCCACGGAACTTCTCATAAATACGTAACAGAGCGTGCGGCTGAATTATTAGGTCGCCCAATTGAAAGCTTAAGCCTACTTTCTTGTCACTTAGGTAACGGTGCAAGTATCGCAGCAGTAGAAGGCGGTAAGTCTATCGATACTTCTATGGGCTTCACTCCACTTGCTGGTGTAACAATGGGTACACGTTCTGGTAACATTGACCCTGCGTTAATTCCATACATCATGGAAAAAACAGGCCAAACTGTAGAAGAAGTAGTTAGCGTATTAAACAAGAAGAGTGGTATGTTAGGTCTTACTGGTTACTCTAGTGACCTACGTGACATCATTGCGAAAGAAGAAGAAGGCGACCACCGTGCGAAAGTAGCACTTGACGTGTTCGTAAGCCGTATCCATAAATACATCGGTTCTTACACAGCTCGTATGAAAGGCGTTGACGCTATCATCTTTACAGCTGGTGTAGGTGAAAACAGTGCAATTATTCGTGAGCGCGTATTAGAAGGCCTTGAGTATATGGGCGTATACTTCGACGCAAAACGCAATAACGTATTCGGTGAAGAAGCATTCATCAGCTTCCCTCACTCTCCAGTGAAAATTATCGTAATTCCAACTGACGAAGAAGTTATGATCGCTCGTGACGTACTACGTCTTGGAGATATTGGTTAATATATGAAAAGAAAGACGAAATCCTAAAGGATTTCGTCTTTTTTCTTTTGGATATATTTTATTATTCCATCCGGATATAGCACTTTTTCCTTCTGAATGAATGCAGTGCTGGGAATCCATTTTGCATATGACGCTGTTTGTTCATCTTTTATATTCATTATTTCCATTTCATATAGTGATGTGTCTAATAAGCGCAAAGAATATAGTTGGATGATCTCATGACCAATTGCTCCATCTAGAGGAAAGATGTTTTCTAAGCAACCTAAATAATCGATAATTTCCACTTCTGTATGAAGCTCTTCTTTAAACTCACGAATGACTGTGTTGGCCGATTTTTCGCCGAGTTCAATTGATCCACCAAGAGGTCGGTAATAGGTTTCAGCGCCCGTATTATATTCTTGTACGAGAAGTCGATTGCGATGTATAACAATACCAAAAGCTTTTGCACGTGGATACATATGTATAATCGCTCCTTATTTGTTTGTATAAGGACGATTATAATGTAGTGCTGGATAAAAATCATCGTGTATTTAAGCATCCGGACCAATTGTAACCCCTTCTAAGAGATCCGTCCAAAACTTCTCGTTATATTGGTATAGGTCCATAATAGGGCAGTTCATAACACAAATGTTTTGGAGTCCCCAGTCCTCCTCAACAATAGTAGGTATATCGGCAGGGATAAGTAAAAGGACAGAGAAGTTATTCTTTACTAGTTGGGATAAAATAAGTTGAAGTGTGTGTGCCTCTTCATATGTTCCTCCAGTTCGAATAAATAATATTGATTCTTCCATTTCAATCGTAGTTAGAAAACGATTAATCCGATGCTCATAATTTGACTTAATATCTGCATAGGACGGCCAGAAATTTGGTGTATTAACATCTGTTTTAAAATCATGGCAGGAGTCAATTTCATAAATGTTGTCTCGTAGTCTTAATTTCGCATCATCATCCCAAAATGAGATGAAGGACAAATTTTCTAATTCTAAAAAACGGTGAAAGCGATTTTGTAATAATAAATTTACTTTCTTTAATGAAGGACTTAGCATAAAATCAATAACGCCAAAGAATGGGGATAATCCTAGTTGATATAAAGCCCAAGCAGGCCAGCAGTTTTGTCCTAAGCTAAATACAGCATTATACTTTTGTTTTATATTGGATAGATTCATGTGATTCATCTCATCCTTTTTGCTAATATTTTATGTCATTAAAAAATGGTATGTGAATAGAGATAGACAAGCATATTTGCAAAGAGTAAGCAGAAATATGATACAATAGAAAAAAATCGAACGAGGTGGTTGTTGCGATGCGATCGAAGCGAGAACAAGCCATTTTAGATAATATAAAGGAATGGGAAGCGCAATTAGTTGAGCAAGAAGCGACCGATTTTCAAAAAGTGTTTGATAAATGGTTACATACTACAGTTGCGAAATTACCTGAGAAAAAACGAAAAGAATTCTTTACGAAAGCAGATGGATGGCTCTTTCATTTGCATGCGCTGATTCAAAGTTCACAATCACAATTAGATGCGCGTAATCGTATTTTAGGAACATCGAGATTATTTGATGAATCAATTGAACAACTTGAAGATTTGAAAGCATTATCTATTGATCAGTTAACATACATAGCAGAGCAGCAAACAGCACGTCATCGCCTATATTCATTCGTGCAAGGCGGAGCAACGGGTGCTGGAGGATTATTATTATTGACAGCTGATTTTCCGGTTATGATTGCGTTAAATGTGAAGGCTGTACAACTTATTGCAACATCGTTTGGGCATGATGTGAACAAGCCTTATGAAATGATGCTTGCGCTAAAGGTGTTTCATGCGTCATTACTGCCAGGAAGACTTCAGCAATACGCTTGGTACAACTTGCTGCGAGAGCTGGAACAAGAAGATTCGTTCTTTTATGAAGGAGACGAAGCAGTGTTACAAACAGCTTCGACTGAGGTTGTATTAAAACAAATTTTGAAGACATTTTCGATTTATGCTCTTCGTCGTAAATTATTCCAAGGCATCCCTGTAATTGGAATGGCAATCGGATCTACAGTGAATTATCGTTTAACAAGAAATGTTACTGAATTTGCGAATAGATTTTATCAAGTGCGCCACATAATCGAGAAAGAAAAGAGAGCATGAAAAAAAAGCGAGAGGCCGAAGCCTTTCGCTTTTTAGTTTGTCGCATGTTTTTTGGATATTGAAATAGAAACGGGCTGCTTTGCTGCTTTCTTTTCTGTTTTTGGATAGTAAATTAAATCCAATGTTTTTGCCTGTACGGCAATCGAAAGAATAGTAAAAGCAATTTCCGTCCAATTTAAATAATATAATGAAAGCGCAAGAACAATCGCGTCAAAGACGAAGAAAATTTGCCCAATTGTAAAACGAGTTCGTTTACTTAATATAATTGTTAAAATATCGTCTCCACCGGTTGCACCGCCAAATCGCAATATAAAACCGAGTCCAATACCAGCTAATGCACCGCCAACTACTGCAGCTACAAATAAATTATTTGATAAATCTACCGTAAAAGGAGAATAATTTTCCATAAGGGAATAAAATACTCCGAATGAAATCGAACCTAAGAATGAATAGCCAACCATTTTTCTACCTAAAAATGAAGCACATAGTAAAATAATAGGGATATCCATTACTACAGTTGAAATAGATGGTGAAATATCATAAAAATTTTGGATAAATAGTGCAATACCTACAAAGCCACCTTCTGTTAAGTGGTTTTGGAAGTGAATGTGATATAGCGCTGCTGCTAAAATAAATGAACCGATTAAAACCATAAAAACTTCTTTAATAATTTGTCGACTTTGGATGTTCCTCATCGTTATTCCTTCTTTCCGTAGTTAGTAGTCCTTTTGGTGTTGTAAACTAACTACGAGCTCACATGTAGCTTTCAGTTAGTTTACGAAAAAACTAACTACGCTATATGTCGCTGAAGAAATAACGAATAATCCTCTCGTCCATCAATTCTCCCTACCTTCGTTTTAGTTTAAGTCTTAAAGCGACTAAACAAAACGTGGAGTAGAATTCTTCATTTAGCAATCCTGCTCTTCTTTGTTTTGTTTAGCTAGTAACAATTAAGTCCTAAACAAAACGCTATGTGTAAGAAGAGTCTTTTTTTTGCCAAATTATCCTTCGGGCAATCATAATTTCCCCACTCTCGTATTTTTTTCGCTAGACTAAAGTATCTGAGCTGAAAAATACGCTACGTGTATGATTCGTCAATACGATGCCACATGCTCCTTCGAGCGATCATGATATCAAAATCCCTTCCTTCAAGATTTATATTATTATATCATACTTTCAAAAAATGTATGCGGATGGAAACCGACAATAACCGGAGGGAATCTACAAAAATTGTTATGTTTAAATATTTTTGTAGAAAAGCCTAAGCTATTCCGTAAGATTGGACAGTTTTTTTAGTTTGTCCAATAAGTAAGAAAAGATGGGGATTTATTCGGTTGTATTATTTTCGTCACTTTTATCTTTAAAAAATGCATCCCAGCTAATCACACTTAAAAATGTTAAAGCGACAATAATGAAAGCTTGCATCATTTTGAGGCCTCCTTTTGTACATAGTATATGAATACTTTACTTTGCAATGTGTCATTTTTTACATATTATATTAATATAGATAGATGAAAGGGAGAGTGGAGATATGCTAAAAGACATGTTTAAAAGAAGAGAATTAAAATGCGTTTCATGTCAGAAAAAGATTGAATATGAAGAAGAGCTAGTTGCTTTTGTGAAGTTGCCAAAAGAAAGAAGTATATTAGTAGGCCCGTTTGATGTATGTTTAGCAAAAACGGCGGAAGAAATATATTGCAAAGCTTGTTACGACAAAAAAGCATGACCCAAATTAATTGAGGGGCATGCTTTTTTCATTGGTGTGCTTTTCCCTCAGATACGTTTTGAGTGAGGCGATACCAAAGCCAAAGGTCGTTAATAATAGAGGCTAAATCAGCTATTTCAGAATTAAGCCTACAGGAAATTTCAAAATTTTCTTCGTTATTTAAACGATGTTGTTTTTGATTAATGTAATGTTCAAGCTCTTTTATACGATCAGGTATTTTCCCACGAATTTGCTCCCATTTTAATAAAATAGCGTGCTGCGTTTGTTCAGAGATGTCTTCCCATTCTTCTTGTATGTTCGGCACTGCAATTCCTAGATGTTCATTGTATATAAAATACTTTTCCATAGACAGCCCTCCATTTTCCTGCCTCTATTTTACATAAAAAAAGAAAGGAATTCGACGAAATTGTTTGAAAAAAATTATGAATTCCCCTTGATTCATTTTATGAAAGGTGATAAAGTTTGAATTATTATAAGAAATAGTGAATATTTATTCTTTAGGGGGATGCAAAATGGAGAAGAAAAAAGTTGTATTAGCATATTCCGGAGGTCTTGATACTTCCGTTGCAATTAAATGGTTACAAGAGAAAGATTATGATATTATCGCGCTTTGCTTAGATCTAGGGGAAGGTAAAGACTTAGCGTTTGTAAAAGAAAAAGCACTTTCAGTAGGTGCAATTAAATCATATATGATTGATGTTCAAGAAGAATTTGCGAATGAATATGCATTGATAGCGATGCAAGCTCATACGTTATATGAAGGGAAATATCCTCTTGTCTCTGCATTATCTCGTCCGCTTATTTCGAAAAAATTAGTAGAAATTGCAGAGCAGGAAGGTGCAAGCGCAGTTGCACATGGATGTACAGGGAAAGGGAATGACCAAGTTCGTTTTGAAGTTTCTATTCAAGCGTTGAATCCATATTTAGAAGTTATTGCGCCTGTACGTGAATGGAAGTGGTCACGTGAAGAAGAGATTGCATATGCAAAAGAAAATGATATACCGATTCCAATTAATTTAGATAGCCCGTTTTCAATCGATCAAAACTTATGGGGACGCAGCAATGAATGTGGAATTTTAGAAGATCCATGGGCAGCGCCGCCAGAAGAAGCATACGAGATGACATTGGCATTAGAAGATACACCGAATAAACCAGAGTTTGTAGAAATCGGATTTGAAGCAGGAGTACCGACGACTTTAAACGGCGCTGCATATTCACTTTCAGAATTAATTAAAACGTTAAATGCACTTGCTGGAAAACATGGCGTTGGACGTATTGATCATGTAGAAAATCGTCTTATCGGTATTAAATCTCGTGAAGTGTACGAATGTCCAGCGGCAATGACATTAATAACAGCGCATAAAGAACTTGAAGATTTAACACTTGTGAAAGAGGTTGCTCATTTCAAACCGATGATTGAGCAAAAACTAACAGAATTAATTTATAACGGTTTATGGTTCTCACCTTTAAAACAAGCACTCAATGCATTCTTACAAGAAACGCAAAAAAATGTAACAGGTACAGTACGTGTGAAATTATTTAAAGGTCATGCGATTGTAGAAGGACGTAAATCTGAGTACTCGTTATATGATGAAAAGCTTGCAACGTATACTGCCCAGGATGAATTTAATCATGATGCAGCAGTTGGTTTCATTTCATTATTCGGTTTACCTACAAAAGTATACAGCCAAGTGAATCAAAAGAAGGTGGAAGCGTGAGCAAACTTTGGGGCGGACGTTTTACAGAAGAAGTAGAAGCATGGGTAGAAGAATTCGGAGCTTCTATTTCCTTTGATAAGCAATTGGTTAGCCAAGATATAAAAGGGAGTATTGCACACGTAACGATGTTAGCAAAGCAAGGCATCGTTACGAAAGAAGAAGCAGAGAAAATAAAGATAGGGCTTCAATATTTATTAGAGGAAGCGAAACAAAATAAATTGAATTTCTCGGTCGAAGCGGAAGATATTCATTTAAATATTGAAAAGATGTTAATTGAAAGAATCGGTGAAGTAGGAGGGAAACTTCATACAGGCCGAAGCCGTAACGATCAAGTAGCGACAGATATGCACTTGTATTTAAAAGAAAAAGTAGAAGATATTATAAAAGCTACAAAACAATTGCAAACTGTTCTTGTTCATCAAGCGGAAAATAACATAGAAACTATTATGCCTGGTTATACGCACTTGCAGCGTGCGCAGCCTATATCATTTGCGCATCATATTCTTGCTTACTTTTGGATGTTAGAGCGCGATGTGAATCGTTATGAAGATTCATTAAAGCGCATTAACATTTCACCATTAGGAGCAGGGGCCTTAGCTGGGACAACATTCCCGATTGACCGAGAATATAGTGCGGAACTTCTCGGATTTAATGGAATCTATGAAAATAGTTTAGATGCGGTAAGCGATCGTGATTTCATACTGGAGTTCTTAAGTAACTCATCTATGCTCATGATGCACTTATCACGCTTTTGCGAAGAACTTATTTTATGGAGTAGCCAAGAGTTTCAATTTATTGAAATGAGCGATCAATACGCAACGGGAAGCAGCATTATGCCGCAAAAGAAAAATCCAGATATGGCGGAACTAATCCGCGGTAAAACAGGCAGAGTGTACGGTAATTTATTCAGTTTACTTACAGTAATGAAAGGATTACCGCTCGCTTACAATAAAGACTTACAAGAAGATAAAGAAGGAATGTTTGATACAGTAAAAACAGTAGAAGGATGCCTTCATATTATGGCAGGCATGTTAGAGACGATGACTGTCAACAAAGAAAAGATGGGGCAAGCTGTAACGCAAGATTTCTCTAACGCAACAGAAATTGCTGACTACTTGGCAAGCAAAGGACTACCATTCCGTCAAGCTCATGAAATTGTCGGGAAATTGGTTCTGCATTGTACGCAAAAAGGAATTTATTTATTAGATGTACCACTAGCAACATATAAAGAAATGAGCTCATTATTTGAAGAAGATTTGTATGAAGTTCTTTCACCATATGCAGCTGTAAAGCGTCGTAACAGTGCAGGCGGGACAGGGTTTGAACAAATTGAAAAAGCTTTGGAGAAGGCGAAGGGGTTAACTATAGAGTTTGTTGGAAGTTAAATGATGTATGATATAGAAGGTAAGGTGCCTTTTTAGAAAGTACCTTACCTTTTTGTATTTAGATTTTTAGGTATGTATCTATCATTTCATAATTATTCTTCATAATCATAAAATGATGCTTCTCATGAATCGCTAAAAGTTGAATAGATTGAATAAGGTTAGGATAGTGAGCAATCGGATCTAAAAATACGATATGTCCTGCAATATTTTCTTCTATATTTTGAACTAGTTTTTTTATTTCATCTGTTTCACGTGAAAGTAAGTCTTCTAATTTTGTTACATTCATAGAATCATAAATTTTTTTTGAAGGGATTAAAATCCAAGGTGCTTTCATTCCTCTGCCATGCTTCTCCTTGTATTCGGCATAAATGTCATGAATTTCAGTTGCGAATGGGGTGTTTCTTCTTAGTTTGGCATAGGGGATAAGAGTGAAAGAGAATTTAATCGCTACTTTTAGCATCCTTGTAATTAAATATAAGTGATAAAAGTGCTCCCCAATAGACCATTTTTCGTCCTCTTTCCTATACCATAGTTGTTCTTGTGATAGTGAATGGAGATGGGGAAGAAACTGATTTCTTTGTACATGTAATGTATGAAAATGTTTTGAGATATTTTCAGATTTCATAGTAGAGCATCCTCCATACCTGTTTTTTCCTAATTATAACATTTTTCGTATAGATTTAATTAAGCCTAGAGCAATATGTTCTAGGCTTAAAGCTTCATTGATTAATCATACTTATGTCGATCTTCTGTGATACGAATATACTCAATATCCATTAAATCTCGAAACAGCGCACCATGACTTAGCTCAACGCCATGTTTTTCTTTAAAATGTGAGCATATTGTATTTAACATTTCAATCTCTTGCTCGTTGACATCTAAAATAATACGTTCATGATCTCCCATATAAATCCTCCTTTTCTAAACACATATATTTTGTCCGTCTATTTCTAAAAAATGTATGTTAATGTAATGTTAGGAAATGAGAAAGGAATGGAAGATGAGACGTATTTATTTTATAGGGTTAATTTTGTACACATTAATTGTGCTACATGTGGCATTCCCATCAATATTTTCATTTGCGAATGTAAAAACAATACATATAGCAATATCTATCTTTACTTTATTTGTATTAGATTGCTGTATTTCTGTATGGCTTTCTAGAAAAAAGAAAGTACAAGAAGTAAAAGATAAAAAAGAAATAGAACGGAAAAAGAGAAAACGTTCATTTTGGATGATGACGTATTGTTTTTCTTTAGTGATTGCTGCTGCATTTTTTAGTGAGCATATTCCACTAGAAAGATTGGATATTGAATTTTGGGCAATTATATTTGCATGTTATTTTTTCATGCACTTTCTTCCTTATATGAAAGAAAAGCGAGGAGAAGAGGAAGATCCGCTTGTAGAAGAAGCGAGAGAACAAGAACATAAGAGAATAGAAGAAGGTATACAGAAACTCGGAGAACAAAAATGGTATTTAAAATCTAAAATCATATATGTTCTTTGTTTTATTACGCCGCCAATTGGTTATTTGTATGTTTTTTTACTTCGCAAAAAAATGACAGAAGATGCAAAGCAAACGTACTTAACGGTTGCGACGTTAATGATGGCGTTATGGTCTTTGAAGTTCCTTCCGCCTTATGTGTTTGCAGTTGTCATTCTTGTTCTAGCTTGTCTCGTATTTGTAGTGAAATATGTGAAATGAAAAACACCAAGCCCATGTGGACTTGGTGTTTTTTTTATTATAAATTAAAGATCACCTTGCTCCTCATCACCACGAACAACAAGGACATCGCATTTCGCATAGCGAATAATATGTTCAGAGACGCTACCAATTAGGAAACGTTCTACAGCATTTAAACCAGTTGCACCACACATAATTAAATCTACTTTATTGTTTGGAGCAATTTCTTTTGAGATTTTAGATTTTGGATTACCAAATTCTAATACAGTTTCTACTTTCTCAAGACCAGCTTCGATTGCAGTCTTTTTGTAGTCTTCTAATAAGTCTTCTGCAAATAAATTTGCACGTTCAGCAATTGCGCGGCTATAAGCCTCTACTGCGGAATATGCTTTCACATCAACGATATGAGCAATTGTTAATGTTGCATTGTTTCGTTTTGCAACTTGAATTGCTTTTCTAAATGCCTTTTCTGCTTCTTTGGAACCGTCCACTGCAATTAAAATATTTGTATATGTATTGTTCATAGTAGATTCCTCCCAATTCATTTTTATAACCGTTTACAACTTAATTATAAAACAAATTCTGGTAATGTGCTTGCTAAAACGTTACAGAATTTTGAAAACTCTGTTTTGATTCTTTTTAGTTGTAATTGGGGCGAGAACTTGTTACATATGAAGTATAGCAATTTAAAAGGAGGCAGTTTTGTGAGACATGCGCTCATTACAGCCGGTACGAAAGGTTTAGGAAAGAAAGTAACAGAAAAGTTATTGGCTAAAGGATATTCAGTAACAGTAACGTATCATAGCGATATAGCTGCTATGGAAACAATGAAAGAAACATATAAAAATATGGAAGAGCGTCTACAGTTCGTGCAAGCGGATGTCACGAAAAAGGAAGATTTACATAAAATAGTAGAAGAAGCGATGAGCCGTTTTGGCAAAATTGACTTTTTAATTAATAATGCTGGTCCTTACGTATTTGAAAGGAAAAAATTAGTCGATTACGAAGAAGACGAATGGAATGAAATGATCCAGGGTAATTTAACAGCGGTGTTTCATTTATTAAAACTTGTCGTACCGATTATGAGAAACCAGCGATTTGGCCGTATTATTAACTATGGATTTCAAGGGGCAGATAGCGCACCTGGATGGATTTATCGTTCAGCCTTTGCGGCTGCGAAAGTAGGACTTGTCTCATTAACGAAAACAGTAGCTTACGAAGAGGCGGAATATGGTATTACTGCGAATATGGTTTGCCCTGGTGATATAATTGGTGAAATGAAAGAAGCAACGATTGAAGAAGCGCGAAATCTGAAAGGTAGTAACACACCAATTGGTAGATCTGGAACAGGCGAAGATATCGCAAGAACCATTTCGTTTTTATGTGAGGACGATTCTGATATGATTACTGGTACGATTATTGAAGTAACAGGCGCTGTTGATGTTATTCATAGACATCGATAGAATTAAATAAAATGAAGTTTCGAATAATTGGACAGTTTATCCTTTATACTGAGAAGTACGGATAATACTGTCCTTTAATGTAAGATTAAATCTATCGGAAAACTTGTATTATTTTTTGTCAAATATTGAGATATTATGTTAGAATATAAGAGTGTAGAAAGCGCTTTAAAAAATGATTCAGGGGTCATTTCATAACTCAAGGGGGAACTAATAATGCGTATCGGTATTCCAACAGAAATTAAAAACAATGAAAACCGTGTGGCAATGACGCCAGCGGGAGCTGTACATTTAGTACAAAATGGTCATGAAGTTTTTGTTCAAAAAGGATCAGGTGTAGGATCAGGCTTTACAGATGAAGAATACGTACAAGCTGGTGCGAAACTTGTTGAAACTGCTGAAGAAGCATGGAATCAAGATATGGTTATGAAGGTAAAAGAGCCAGTTGAAAGTGAATACGGTTATTTCCGCGAAGGTTTAATTTTATTCACATACTTACACTTAGCTCCAGAGCCAGAATTAACAAAAGCATTAATTGATAACAAAGTGGTATCAATTGCATATGAAACAGTGCAACTAGAAAATCGTTCTTTACCATTACTTGCACCTATGAGTGAAGTTGCAGGTCGTATGTCTGCGCAAATCGGTGCACAATTCCTTGAGAAAAACAAAGGCGGTAAAGGTATTTTACTTGCAGGTGTTCCAGGGGTTAAACGCGGCAAAGTAACAATTATCGGCGGTGGTCAAGCTGGTACAAACGCAGCGAAAATTGCAGTAGGTTTAGGTGCAGATGTAACAATCATCGACTTAAGTGCAGAACGTCTTCGTCAATTAGATGACATTTTCGGTAACCAAGTAAAAACGTTAATGTCTAATCCTTACAATATTGCAGAAGCTGTAAGAGAATCTGATCTTGTAATCGGTGCAGTATTAATCCCAGGTGCAAAAGCGCCAAAACTTGTAACAGAAGAAATGATTCAATCAATGGAAACAGGTTCTGTCGTTGTAGATATTGCGATTGACCAAGGTGGTATTTTCGAAACAACTGACCGTATTACAACTCATGATAATCCAACTTACGAAAAACATGGTGTTGTTCATTATGCAGTTGCAAATATGCCAGGTGCGGTTCCACGTACATCAACTCTTGCATTAACAAACGTAACAGTACCATATGCAGTACAAATTGCTAACAAAGGCTATAAAGAAGCTTGCCTAGGCAACTCTGCATTATTAAAAGGTATTAACACATTAGATGGATATGTAACATTCGAAGCAGTTGCAGAAGCGCACGGCTTACAATATGCTGATGCGAAAGAGCTTCTTGAAAAAGCTCCTGCTTTATCATAATAGAAATATATGTAGAGCCTTCCTTTTATTAGGAGGGCTTTTATTTGGGATAAAAACATCGTATAATATAAATAAAGAGAAATAAAGATGGAAATAGGAGGGGCAATATGGGGTATATTTATGAAATTTTGTCATCGAGTTTGCTTATAGCAGGAATTATTACAATGGTTGTAGGCAAAAAGAAGAATGATTTGAAATTAAGGGGAATTGGTATTGGGATTGTAACCGCAGTACTTATCATTGGATTACCAGATTTTGCAAAAGGTTATATGGAAGGTGTACTTTCTGCTGGAGATAGTGCATTTCCGATAAAATAGAAAAGATGATCTTTAATTTCTCTTATAGTTAGGAGAGATTGGAGGTCATTTTTTATTTGAGTTTTTTATATGGGATTTTTTTCTTGTTAGTAAAATACCTCTTATGCTAATTTAAAGATAAGTATATAAAGGGGTGTAAAGAGGGGGATTCTATGGAAAAGATAAATTTAATAGATTTAACAAAAGATATTAAAGACCAACATAAAAACTTTGTCGTTTCAAATGTAAATAGTCATTGCTTACGAATTGCTGTATTTACTGGTGAATATGATTGGCACTACCATTCTAATTCGGATGAATTATTCATTGTGTTAGAGGGAGAATTACTTATCGATTTTCAAGATAGAGAGACAGCAGTTTTAAAGCCGAATGATTCTATTTTAATTTCAGCAGGTACAATTCATAGGACGAGAGCATTGGAGAGAACGGTAAATCTTTGTTTTGAAAATGTAGAGGCGGATACAGTAATTGTGGAGGGCGTATGAGAAGGTTACAGATTGAAGAATACGATAAAGTAATTCCTCTTTTAGAAGGGAACCACCGAACAACAACTTTTGCGTATGCAGTTTGTAATCAAAATATAAATGGTGAGATTTTTATAAACGAGAAGTTAACAGCAGGACTAATCGTCACCACTAATGGTATTTATTATTTGTTTGGTGACACTCGAGACCAAAGTTATAACGAAGATTTATTTTCGTATATAAAAACAGCTATTGAAAAAACAGAGAAACGATTTACACTGTTCACTTCGAGTGAAGAGTGGGAAATGATGATTGAAGAGTGCTTTAGTAATGCATTTCGGAAAATCCCACGAATGACATTTCAATTTCAAAGAGAAGTTTTTGAAGATAGAAAAATAGAATTAAACAAAAATACATATGAAATTAAACGTATTGATAAAAGTGATATAGAACGAAGCAATGAATTTACAGAGGACTATTACAAAGAGTATTGGGGATCAAAAGAAGCATTTTTAAATGGTGGCTTTGGATTTTGTATAGAACAAGATGGGATGATTGTAGCTGAATGCGTCTCAATATTTAACGGGAATAGATTTGCTGAAATTGATATTGCAACACATGAAGCGCATCAAGGAAAAGGATTAGCTCAAGCTGTCGCAACACGTTTCATTGAACATTGTATACAAAATGATATTACACCGTGCTGGGATTGTAATACAGATAATATACCTTCGAAAAAGTTAGCTAGTAAATTAAGTTTTCATAATCCAGTAGAATATGATTTATTTGTCCGCAAGAAAATGGGGGAATAAAAATGAATGTAGAATTAACAAGATTCAAAGTCAAGCCAGGTAAAAGCCATCGTGTAGATGAATGGATGCAGCTTCTTAATGACAATATGAAAGAAGTGCTTTTGACATTAAACGACGAAAAGATGTATGTAGAGACAATTTTCCGGGAAATAAGAAAGGAAGAAGAGTACTTATATTGGTATTCTGTGCAAGGAGAATGCGGTACCCTTGTCGAAAACTCTCATCATGAAATTGATAAAAAACATTTAGAGTTTTGGTATGAATGTATTGATGAAAAAGCACCGGCTGTCGATCTGAAGACGGAAGTCGTTATGATTCAAGATGTTGTGAAAGAAGCGATGAAATAATAGAGTAGTATTTTGTAAAGATAAACCATCCTCTTTTTTGGTGAAATATATATTATTGGAGATGCTGTAAGATGCGAATTAGTCATAAATATATCACTCTCGATGAAATAGAGATAATCAGAGACTCATTAGATAAATTGCATGAATATCATAACAGTAAATCAAAATATTTTTCTGGTGATTATCCAAGAATGACATTTGAGGAACGTATTGAAGATTATAAAAAAAATTCAAAGTACGGAGAATATAGAATTGAACTATTGATTGAGTCAGAAACAGATAATATATTAGGCCTTTGTATAGCGTATAGTAAAAGCGTAAGTGGGAAGATTGAAGTTTTATTTGTTGATGAAAAATATCGAAGAAACGGATTCGGTTTGAAATTAATGAATAGTGCAGTGGAATGGTTTAAAGAAAAGCAAGTAGATGACATTGAATTAATAGTAGTGTACGGAAATGAAGCTGTATCGTTTTATCAAAAGCTGGGATTTTATCCACGTTCAATTATTATGACAACTAAATCATAAAGATATTATGAGAATATATCTTTTAAATGAGTGGAAGTTTTTATTTCGAAAAAATTGATTTGTATGTTGAAAAATTAAAATATATGTGAGAAGCACATTAAAATAGATGTGCTTTTTATTATGAAAATTTTTTGGGAAAAGTAGAAGGTATTGTGTAAGATACGTTGTATAAAGCTTTAGTGCTTATATAGAGTTAAAAAATCCTAGAAGTGGCACAAAATTAAATGCTGAAATGGTTATAAAGTTTTTTTTGATTTGAAGGGAGTTATGCAAAAGTAAAAGAAGGTGTGAAAAATGATTTAACAATAAACTCAAAAGAGTTTCTGTACCAAATGAAGTCTTTAGCAAAAAAATAGTGAAGGTATACCAAGTGATTATTTTGAACAATATTATAAAGAAATAAAAAACATCAAACCAAAAGACCTACCAATATACGGTGTAGTCGTAACAGGAAAAACAGAGAATTTACAAGGTTTACAAGGAGCACCATATATTAAGGCGGCTGTAAGAGGCGTAACAGTTGAGAAATATTGATTACAATTAATTAATGTGAATAATCAGAAAATTATGTTATAATATGGGAAAAGGAGGCTTATATGAGGCAAATACATGGAGCAATTTATATTTACATAACAATGTTTTTCGTAGGAGCATCTTATGGATTAGGGCATGTGTATTCGCATCCTATATTAACTTTTTTAAGCGGAGCATGTATGGCGTTTGCGCTTCTTGTCCACCTTTTCTCAGTTTGGATCGTGAAATTTCAAATTAATATTAGTGAAATAGAAGAAGGCACTTTTTGAGTGGCCTTCTTTTTTAATAATATTGGCGAAGCCCCTGCAGTAATTTTTCAATTTCGCATTCAGTTTCTTTACATATAGACATTGTACGTAATCTGAAAAATAAACTACGTAAGAAAGATTTTATATTTCCGTATAGAAATTCGTACGAGTCAATATGTAGTGTCGGTTTTTGAACTTGTAATTGAGCTATTAAATTATGAAGGGCTAATATGAGTGCTTTTTCCTCTAAGCCATTTTGTAGCATTGCGACAATCGGATAAACAATACGCTCATCTTCTTCATATTTGTAATAAATGGAATGGACACAAACTTTGTTTAATAAAGTTTGTAGTATTTCTTCGTAATGTGAAGTTTCCAGTTTAGGATTATTAACAAGCGCTTCAAATGTATCGGAAGCATGAGCGATACTATGTGCCCAGCCGTGGTCTTGCACATACCCACGGAAATCCTGTTCTTTGTTCATATATAGAATTAATTTATCTTTCACATTTAAAATATCAGCCTGTGATAAGAAATTATGTTTTGTATCAGCATCGATAATGAGTGCGATTAATAATGTTGTAAATGCACGGGTAAATACAGCGTTAGCGTCATCTGCATGAATTTTATAGAATAAATAGTTTTCACTGATGCTTTCTGATAATAGTTTCTGTAAGTGAGTGTGTGAAATATAGTCCTTCTTGATTAGATGGTAAAAAGTAGAGTAAATGAGTTTGTCTCTTAAATAGCTATCAGTAACACCGATATGTTGAAGCATACTTGAACTTAATGAATCAATATGAAGTGTGCTGTTGATTATGTAATCATTATTACGAATTTCTTCTAACTGTTGTTGTAACATATAAACCCTTCTATTTTAGAAAATTCTGTATTTTTATAATATAATAAGAGGAAGAAATAGACAATAAATAAGTGCATTTGAATGGAGGGGCATGGTGAAGAGAGCATTATTTTTTTTCATTAGTATTTTCTTTTTAGGAAGTTGTTCAATTTCATATGTTACTTTTTCTAGCGAGAGTAAAAGTTGGAAGGGTCAATATAAAGGCCATATTAAGGATGACAGTGAAGATGGCATGTTTACGTTTCAATATAAAGGCGGAGATGGAAATACAGAATTTAAAAATTTAGAGATTGCTATTAATGAAACCTTTAGTGCAATGACGCAAACTTCAGAAGTTCATAAAGGAGCAAGGATTGAAATGAAGTCTTCTTGTGTAAGTTGCGCACCCCTATCTAAAGATGAACCGATAGAGGTTGTGATTAAATGGGATGATAAGTATGAGGAGAAGATGGTTTTAAGGCGAAAATAGAGAAATAGAAAAAGGCAGCAATCACGCTGCCTTTTTCTTATTTCACAAATTGTAATTCTTTCGGGAACTTCGTTAAGATTTCTGATCCGTCTTTTGTGATGTAAATATCATCTTCAATACGAACGCCGCCTACGTTTGGTACGTAAATACCTGGTTCGATTGTGAAGACCATACCTTCTCTTAATAGAGACTCGTTGCCTTCTTTTACATCTGGGTATTCGTGTACGCTAATTCCAAGTCCGTGACCAAGGCGGTGTGGGAAGAAGTCTCCGTAACCTGCATCTGCGATAACAGAGCGAGCAGCGTTGTCAATTGCACCAAATGTAACACCTGGTTTACATGCTTCAACTGCTTGTAGTTGTCCAGCAAGTACAGTGTTGTAAATGCGAGTTTGTTCTTCAGAAATATCACCAAATGCTACTGTACGTGTAATGTCAGAGCAATAACCTTCAATGATTACACCTAAATCAAATAGTACGAAATCGCCGCGTTTCATTTTATTTGCACCCGGAATACCGTGTGGAAGAGCAGAGTTTGCACCTGCTAATACCATCGTATCGAATGACATTTTATGGATGCCTTTTGTTTTCAATTCATGCTCAATAATTGCTAATACTTCTAGTTCGCTGCGATTTTCTTTAATTGCATTTACACCAACTTCAACAGCATAATCTGCCATTTTAGCTGCTTCACGTAAAATAGAAAGTTCTTTTTCATCTTTAATTAAGCGAAGCTCACGAACTTTCTCTTCAGCTGATTTGAAAGCTGCATTTGGGAATAATTTTGTTAATTCTTCGTAACGTTCTACGTTTAAATGTTCTTTTTCAATTGCAACTGCATTTGCATCAATACCACGATCTTTAATTGCTTTTGCGATCATATCCCATGGTCTGTCAGTATCAGTAAATCCGATAATTTCATGTGCCCAGCCAGCGTTACGTGCTTGGCCTTCTTCCATTTTAGGACAAATTAAAATAGGTTCTTTTTCTTGGAATACAAACATACCAAGTAGTCTTTCATGTGGTTCGCAGTGGAAGTTCGTCATGTAGAAAACGTTTGGTGTAGAAGTTAAGAACGCAGCTTCTACGTTTTTTTCTTTTAGCCATTGCATTAAATTTTCTAATCTAGCATTCATCGATTGGCACCCCCGAGATATTTAATTACAGATATAACTTTACATCGGATGAAAGCGTTATGACAAGTAAATCGATGTTAGAAAAGACAGGGAATTAAGAAATCATGTAGAATAAAAAGTGAGAATGTGAATAGGGGGAGGAATGTAATGATGAAAGTATCTTATCACGGGCATTCAGTTGTAAAGATTGAAACGAATGGAAAAGTTATTTTAATTGATCCATTTTTAACAGGAAATCCGAAAACAGATTTAAAGGCTGAAGATGTAAAAGTTGATGCGATTATTTTATCGCACGGACACGGTGATCATGTCGGCGATACAGTAGCGTTAGCAAAGAAAAATAATGCGGTTGTTGTAGCGCCATTTGAATTAGCGACATTTTTAAGTTGGCAAGGTGTAAATACACATCCAATGCATATTGGAGGTTCGCATGAATTTGACTTTGGAAAAGTGAAATTTACACAAGCTTTCCACGGCTCTAGTTATATTGATGAAGAAAATAAGACGATTACATATACAGGTATGCCAGCTGGTATTTTGTTTACAGCAGAAGAGAAAACGGTATATCATGCAGGAGATACAGCTTTATTCTCTGATATGAAGTTAATTGGAGAACTTAATAATATTGATGTAGCATTTTTACCAATTGGTGATAATTTCACAATGGGGCCAGAAGATGCTGTGTTAGCAGCAAAATGGATTGGTGCGAAAACGGTTGTACCGATGCATTACAATACGTTCCCAGTTATTGAACAAGATCCATATCAATTTGTGGAAAAGCTACAAAATTGTACAGGGAAAGTATTAGAAGCTGGAGAAAGTATTACACTATAAAAGAGAAACCCTTCATTTGAAACGACAAGTGAAGGGTTTTTTATGTGTGTAGTACAGTTTTTAAAGTCTGTATTTGTTTAGGTGATTCTTCTCTTTTTGTACGTGGCTGTTCGGGTGTTTCATTCAACTCCATTGCAACTTTTTTTCCATCTACGAAAGCTAAAAATACAGCACCTACAACCTCTAAAATTTTTTTCATCATGTATTCGCTCCTTTGTTTCATTTCTTGTCTTAACTGTATATGGAATCGAGTGGACAAACTATCGAACGAGATGACAACAGCATTACATTGTTGTAATAGAGTGACTGGTGGAATGTAAGGGTTATTTTGTTATAAAAAAAATAGTACAGATATATATAGAGAGAGTGTAACAGTTTTGAAAATATAGTATACTGAGAATACAACACATGAAGAATTTAGGGAAAAGAAAGTATGGTGAAACCATTTGGCTACCAAACATAATCAAATTTTAGAACATATTAATAGCCTGCCAGTAGGGCATAAAATTTCTGTGCGGCAAATTGCGAAAGATTTAAGTGTAAGTGAAGGGACAGCTTACCGTGCAATTAAAGACGCAGAAAATAAGGGGTATGTTAGTACAATTGAACGTGTCGGAACAATTCGAATTGAACAAAAGAAGAAAGAGAATATCGAAAAACTGACATATGCAGAAGTCGTTAACATTGTCGATGGTCAAGTACTTGGGGGCAGAGAAGGACTACATAAAACATTAAATAAATTCGTTATTGGGGCTATGAAATTAGAAGCGATGATGCGCTATACAGAAGCGGGGAACTTACTTATTATCGGTAACCGTACGAACGCACATCAATTAGCATTAGAAACAGGGGCTGCTGTATTAATTACAGGTGGATTTGATACAGAAGAGCATGTGAAAAAGTTAGCAGATGAATTAAAATTGCCAATTATTTCGAGTAGTTATGATACATTTACGGTCGCAACGTTAATTAACCGTGCAATTTATGATCAACTTATTAAGAAAGAAATTGTACTAGTTGAAGATATTTTAACACCAATTGAAGAAACACTATATTTAAAGCCTAGTGACATAGTGCAGAAATGGCATGAGTACAATGAAGAGACGATGCATGGACGCTATCCAATTGTGGATGAAAATAAAAAGGTGTTAGGTATCGTAACTTCGAAAGATATGATTGGTGTTGCGAAAGATACACCGATTGATAAAGTGATGACGAAACACCCTATTACGGTAAATGGAAAAATGTCTGTCGCAGCTGCAGCACGTATGATGGTGTGGGAAGGTATTGAATTACTTCCTGTTGTGGAGGATGGAAATAAATTGCAAGGTATCATTAGTCGTCAAGATGTACTTCAGGCCTTGCAGATGATTCAGCGTCAACCACAAGTTGGTGAAACGATTGATGACATTGTAACGAATCAATTTATGACGCCGAAAGAAGCAAAAAATGAGCATTTATATCAATTTTCAGTGACACCACAAATGACGAATTCAATCGGGACGTTATCTTACGGTGTATTCACAACAATTGTGACGGAAGCAACAAACCGTGTTATTCGTGCGCAGAAGAAGAGCGATTCAATTGTTGAGAACTTAACAATTTATTTTGTAAAACCGGTTCAAATTGATAATGTTGTATCGGTTCATCCGAAAGTATTAGAAATTGGCCGTAAATTTGGTAAGGTTGATGTAGAAGTGCATCATGAAGGTAATGTTGTCGGGAAAGCATTGTTAATGGTGCAACTGATCGATAAATAAAAAGATGGAACAAATCGCTTTGATTTGTTCCATCTTTTTTTGTTTTAGTGGGTTTTGAAGCTGTTGCTAAAGATGTGGAAGAGTTTTAGCGGGAAAGCAAAGAAATAGCAGGGTGTATATGTGGAGAAGCAATTATATGGTTAAAAAACAGAATATTAATTTAATTGTAGTTTATACTATGTTATAATTATATTGTAAGATAATGGATGTCGAAAGGTGGTATGCCATATGTCATCAGAAGTACTCTTTTTTGGTGGTATCGCACTCTTTTACTTTCTTGTGATGATACCAATTCAATACTTATACTTACAAGGATTGCATGAAAAAAAGAAAAGAACAGGATTATCTCAGCAAGAATTATACAAACAGATGTCTTTTGAAGAAGAACAATTACATTTTCACGTGCAAGGTAACCTCTTTAATATACCATCTGCGTTTGTTGCATATATGATTTTGAAAGTTAAGGGACGTAAAAAAGCATCACAATATTGATGCTTTTTTTACGTTGTTTTATAAGATTCGGCTTCTTTGACTGCTAATGGTAGAAAGTGTTTATATTGGCGGAATCCATTAAATGTACTCGCACTGCCAAGTAAAATAAACAAAACACCAACGATAATGCGTGCAGTTGAAAGTTCTAAAAAGAATTGGTTTATCCCAAAGAATAGGACGAATAAGCCGAGTGCCATTGCGGATTTTCCTGAGAGCCAACCTTTCTCCATTGGACGGTTTGTACGAAAGAATTTTGTTTTGTAGAAGAGGTACAACACAAATGAGATGATAATACAAAAGACGAATACAGGCATAATACACGCTCCCATTGATTGGTATAAAAATAACGATTTAGAAAAAAGAAAAATCTAAACTTTCTAATTTTTATTATAAAGCAATTGTTCGCATGTATGAAATGTTTTCCGTTATAATGGGGGATAAAGTGAAACTTTAATTAGTGTGGGGAGATCCCACGTACTAATTATTAGCCCTCACCAATCGGGCTTTTACGTGCATCCGGGCTCCAAATTAATTTTGCCCCATTGTTTTTAATACTTTTGAGGTGGGAGTCTTACTACACGTTAATGCGGGATAAAATGAAGAAGTTGAATAAAAAGGAGATTATACATATGCATGAACAAATTTTAGGAGCAATTAAAGAGTTTGATACAATTATTATTCATCGTCATGTACGTCCGGATCCAGATGCGTTAGGTTCTCAGTGCGGACTTGGTACAATTCTGCAAGAATCGTTTCCAGAGAAAAATATTTATATGGTTGGGTACAACGAGCCTTCTTTAGCGTTTTTACGAGTAATGGATGATATTGAAGATAGTGTATATGAAGATGCACTTGTTATCGTTTGTGATACAGCAAATCAAGAGCGTGTTTGTGATCAACGTTATGCAAAAGGAAAGATGTTAATTAAAATTGATCATCATCCGAATGAAGACCCGTACGGAGATATTACGTGGGTGGATACGACAGCTAGTTCTACAAGTGAAATGATTTATGAGTTTTACAGTTATGGAAAAGATAAAGGATTAACGATATCAAAGGAAGCAGCTCGCCTTATTTTAGCGGGTATTGTCGGTGATACAGGTCGTTTCTTATTCCCAAACACAACAGCGAAAACACTTCGTTACGTAAGTGAACTTGTTGATATGGACGTGAAATTCACAGATTTATACAATGAAATGTATAAGACAAAAGAAAAGATTGCTCGTTTAAACGGTTATATTTTACAAAATTTCACGATGGTAGAAGAAGGCGCAGCATACATTAAATTAACGAAAGAGGTACTAGAAGAGTTTGATGTACTTTCTACTGAAGCATCTGGTGTTGTCGGGGCGCTTGGTAATATTGATGGATTAAAGGCATGGGTTCTATTTTTAGAGGAAGATGATGTTATTCGTGTTCGTCTTCGCTCAAAAGGACCAGTTATTAATAAATTAGCAATGCAATATAATGGCGGAGGACATCCGATGGCTTCTGGTGCAAAAGCATCTTCTTGGGAAGAAGCGGATCGCCTTTTTGCTGATTTACGTGAGCTGTGTAAATAAAGAAGTTGTATGTTGAACGAAAGAGAAGGAGAGGCGCTGAAGCCCTCCTTTTTTTATTTTTCTTTCTCTATATCAATGCTAATTTCAAGTACGGTATCAAAAGAGACTGTATCTACTTTAAAGCGGTATATACGATCGTAATGTTTGTACGTTTTATTTTCGATGACTTTTTTGAGCAGGTCTTTATTTTTTGCGATGCTTTGAATGTTTTTCGTTAAAAGATGCTGGAGATCATTATGGATAGAAGTGGTCATGTTTTCAAGTGTAAGATTGTCTAAATCATATTTTTTTCGATTTATAATTTTTATTTTGATTTCTTGAATTGTTAAGAGCCGTTTATTTTCTGTGTTCAATTTCTCTTGGTCTTCGAGAAGGACGTGGAGTTTTGCTTCTTGTTTTTCGATAATTTCTTTTTGTTCTGCTATTTTACTAGCTTGTTCTTCTTGAAATACACCGTATATGTACAAAAAAACAAACCAGCTCAACACTCCCCCAACAGCAGCGCCAGCTAAAACTAAATACCACCTTTTGGCTGTATTGGCACTGGGTACTCTCATACATGTTCCTGTGTAAGCCATTTAATAATAATAAGACCAGTTTGCATACCGCCAGTTGCAAAAAAAATAAGGAGAATTTGTTTTACGATATCTTTCATATCTCCGCCAAAGAAGCTTCTTTCAAAGCTATAAAAGGTATCGAACGTTCCGCCAATTGCTGCAACGAGTGCCCAAATTCTTAAATTTTGGGCAAATTGATTAATATAAGTTAGAGCTGGTTTTCCGACGAGAAATGCACCAAATCCGCCAATTAATGAACCACCAAGTATAACTCCAAAGGCAATAAAGTAACTAATAATAAGCAGAGAGAAAAAAGTATGTTCTCTTACATCCATCGTCATTCCCCTTTCTTCTTCATATATATGGACAAAGTATGAGAAGTATGTTTTGATTTCCGCTTTCCTCATCACCTATAATAAAAGTAGTCACATAGGTAAAGAGAGGGTACAACAGTGAAGTTTGTGCATTTACAATGTCAAACCGTTTTTAGTTTATTAAAAAGTGCTTGTAAAATCGATGAGCTTGTCATTCGGGCGAAAGAGCTTGGATTTTCATCGCTGGCCATTACAGATGAAAATGTTATGTATGGAGTTATTCCGTTTTATAAAGCATGCAAGAAAAATGGTATACAGCCTATTATCGGCTTAACAGCTTCTATTTTTAGTGAAGAAGAAGAAAGGTCTTATCCACTCGTCTTACTTGCTGAGAATGAAATAGGCTATCAAAATTTATTAAAGATTTCTAGCAGCATTATGACGAAGTCAAAAGAAGGTATCCCGAAGAAGTGGCTTGCTCATTATGCGAAAGGATTAATTGCAATTTCACCAGGGAAAGACGGAGAGATTGAACAGCTATTATTAGAAGACAAAGAGAGTCAGGCTGAAGAAGTAGCTCGTACGTATCAAAATATGTTCAGCAATTTTTATATAAGTTTGCAGCATCATGCAATTCAAGATGAACTGCTTTTACAAGAAAAACTGCCAGAATTTATTAATAAGGTAAACGTTCCAGTCGTTGCAACAAATGATGTTCGCTATATTAATCAAAGTGACGCACTTGTTCATGAATGTTTATTATCTGTTGAAGGCGGAACGAAAATGACTGATCCAGATAGACCGAGAATGAAAACGGATCAGTATTATTTAAAGTCATCGGATGAAATGGGAGCACTATTTTCTCATGCTGAGGAAGCGGTTCAAAATACAATAACAATCGCGGAACGTTGCCAAGTAGAAATTCCTTTCCATGTAAATCAATTACCGAAATTTCCTGTTCCATCTAACGAGACGAATGATACGTATTTGCGCCGTGTTTGTGAAGAAGGCTTGCAGAAACGTTATGGTACGCCGAAAGAAGCGCATATAAGACGTTTGGATCATGAATTAAATGTTATTTCTCGTATGGGATTTAGCGATTATTTCCTCATCGTATGGGATTTTATGAAATATGCACATGAAAATCATATTTTAACTGGGCCAGGCCGTGGATCGGCAGCTGGTTCACTCGTTTCTTACGTATTGGAAATTACAGATATTGATCCAATTGAATATGAATTATTATTTGAAAGGTTTTTAAACCCTGAACGTGTGACACTTCCAGATATTGATATTGATTTTCCAGATATAAGACGTGACGAGATGATTCGATATGTGAAAGATAAATATGGTCAGCTTCGTGTTGCTCAAATTGTAACGTTCGGAACTCTTGCAGCGAAAGCCGCAATTAGAGACATTGCTCGTGTAATGGGGCTCCTGCCAAGAGATATTGACATATTTTCAAAACTTATCCCATCAAAGCTTGGTATAACGTTAAAAGATGCATATGAGGAATCGCAATCGCTCCGTGAGTTTATACAAGGGAATCTTTTGCATGAGCGTGTGTTTGAAATTGCAAAACGTGTAGAAGGCTTACCGCGTCATACGTCTATTCATGCAGCTGGCGTTATTATGAGCCAAGAACCATTAACGGGAAGTGTAGCGATTCAAGAAGGGCATAACGATGTTTATGTTACGCAATATCCAGCTGATGCATTAGAAGAGCTTGGGTTGCTCAAGATGGACTTTTTAGGCTTACGTAATTTAACGTTACTTGAAAATATTATAAAGTTTATTGTTGAAAAAACTGGGAAACAAATTGATATAAGAAATTTACCTCTCCAAGATGAAAAGACATTCCAATTGCTAGGGAGAGGGGATACAACGGGGGTCTTCCAGCTTGAATCAGGTGGTATGCGAAATGTACTTCGCGGATTAAAACCGAATGAGTTTGAAGATATTGTCGCTGTTAACTCGTTATACAGACCAGGACCGATGGAACAAATCCCAACCTTTATTGAATCGAAGCACGGAAAAAGAAAAATTGAATATTTACATCCGGATTTAAAGCCGATTTTAGAAAGAACATACGGTGTAATTGTATACCAAGAACAAATTATGCAAATTGCATCGAAGTTAGCAGGATTTTCGCTCGGAGAAGCGGATTTATTACGCCGAGCAGTGAGTAAAAAAAATCGTGATATTTTAGATCAAGAACGTAAGCATTTTGTACAAGGTTGTTTGGAAAATGGATACGACGAGACATCCTCAGAACAAATTTACGATTTAATTGTAAGATTTGCGAATTACGGTTTTAACCGAAGTCACGCTGTAGCTTACAGTATGATCGGATATCAGCTTGCATATTTAAAAGCAAATTATACGCTGGAATTTATGACAGCACTATTATCAAGCGCAATTGGAAATGAAGATAAGATTGTGCAGTATGTACGAGAAACGAAGCGGAAAGGTTTTCACGTTTTACCGCCGTCTCTTCAGAGAAGTGGTTACAACTTCCAAATAGAAGGGAATGCGATACGTTACAGCTTACTTTCGATTCGAAATATCGGAATGGCTACCGTGACGGCATTACTCGAAGAACGAGAGAAAAAAATGTTCGAAGATTTATTCGAGTTTTGTCTTCGTATGCCATCAAAATTTGTAACAGAGCGAAATTTAGAAGCGTTTGTTTGGTCTGGGTGTTTTGACGATTTTGGTGTTTCGAGGACGACGTTATGGAAAAGTCTTAAAGGAGCGTTGGAGTATGCAAATCTTGCACGTGATTTTGATTTAGGGGATGCTGTTCCGAAATCAAAATACGTACAAGGAGAAGAGCTATCCTTTATTGAACAGTTAAATAAAGAGAAAGAAGCACTCGGTTTTTATTTATCTAGCTATCCGACAGCGCAGTATGCGGAGTTAGGAGAAGAATTAGAAATCCCATCTCTTGCTCAGGCGATGCGACATAAGAAAAAAGTACAAAGAGCGATCGTATATATAACAAGTGTGAAAGTTATTCGTACGAAAAAGTTACAAAAGATGGCGTTTATTACATTCTGTGATCAAAATGATGAAATGGAAGCCGTTATTTTTCCAGAAACGTATATACATTTTTCACACAGGTTACAAGAAGGTGCAATTGTTTTAGTTGATGGTACGATCGAGCAAAGAAATCATAAGTTGCAATGGATCGTGAATGGACTATATCCGCTAGAAGAAATGGATGTTTATGAAGGAATGAAAGAAGCATCTGTTTACGTGAAATTGCCGTCTCAATATGAAAAAAAGCTTGTAAATCAAGTTACGAAAATATTGTTTGATTATTCAGGTTTCACGAAAGTACTAATTTATTATGAAAAGGAACATAAAATGGTACAATTATCTCGAAGTTTATCGATTCATCCAAGTGAAGAATGTCTAGGAGCACTTCGTGAAATTGTCGGTGACGAAAATGTCGTTGTGAAAATATAATGGACAATTTCCCTACACTTCGATTATTATAGTAGTAGTGTTCGTGGTCAGACCACTTGGAGAAATTGATATCAGCAAGAATAATTTGAGGAGAGTGGATAGTTTGTCAACACTTCGTGAAGAAGCACTTCACATGCATAAAGTGCATCAAGGAAAATTAGAAACTGTATCAAAAGTAAAAGTAGAAAATGCAAAAGATTTAAGTCTTGCATATTCTCCAGGGGTTGCAGAGCCTTGTAAAGAAATTTATGACGATAAAAGTAAGGTATATGAATATACAATGAAGGGAAATATGGTAGCAGTTGTGACAGATGGAACAGCTGTACTTGGTCTTGGTAACATTGGACCTGAAGCATCTCTTCCAGTAATGGAAGGTAAAGCTGTATTATTCAAGAGCTTTGCTGGTGTAGATGCATTCCCGATTGCCTTAAATACAAACGATGTAGATAAAATTGTTGAAACTGTAAAATTAATGGAGCCAACTTTTGGCGGTGTAAACTTAGAAGATATCGCAGCACCAAACTGCTTCGTTATTGAAGAACGTTTGAAAAAAGAGACAAACATTCCAATATTCCATGATGATCAACACGGAACAGCTATCGTAACAGTAGCAGGCCTTGTGAACGCGCTGAAGTTAGTTGGAAAGAAAATGTCTGACATTAAAGTTGTCGCAAATGGTGCAGGTGCAGCAGGTATTGCAATCATTAAACTTTTATATCGCTATGGCGTACGTGACGTTATTATGTGTGACCGTAAAGGTGCAATCTATGAAGGGCGTCCTGTCGGTATGAATCCGGTGAAAGATGAAGTTGCAAAATATACAAATAAGAATCGTATAGAAGGTTCTTTAGCTGACGTTTTACAAGGTGCGGACGTATTCATTGGTGTATCTGCAGCAGGTGCATTAACTGAAGAGATGGTTCGTACAATGAATGACGATGCAATTATTTTTGCAATGGCGAATCCGGTTCCAGAAATTATGCCAGAATTGGCAAAAGCAGCGGGCGCAGCTGTTGTTGGAACAGGTCGTTCTGACTTCCCGAACCAAGTAAATAATGTACTAGCGTTCCCAGGTATTTTCCGCGGTGCACTTGATGTACATGCGACACAAATTAATGAAGAAATGAAGATGGCAGCTGTACAAGCCATTGCAGAGCTTGTATCAGAGGATGAGTTGAATGCAGATCATATCATTCCAGCGCCATTTGACGCGCGTGTAGCGCCTCAAGTAGCGGCTTACGTTGCGAAAGCAGCAATGGAGACAGGAGTAGCTCGCCGTCAAGTAGATCCAAATGAAGTCGCTGAGAAAACAAAACAATTAGCGCTGATTGGTAAAGAATAAGCGAGGAATTTCCATTGACATCATCAAATACAAAAGTATATCTCGAAATTGTAAAAAAAATCCGTTCCATTATGGAAGAGGATTGTTTAGTAGCAGGGGATCGTTTGCCATCTGAGCGTGAGTTAAGTTCACGCTTAAATGTTGGGCGTTCCTCTGTAAGAGAAGCATTACGTGCGTTAGAACTGGTAGGATTAATTGAAACGAGACGTGGTGAGGGGACGTTTATTCGAAACTTTTACGATAACGGTCTTGTACAATTAATTGCTCCGTTCTTGCTGCAAGATGAGAAAACAATTCGTGATTTATTACAAACAAAACGATTGCTTGAGAAAGATATGATTCGAATTGTATGTAATTTACCGAAAGAAACGTTTTCTAAAGTACTAAGTAAATTACACCAAGTGCTTGAAGAAAATGAAAGTTCAATTCTAATGCTTCATCAAACGTTCTTTAAAACACTTATTGAACAATTCGATAATTATTTACTATATCGCATTTGGATGATCGTAAATGATTACGTTGCAACTCTTTCTTGTGAAGTTTCAGGAGATTCTATCGAAATGTATAGAAAGCTTTATGCTACTTTGGAAGTGAAACAAGAAAATGATGCGTTAAAAATTTACGATGAATTAGTAGAGAATATACAGTTTCACTCGTAATGTATAAAATTTGTCGAAATGACCATGACACGTTATGACAAACATTCTACCGCATAGCGGTTAAAGTTAAACGTAAAGAGAGAGGTTATTAGACAGATTGAGAAGATAAGGCTAACATCAAACATTGGTGTTAGCCCCATTTTCTTCTTACGCTAACCTTAGCTCTCAACGAAGGGGGTCAAATTGTGCTAAGAGATTTATTCGTGAAAAAGAAAAAGTACGCTGCAATACCTTCAGAACAAGTACGAAAAGATGTACCAGATGGCGTTATGACAAAATGTCCGAAATGTAAAAAAATCATGTATACGAAAGAGCTTCTTAAAAATTTAAAAGTATGCGTGAATTGTGGATATCATCATCCGATGAATGCATGGGAACGCCTTGATAGTATATTGGACGAAGGTTCATTTCGAGAGTATGACAAAGAGATGGTTTCACTAAATCCACTTGAGTTTCCGGGATATGAAGAGAAACTAGAAAACGATCGTAAGAAGACTAAATTGAATGAAGCGGTTGTAACTGGTGAAGGAACAATTGATGACATGCTTGTTGTTGTTGCAGTAATGGATTCTCGTTTTCGAATGGGCAGCATGGGCTCTGTTGTAGGAGAGAAAATTGCTCGTGCGGTTGAAAAGGCATACGACTTACAAGTTCCATTTATTATCTTTACTGCGTCGGGTGGTGCTCGTATGCAAGAAGGGATATTAAGTTTAATGCAAATGGCAAAAACAAGCGTAGCTTTGAAAAAGCATAGTAATGCAGGAGGATTATTTATTTCTGTTATGACTCACCCAACGACGGGCGGGGTTTCAGCGAGTTTCGCTTCACTTGGTGATTACAATCTTGCAGAGCCAGGTGCACTTATCGGATTTGCTGGTAGACGCGTAATTGAACAAACAGTGCGTGAGAAACTGCCGGAAGATTTCCAAACGGCAGAATTTTTACTAGAGCACGGTCAATTAGATGCGGTGGTGCATCGTGATGATATGAGAGAATCACTCCGTAAGATTTTAGAAGTTCATCAAGGAGGGGAAATGGCTGTATGGCAGAGCTAGAATTTGAGAAACCAGTTGTTGAGCTAAGAAATAAGATTCGTGAACTGAAAGACTATACGAAAAACAGCCAGATGGACTTCAGTGAGGAGATTCGTATTTTGGAAGACAAGCTAGAAAAACTAGAGGAAGATATATACGGCAATATGAAAGTATGGGACCGTGTTCAAATTGCTCGTCATGCAGAACGACCGACAACGCTCGATTATATTGAGCACTTATTTACTAATTTTTTTGAATGTCATGGAGATCGCCTATTTGGCGACGATGCAGCGATTGTCGGCGGCATTGCGAAATATAAGGGGATGCCTGTAACTGTAATTGGGCACCAACGCGGAAAAGATACGAAAGAAAATATTCGTCGTAATTTTGGGATGCCTCATCCAGAAGGATATCGAAAAGCGCTGCGTCTAATGAAACAAGCGGAGAAGTTCAATCGTCCAATTATTTGTTTCATTGATACGAAGGGAGCTTATCCTGGTAAAGCAGCTGAAGAACGTGGACAAAGTGAGGCAATTGCCCGTAATTTATTTGAAATGGCGGGTTTAACTGTACCTGTTATTTGTATCGTTATCGGTGAAGGTGGTAGCGGTGGTGCGTTAGGTCTTGGAGTAGGAGATTACATTCATATGCTAGAAAATTCCACTTATTCTGTTATTACACCAGAGGGTGCGGCGGCAATTCTTTGGAAAGATGCTGGTAAAGCAAAAGAAGCTGCAGAAGCGATGAAAATTACAGCATTAGATTTGAAAGAATTAGGTGTAATTGACGAAATTATTCCAGAGGCAAAAGGCGGAGCACATCGTAATGTTTTGAAACAATCAGAAAATATAGATTTAATGCTTAAGAAAACTTTTGAACAATTAAGCGGAATTTCGAAAGATGAATTAATCGAAAAACGTTATGAAAAATATATGAAAATTGGGCAAGTTTCGTTTTCAAACGCTTCCATTGGGATAAAATAAGAAAAGCGTGCGTTCCTCTTCGCGAATGCACGTTTTTATTATGAAAAGACACATCTTCTCCATTGTGTTTTTGTATTTTTTCGTGTTATTTTATTATAAGGCAAATAATCTTTATGAGGTGAGTACAAATGAAACGTATTGGTGTATTAACAAGTGGTGGAGATTCACCTGGTATGAATGCTGCCATTCGTGCAGTTGTTCGTAAAGCGATTTTCCATGATATTGAAGTATATGGTATTTACCATGGATACGCTGGTTTAATTTCTGGTCATATTGAAAAATTAGAACTTGGTTCTGTTGGCGATATTATCCACCGTGGTGGTACAAAATTATATACAGCAAGATGTCCTGAGTTTAAAGACCCAGAAGTACGACTAAAAGGAATCGAGCAATTAAAGAAACATGGTATTGAAGGACTTGTTGTTATTGGTGGAGATGGTTCTTACCAAGGCGCAAAAAAATTAACTGAGCAAGGATTCCCATGTGTAGGTGTACCAGGTACAATCGACAATGATATTCCTGGAACAGACTTCACAATTGGTTTCGATACAGCTTTAAATACTGTTATTGATGCAATTGATAAAATCCGTGATACAGCTACATCTCATGAACGTACATATGTTATCGAAGTAATGGGACGTCACGCTGGAGATATCGCATTATGGGCTGGTTTAGCTGATGGTGCAGAAACTATCTTAATTCCAGAAGAAAAGTATGACATGGAAGATGTTATCGCTCGTCTGAAACGCGGTAGTGAACGTGGCAAAAAGCACAGTATTATCGTTGTAGCTGAAGGTGTTGGAAGTGCAATTGACATCGGTAAGCACATTGAAGAAGCAACAAGCTTTGATACTCGTGTAACTGTATTAGGTCACGTACAACGTGGTGGATCACCAAGTGCACAAGACCGTGTATTAGCTAGTCGTCTTGGCGCAAGAGCAGTTGAATTATTAATTGCTGGTAATGGCGGACGTTGTGTTGGTATTCAAAATAATAAACTTGTTGATCATGACATTATCGAAGCGTTAGCTCAAAAGCATACAATCGATAAAGATATGTATCAATTATCTAAAGAATTATCTATCTAATCGGCTTAATGCCTTGTATTTGGGAACGGTTTCATAATTTTCGGAGGTGCAATATGCGTAAAACTAAAATTGTATGTACTATAGGTCCTGCTAGTGAAAGTATTGAGAAATTAGAGCAATTAATGGAAGCGGGTATGAACGTTGCTCGTTTAAACTTCTCTCACGGTAGCCATGAAGAGCATGGAGCTCGTATTAAAAATATTCGTGAAGCTTCAAAGAAAACTGGTAAAACAGTTGGTATCTTACTTGATACAAAAGGTCCAGAAATCCGTACACATGACTTCGTAGACGGACAAGCTGAGCTTGTAACAGGTGCAGAAGTAATTCTTTCTACTGAACAAGTATTAGGAACTGCAGAGAAGTTCTCTGTATCTTATGCTGGTCTTTATGATGATGTTGATCCAGGTTCTCGTATTCTAATCGATGACGGTCTTATCGAACTAGAAGTAATCGAGAAAGCTGATGGAAACATTCGTACAAAAGTATTAAACAGCGGAACTGTAAAAAATAAAAAAGGTGTTAACGTACCAAACGTAAGCATTAAGCTTCCTGGTATCACTGAAAAAGACGTACAAGATATCGTTTTCGGTATCGAGCAAAAAGTTGATTTCATCGCAGCATCTTTCGTACGTAAAGCATCTGACGTATTAGAAATTCGTGAGTTATTAGAAGGTCATAACTCTCAATACATCCAAATCGTACCAAAAATCGAAAATCAAGAAGGTATCGACAACATCGATTCAATCTTAGAAGTTTCTGACGGTTTAATGGTTGCTCGTGGTGATATGGGTGTAGAAATTCCACCAGAAGAAGTACCGTTAGTACAAAAACGTCTAATCAAAAAATGTAACGTATTAGGCAAACCAGTTATTACTGCAACACAAATGTTAGATTCTATGCAACGTAACCCACGTCCAACTCGTGCGGAAGCAAGTGACGTAGCAAACGCAATCTTCGATGGAACAGATGCAATCATGCTTTCAGGTGAAACTGCTGCGGGTCAATACCCTGTAGAAGCGGTAACAATGATGGCTAACATTGCGGTACGTGTTGAAAAATCATTACAATATGAAGATATGTTCAAAAAACGTATTAAAGAGTTCACTCCAACAATTACAGATGCAATTAGCCAATCTGTTGCGCACACAGCACTTGCTCTTGATGTAGCTGCAATCGTAGCTCCAACAGAAAGTGGACATACTGCGAAAATGATCTCTAAATACCGTCCGAAATCTCCAATCGTAGCTGTAACATCTGACGAGCAAGTAGGACGTCGTCTTGCACTTGTTTGGGGTGTACAAGCGTTTATGGCTGGGAAACGTGCAGCTTCTACTGACGAAATGTTAGATACAGCAATTCAAACAGGTATGGATGCGGGTCTAATCGGACTTGGAGATACTGTAGTAATCACTGCGGGTGTTCCAGTTGCTGAAACTGGTACAACAAACTTAATGAAAATCCACGTTGTTGGTGAAGAAGTTGCTAAAGGACAAGGAATCGGTCGTAAAGCTGCAAAAGGTAAAGTAGTTGTAGCGAAAACAGCTGCTGAAGCTGTAGCGAACGTAAACAAAGGTGATATCCTTGTTACAACAAGCACTGATAAAGATATGATTCCTGCGATTGAAAAAGCTGCTGCTCTAGTTGTAGAAGAAGGCGGTCTAACAAGCCATGCAGCTGTTGTAGGTGTATCAATCGGTATTCCTGTTATCGTTGGTGTAAACGGCGTAACAACAACTTTAAAAAGTGGCCAAGAAGTAACAGTTGATGCAGCACGCGGAATTGTTTATAATGGACATGCGGAAGTGCTATAAGAAGTAATACGGAGAGAAGGATCGGAGTCCTTCTCTTTTTTTTACACAAAAAAGGATAGAGATAGCTTTAAATGCCTGAAATCGCTTTGAGAAACGTTTGTTATAATGTTTAGTGGAAAGAGGGTTATTTGTCCTTTGTAAAGCTTGTATGAGCGTTTTAAGGGGCTTATAAGGGGTTTTGTAAAATGATGATTTCAAACCTTTTGAATGAAATGTGAAGGAGTGTGGAGTTGTGAAGTGGTTGCTATTCTTACTTATTGTAATACCGGCGATTGAGATTACGGTATTGATAGGATCGAGTCATGTAATAGGTTTATGGTCTACGTTCGCTATGATTGTATTTACTGGTATTGTGGGTGTATATTTGGCGAAACGACAAGGGTTTAAAGTACTTAGAGAGATTCAATTTAGGTTAAATAGAGGAGAAATGCCGGGTGATACGGTTCTAGATGGTATTTTTATATTCGTAGGAGGTATTCTTTTAGTACTGCCTGGATATGTGACGGATATAATAGGTTTTATCTTTGTTGTTCCTGTAACGAGGGCTTTATTGAAGCCGGTTGTTATGAAGTGGATTGATTGGAAATTTAGAAAGAGAACTACTATTATTGTTCAGAAATAACGCGTAGATTATAGCGATCTACGCGTTATTTTTTTGTTTGCTATTTATAGTCAGTTGTTAGCTTCCTGCTCGGGTTGGATTTTTGTTAGTTATTAAACGATAGGATGCAGAGGGTTCTTGTGAATTAAAAGTGTTACATTAGGGTGGTGTTCTTGCTTGTAGTAAGATTCGACTAGTGAGAAGAAGTTAGATGGGAGAAGAAAAATTACTGATTAAAGGGTTCACCTGCCTCGATTTGTATATTTATTCATTTACATAAAAAGTAATAAATGTAAGTGATAATTATAGAATAAATAGTATAAAAATGTATTTATGTTCTAAAATATGCGTTTTTATGCAAAAAAATAAGAGGATTATCCTTTTTTAGGAAATTCTCTTTTGGATGTAGGTAGTACAAAAAAGTACAGTGAATAATCAGTGGGGAATTCCCACTGATTATATTTGGTTTTTTGTTGTGTATGAATTAGAAAATATTATTTTGATGGTGAACCCTTAATGAATTTCCATAAGTCGTGGAATACATGAGCTTTGTGTAATGTATTAAGTAGTACTAATATGACTGGACCGATGATTAATCCTAAAAAACCAAAGAGCTTAAAGCCGACAAATAGAGCGATGAGTGTCGCTAATGGATCGAGTCCAATATTAGATGAAAGTACTTTTGGCTCCATGATTTGTCTTTGGACAATCACGACGATGTATAGGATGAGAAGACCGATGGCGAATGCAGTATCGCCTGTGAAAAATACGTATATAACCCAAGGAACAAAGACGGCTCCAGTTCCTAAATACGGGAGTAGATCTACAACCCCTGTAATAATCGCGATAGTAATTGCGTATGGCACGCGTAATATTAAAAGGCCGATTAGTACAATAATAGTTGTCATAGATACAAGTGTAAGTTGCGCTTTAACAAAACCAAACAAAGCTTTTCTTAAATCGACAAAAATAGTTTTTCCGTATCCATGTACACGATTAGGTAGAAGTTTTCTTACTTTATGAGCAAGACGGTGCCAATCGTAACTAATGAAGAAGGTGGCTAATAAGACGAATACAAGGACAGTTAAAGTTGTTGGTAATGCACTAATGAAATTTGTTAATCCGCTTATAATGGCGGTTAAAAGTTCTTTCATTTGTGTCGTTGCTTCGGTGCCTAAGTTTTGAATGTTTTGTGTAATAGTGTATCGCTGTGGTTCACCGAGATGATTAAATTTAGAGATTAAATCATCATAGAGAGGCATAATATGATTAAGTGCAAATTCTTGGGCGAATGCAACGATATCTGGAAACTTCACTGTAACAATTTGTAGTAAGTATGTTGTGGCGGATATTGCTTCAGTTACAAGGTATGTAACAAGTCCAACGATAGCCCCGAATACGAGAATTAAGCTAACGAGTACCGATAACGCACGAGGAAATTGTAGTTTTTGATTAAGGAAATTGACGACAGGATTAATTAAATAAGCGAATGCAAAAGCAATAATAAAAGGGTAAATAAGGCCTGACATGTAAAGTAAGGCATAGAACCCAGCTACCGTTGCTACAATGACGAATATGAGTCGTAATATCATATATAGTAAGTTTCGGTTCAAAGATGTATACCTCCCATTCCGATTTGGATTATCCTAATTCGTTCAACTTATAACTAGTGATGAGATTCACTAATCAAAGTTTCACTTTATGTTATAGTGGAATGATGGATTTAGCCTGCTTTTGCAGCGGATTAATGACCACAGAAGCTTGTTGATGATGCTTCTACTATATGGTAAAAACTTCATTTTCTCTCCTTTTTATTTTACCTGTTTCTTATTATAAAAGAAAGGAGAGACATCCGCTTTTAAATGTATATGCATGCTTTATTTTTTTTCTGGTTAAAGTCTTGTTTGTAATTTTGAAATGTATATTAAAATCAATTTGTTCCTTTATTATAATTAACAAATATACATCGATATAGCATGTATAACGATAGGTTTAAAGGTATTTTTGTTTGGAAGCGAGTTCATTATTTTCAGAAAGGAAGTGCAATCATGATTAGTCAGTCAACGTTATTTTTATTCATACTACTTATTATAGGATTAATTGCTAAAAATCAATCGCTTACTGTAGCTGTTGGAGTGTTATTTTTATTGAAGTTTACGTTTTTAGGCGATAAAGTTTTTCCTTATTTACAAACGAAAGGAATTAACCTCGGTGTGACGGTTATTACCATTGCGGTGCTCGTCCCAATTGCGACGGGGGAAATAGGGTTTAAACAACTCGGAGAAGCGGCGAAATCATACTATGCATGGATCGCTTTAGCCTCAGGAGTGGCGGTTGCTTTGTTGGCGAAAGGTGGGGTGCAATTATTAACGACTGATCCTCATATTACAACTGCACTTGTTTTTGGGACAATTATAGCTGTAGCTTTATTTAATGGAGTCGCTGTAGGTCCATTAATTGGGGCTGGAATTGCCTATGCAGTTATGAGTATTATACAAATGTTTAAATAAGGAATTTTATAGTAATATAAAATTTTTGAATTCTTTCTGTTCACAAAAGTCAGATAATTGTTTATAATAGGATTAGAAACTTTGAAAAGTTACATAACAGCAGAGACTTTACACCAGATAAAATAAAAACAACATAAAACAATTTTATAATGATATTGTTTTATGTTGTTTTTATCATAAACTCTTCGGAATTTATTTTCCTCACTAACTTGTTGTTTTGAGCGTGAGGATTCGGGGAGACATTCACGCTCATGCTTTCCATGTAAGTAATGGACAACAGAGGGGAACATTGCAACAAATTTGCATGAACGTGCATTTTGCTTGCCTAAAGAGTGAACGAGCGTTCATAATTTATAAGGGGAGCAAATAGATATAAGGAGCAAGGTTGGGAGAATTTTCAGAAAAAGGAGAGAATGTCATGACTGTTATTCGAGGTTTAGAAGGGGTAGTAGCAACAACATCATCTGTGAGCTCTATTATTGATGATACATTAACTTATGTTGGGTATAATATTGATGATTTAGCTGAGAATGCTACGTTCGAAGAAGTAGTGTACTTATTATGGCACCGCAAGCTGCCGAACGAAAAAGAACTAGCGGAATTTAGTGAAACTGTATCTGAATACTATAAAGTACCGGGTGAGATTTTAACATATTTGAAACAAGTAGATTTAAAAATCGCGCACCCGATGTCGGTTTTACGAACTGCGATTTCCATGCTATCATTATATGATGAGAGCGCTGAAATAATGGATGTAAAATCCAATTATTTGAAAGCGGTTAAATTACAGGCTCAAGTCGGAACTTTAATTGCGGCTTATGCAAGAATTCGCAAAGGTTTAGATGTTGTTGAGCCAAGAAAAGATCTATCATTAGCTGCAAACTTCTTGTACATGTTAAATGATCGTGAGCCAAATGAAGTTGAAATTGAGGCTTTTGATAAGGCACTTTTACTTCATGCAGATCATGAGTTAAACGCTTCTACATTTACTGCACGTGTTTGCGTAGCTACACTTTCAGATGTGTATTCTGGTATTACAGCAGCAATCGGTGCATTAAAAGGTCCTCTTCACGGCGGGGCAAATGAAAATGTAATGAAGATGTTAACTGAAATTGGCGAAGAAGAAAATGTAGAATCATATATTCATAATGCTCTTCAAAATAAAGTAAAAATTATGGGATTTGGTCATCGTGTATATGAGCATGGTGATCCACGCGCGAAACACTTACGCGAAATGTCTAAGAGATTATGCGTGCTTTTAGGAGAAGATAAATGGTATAATATGTCTATCAAAATTGAAGACATTGTAACAAAAGAAAAAGGTCTTCCACCAAATGTTGATTTCTATTCAGCTTCTGTATACCATTGTTTAGGAATTGACCATGACTTATTTACACCTATCTTTGCAATTAGCCGTATGTCAGGCTGGTTAGCTCATATTCTAGAACAATATGAAAACAACCGCTTAATCCGTCCACGTGCTGATTATAATGGACCAACACATCAAGTGTATGTTCCAATTGCACAACGATAAGCGAAAAACACTATTTTGATAGTGAAAATACGCTTTCAAAAGTCTGATTTTTCCGGGAAGATGTAATGATTAGAATATTTAAATTTGACTAACGGTTTGAACTGAGGGGTTATTCCCTCAGTTTCATACATATGAAATTTCAAACATGGGGGTTATCACATTGACAACAGGTGAAAAAATTACTGTAACTAATGGTGTTATGAATGTACCAAACAATCCGATTATTCCATTTATCGAAGGAGATGGAATTGGTCCTGATATTTGGGCTGCAGCATCTCGCGTACTAGAAGCAGCAGTTGAAAAAGCTTATGATGGTGAGAAGAAAATCGTTTGGAAAGAAGTGCTTGCAGGGGAAAAAGCATTCAACCAAACAGGCGAGTGGTTACCAGAAGAGACTTTAAATTTAATTCGTGAATATTTAATCGCAATTAAAGGTCCACTTACAACTCCAGTTGGCGGTGGTATTCGTTCTCTAAACGTAGCGCTTCGTCAAGAATTAGATTTATATGTATGTCTACGTCCAGTTCGTTACTTTGAAGGTGTTCCTTCACCTGTAAAACGTCCGGAAGATACTGATATGGTTATTTTCCGTGAAAATACAGAAGACATTTACGCTGGTATTGAATATGCACAAGGTTCTCCAGAAGCGGAAAAAGTTCTTGCATTCTTAAAAGAAGCAATGGGCGTTAATAAAATTCGTTTCCCAGAAACATCAGGGATTGGTATTAAACCAATTTCAGAGGAAGGGACAAAGCGTCTTGTTCGCGCCGCAATTCAATATGCAATTAACGAAAAACGTTCTTCTGTTACATTAGTTCATAAAGGAAACATTATGAAATTTACAGAAGGTGCTTTCAAAAACTGGGGTTACGAAGTAGCTGAACAAGAATTTGGCGACAAAGTATTTACTTGGGCTGAATATGATCGTATCGTTGAAAAAGATGGTAAAGATGCAGCGAATAAAGCGATGGCAGACGCAGAAGTGGCTGGGAAAATCATCGTAAAAGATTCTATTGCAGACATCTTCTTACAACAAATTTTAACTCGTCCACGTGAGTTCGATGTTGTTGCAACAATGAACTTAAATGGAGACTACATCTCGGATGCACTTGCTGCACAAGTAGGTGGAATTGGTATTGCACCTGGTGCAAATATTAACTATGTGACTGGACATGCTATCTTTGAAGCTACACACGGTACAGCTCCAAAATATGCAGGTTTAGATAAAGTAAATCCATCTTCTGTTCTTCTTTCTGGTGTATTATTATTAGAGCACTTAGGATGGAACGAAGCTGCGAATTTAGTAACTGATTCAGTTGAGAAAACAATTGAATCAAAAGTAGTAACTTATGATTTCGCGCGCTTAATGGAAGGTGCAACAGAAGTAAAATGTTCTGAGTTTGCTAATGAACTTATTAAAAACATGGATGTAGCGATAATCAAAAACGCATAATTAAAGCGGGGGGTAAATTATGACAATCAAACGCAAGAAAGTTTCAGTCATCGGTGCAGGATTTACAGGAGCAACAACAGCATTCTTATTAGCACAAAAAGAACTTGCAGATGTTGTATTAGTGGACATTCCACAGCTGGAAAATCCAACAAAAGGGAAAGCGTTAGATATGTTAGAAGCGAGCCCAGTACAAGGTTTTGATGCTAACATTATTGGTACATCTGATTACGCAGATACTGCTGATTCTGACGTTGTCGTTATTACAGCAGGTATTGCGCGTAAGCCTGGTATGAGCCGTGATGACTTAGTGGCAACAAACTCTAAAATTATGAAAAGTATTACGCGCGACATTGCAAAACATTCACCAAATGCGATTATTGTTGTATTAACAAATCCAGTTGATGCAATGACATATTCTGTATTTAAAGAAGCAGGATTCCCGAAAGAGCGTGTTATCGGTCAATCGGGCGTATTAGATACAGCTCGTTTCCGTACATTTATTTCACAAGAGTTAAACCTTTCTGTGAAAGACATTACAGGATTTGTTCTTGGTGGACATGGTGACGATATGGTACCTCTTGTACGCTATTCCTATGCAGGTGGCATTCCGTTAGAAACATTAATTCCAAAAGAGCGTTTAGAAGCAATCGTAGAACGTACACGTAAAGGTGGCGGTGAGATTGTAGGCTTATTAGGAAACGGTAGTGCATATTATGCGCCAGCAGCTTCTTTAGTTGAAATGACAGAAGCGATCTTGAAAGATCAACGCCGTGTATTACCAGCTATTGCGTACCTTGAAGGTGAATATGGTTATAGTGACCTTTACTTAGGGGTACCAGTAATTCTAGGTGGTAACGGAATTGAAAAAATTATTGAATTAGAACTTCTTGCAGATGAGAAAGAAGCGTTAGATCGCTCTGTAGAATCTGTACGTAACGTTATGAAAGTTCTTGTTTAATAATTAAATATAAGTGGAAAAAGATTCGGGGCCCCGAATCTTTTTCTACTATATATTGAAATGTTTTTTTGAAATAATATGAAAACGCTATCATTTGGTGTATCCTATAATGAAACTATAGACTTATACTATACATTGCCCTCATCACAGTAAATTTCGGATAAGGTATCGCTTTTAGTAGGATAATAAGGTGAAAAAATCGGAGGGGGTTGTAACATGTTAAAGAAAAAAGTTCAAATTGGTCGTAGAATGGATGAAATTACAGTAGGAGAGAAATTATCTATCACTGAAAAAATTGAGGATAAAGATTTGTTATTGTACTTAGGGTTAACGAATGATGCCAATCCATTATATATTCAGCATGATTACGCATCCCAAACTCCGTATGAAAAGCCGATTGTCCCAAGCATTATGCTAACGGGGCTGATTACAACGGCGGTTACGAAATATTTACCAGGTCCAGGTAGTCATATTACTAGGAAGGACCTTACGTTCGTGAAACATGTTCACCATTATGAAACGTTACAAATCCACTTTGAAGTTGTGGCTGTTTCAGAGGAGGAACATACAATTGATATGCTTGTATTTGCTCATGATGAAAAAGGAGAAACTGTTGTAAAAGGTTCATTAACAGTAACACCACCCTTTAAATCTGTTTCCATTATGGAAAAAGCATTAGATAATTTTTAAAAAATGAAAGTTAGAATGATATAAAAGTAGCGTTAGTCATATTCTTATTAAGGGTATGCTAGCGCTACTTTTTGTTTGGAAAGGGTGATATAACTGTGAAATGGGAGAGGGAAGACATTATTTTTGAAACGATAAGAGAAGCTGAAGTATGGGCCGATTCAATCGCGAATGAAATGTACGGGAAAGTATTTGATGGATATGAAACACCAGATTATAAAATAGCGTATGCTCTTTCGTTTTTCCTAGCGCAAAATCGAGATTTTATAGTTTATACGGAAGTGAGCTTTAAAAAAGAGAGAGCAATCTATAAAGTTTGGAAAAATCCTGTGTAGCTGAAGGTGAGTCATAATTACTTCTATTTTCTCAATTTTACACAAACGAGCTCCATGAATAGACAATTATATTGAGGGGGACCTTGTTTTCTAGTATGATGAGAATAACGGGGAAAATACTAGGATGAAGAAGGTTTCAAGTCTATAACTTGGAGGAAAAGAATGAACAATCGTATTTTAGTAGTTGATGATGAGGAATTTATCTTAACTTTAATTGAATTTAATTTACAACAAGCTGGGTTTGAAGTTATAACAGCGATGGATGGAGAAATGGCGCTTCAAAAAGCGACAACAGAACGCCCAGATTTAATTATATTAGATTTAATGCTTCCAAAAATGGATGGTATGGAAGTTTGTAAAGAATTACGATTGCAGCGTGTTATGACGCCGATTTTAATGCTAACAGCAAAAGATGATGAATTTGATAAGGTGCTAGGTCTTGAGCTTGGGGCTGATGATTATATGACGAAGCCGTTTAGCCCAAGGGAAGTTGTTGCTCGTGTGAAAGCGATTTTGCGCCGCACGAAATTACAGCAAGAAGAAAAAGTTTCGGAAACGCCAGATGAAGATAGTATCATAATTGCAGAGCTTAAAATTTTACCGGAGTTTTATGAAGCGTACTTCCAAGGCAGGAAACTGGAACTAACACCGAAAGAATTTGAGTTACTTGTTTATCTTGCAAAAAATAAAAGTCGTGTATTAACTCGTGACCAATTATTGAGTGCTGTATGGAATTATGATTTTGCCGGTGATACAAGAATTGTTGATGTCCATATTAGCCATTTGCGCGATAAAATTGAACAAAATACGAAAAAACCGACGTACATTAAAACGATACGTGGTTTAGGTTATAAATTAGAGGAGCCAAAAGGGGATGAATAAATTTCGTTCCAGGCTTCTTTTTACATTTGTTTCTCTTATCGTTTTTATCTTAGTTGGACTAGGTGTATTATTAGAAACCGTATTTGAAAATTACTATATAGATCATGCTAAAGAGAGAATGGTAAAAGAGACACAGTATGTTGCGGTATTAGCAGAAGAGCAAGGGTTTGATGCTGTTTTAAAAAAGCCTTATGTCTTTGAAAAGTTAGAAGAAAAAATACCAGCTTCTATTATATTTGTTGATGAAAAAAAGAAAGTTCAATATAGCGGAGGGCAACCATCTGCATTTAGTCAAGAGATGATTAAAGAACTTTCTTCCGAAACAGCAAAGAAAGAAAATAAAGTCATTACGAAAGAAACAGATCAAAAGAATGAATTTTATCATGCTGTGTTCGTCCAGGATGTAGAAGGGAAACAAGGATACATTTTGGTGAAAAGTACAATTGATACTTTGAGGGACGTTCACCAAAAAACGTGGGGATTATTAATTATCGGATTTGTCATTGCTTGTCTTGTAGTTGTATTCCTAGGTGTCAAAATTACAGGACAATATATTAGGCCGATTGAATCAGTTACGAAAGTTGCGATTGAATTAGCGAAGGGTAATTATAAAGCGCGTGCATATGAAAGTCATTCGGATGAAACAGGAATGCTGAGTAAAGCAATTAATATTTTAGCTCGTAATTTACAAGAGATGACACTCGAACAAGAAATGCAACAAGATCGTTTGCACACATTAATTGAAAATATGGGAAGCGGAATGATTTTAATTGATAGCCGTGGTTATATAAACCTTGTAAACCGTTCTTATAAGGAGACTTTCCACGTAACAGATGAAGAATATTTAGACCGTTTATATTATGAATCATTTCACCATACGGAAATTATTGAGCTTGTGGAAGAAATTTTTATGACAGAAGTGAAAGTGCGTAAACAAATGTTATTGCCACTTAGTATTGAGCGAAAGCATTTCGAAGTATATGGAGCGCCAATTATTGGGACGAACCATGAGTGGAAAGGGATTGTTCTCGTATTCCATGACATTACTGAGCTGAAGAAATTAGAACAAATAAGAAAAGACTTTTTAGCGAATGTTTCTCATGAATTGAAGACACCAATTACTTCTATTAAAGGTTTTTCGGAAACACTATTGGACGGAGCGATGGATAATAAAAAATTCTGTGAACATTTCTTGCATATCATTTTAAAAGAAAGTGAGCGTATGCAAGGATTAATTGAAGATTTATTAGATTTGTCAAAAATCGAGCAGCAAGGGTTTAGATTAAATATGGGTACGGTTGATATGAAGGGGATTCTTGAAGACATTCACATGGTGCTTGATAATAAAGCGGGTGAAAAAGAAATCTCTTTACAAGTGAATGTATTGAAACGAGTTTCCGTTATTGGAGATCCGAGCCGCTTAAAACAAATCTTTATTAATTTAATTAATAATGCAATCGTATATACGCCAGCTGGAGGCGTTGTTTCAGTTGAATTATTAGAGGATAAATATAATGCGTATATAAAGGTGTCTGATACTGGAATTGGTATTAGTAAAGAAGAAATCCCTCGTATATTTGAACGTTTTTATCGAGTTGATAAAGCGAGAAGTAGAAATACGGGTGGAACGGGTCTTGGTTTATCAATTGTAAAGCATTTAGTTGAAGCGCATCAAGGTACGATTACGGTGGATAGTGAGGTTGGAGAAGGAACAACATTTACAGTTGTTTTACCGAAATCAGCTACTGAAAAATAGGATGAAGGATATTTACAATATATTAACATTGTCTTAATTAAATATTAATAAAGCTCTGTTAATATAATAAATGAAAACCCCTTCATCCAAGGAGTAATTTTGGACGAGAGTAGTTATGCTATTCTCGTCACTTCCCTTTATGCCAATGTAAGTCTGTTTATATATGATAGAAAAAAACCGTTATTTTTCTTCTCTCTATTAGTCATGTTAATATAGAGAGAGGATAGGAACGGTTTTTTTTCTGTGGAAAAATCGTTTCAAATTTGTATGGGGAGGTTTGTAGTTTGGAAAAAAAGGTCGTATTAGTAGATGGTAATAATATCGCGTATCGTGCTTTCTTTGCACTACCGCTTTTAAATAACGACAAAGGTATACATACGAACGCAATTTATGGTTTTACGATGATGTTAATGAGAATATTAGAGGAAGAAAAACCGACGCATATGCTTGTAGCGTTTGATGCGGGGAAAACAACATTCCGTCATAAAACGTATAGTGATTATAAGGGAGGGCGTCAAAAGACTCCACCTGAACTATCTGAGCAATTCCCGTTTATTCGTGAGATGCTTGATGCATTCAATGTACCGCGTTATGAGCTGGAAAATTATGAAGCGGATGACATTATGGGGACGTTAGCGAAAGAAGCGAGTGAGCAAGGGTTTCATGTTAAAGTTATTTCAGGAGATAAAGATTTACTGCAACTTGTTTCAGATAATACACTCGTATGTATTCCTCGCAAAGGGATTACGGAAGTAGATGAATATACGAAAGAAGCTTTATTTGAGAAATATAGCTTATCACCAAAGCAAATTATCGATATGAAAGGTTTAATGGGAGACCAATCGGATAACATTCCAGGTGTACCAGGTGTTGGTGAGAAGACAGCCATTAAATTATTAACGCAATTTGAAACGGTAGAAGCAGTATATGAAAACTTAGATCAAGTGAGTGGAAAGAAATTAAAAGAAAAGTTAGAAGCGAATAAAGAACAAGCTCTTATGAGTAAAGAACTTGCGACTATTATTACAGACGCACCGATTACTGTGCATGTAGATGATATGGCATATAAAGGGTATGAACCAAGCGATTTGATTCCAATGTTCGAGAATTTAGGATTTACATCCCTTTTAAATAAATTAGGTGTTACGCCGGAGGAAACGGCTCCAGCTGAATTAGATGATATTACATTTGATATTGTAGAAGACGTTACAGAAGAAATGCTTCAGCAAGATAGTGCGCTTATTGTTGAAGTGCAAGAAGATAACTATCATAAAGCCGATATTCAAGGTTTTGGTATTCAAAATGAAAATGGTTGTTACTTCATTCCGACCGATGTTGCTCTTAAATCAGATGGTTTTAAAGAGTGGCTTGCAAATGGAGAAATGAGAAAACATACATTTGATGCGAAGCGTGCTATCGTTGCCCTCAAGTGGAAAGGTGTAGATATTCAAGGGATTGACTTTGATTTATTAATTGCCGCTTATTTACTTGATCCAGCCGATACAGATAAAGATTTCCGTGCTGTTGCGAAAATGAAAGAAACACATGCGGTAAAATCTGATGAAGAAGTTTACGGGAAAGGTGCGAAGCGTGCTGTTCCTGAGCAAGAGGTAGTAGCTGAGCATGTCGCTCGTAAAGTACATGTATTATATGATGTGAAGCAAACATTCGTAGAAGAAATAGAAAAGAATGAGCAATATGAACTGTTTACAGAGTTAGAATTACCGCTTGCTCGTGTATTAGCTGACATGGAAGTGAAAGGTGTTACAGTTGATACGGAGCGTCTTCGTAATATGGGAGAAGAGCTTGCGGGTAGATTAAAGGAAATGGAACAAGAGATTTATGAGCTTGCAGGAACGGAATTTAATATTAATTCACCGAAGCAGCTCGGGGTTATTCTGTTTGAAAACTTAAATTTACCTGTTATTAAAAAGACGAAAACAGGTTATTCTACGTCTGCTGATGTACTAGACAAGCTTATGGATCATCATGCAATCATTCCGAAGATTTTACACTACCGTCAATTAGGGAAACTAAACTCTACATATATTGAAGGGTTATTAAAAGTTGTACATGACGATTCATCTAAAATTCATACTCGCTTTAACCAAGTGTTAACGCAAACGGGACGACTAAGTTCAACGGAACCAAACTTGCAAAATATCCCGATTCGCTTAGAAGAGGGAAGGAAGATTCGTCAGGCGTTTATTCCTTCAGAAGAAGGATGGATTATGTACGCAGCCGATTATTCACAAATTGAACTTCGTGTGCTTGCTCACATTGCAAAAGATGAAGGTTTAGTTGAAGCGTTCCAACATGACATGGATATTCATACGAAAACAGCTATGGATGTATTCGGTGTTGGAAAAGATGAAGTGACATCTAATATGAGACGACAAGCAAAAGCTGTAAACTTCGGCATTGTATACGGTATTAGTGATTACGGTCTTTCGCAAAACTTAGGAATCACGAGAAAAGCGGCAGGGGAATTTATTGAAAGGTATTTAGAAAGCTTCCCTGGAGTACAAGAATATATGGCTGACATTGTAAAAGATGCGAAGCAAAAAGGATATGTTTCAACGTTATTAAATCGCCGTCGTTACATTCCAGAAATTACGAGCCGTAACTTTAATTTACGTAGCTTTGCAGAGCGTACAGCAATGAATACACCAATTCAAGGTAGTGCGGCGGATATTATTAAAAAGGCTATGATTATTATGGCGGATCGCTTAGAAGAAGAAGGCCTACAAGCTCGCCTACTTCTGCAAGTACACGATGAATTGATCTTTGAAGCGCCAAAAGAAGAAGTGGAAAAATTAGAGAAGCTTGTACCTGAAGTAATGGAGCATGCAATTGAACTAGCAGTTCCGTTAAAAGTTGATTATTCTTACGGTCCAACTTGGTACGACGCGAAATAAGGAAGTGATAAAATGCCAGAATTACCAGAGGTTGAAAATGTTAGACGGACACTTGAAAATCTTGTAACTGGAAAAACGATTGAAGATGTTATTGTTACCTATCCAAAAATAGTGAAACGACCGGACGATGCAGAAATCTTTAAAGACATGCTAAGAGGCGAGATGATCGAGAATATAAAGCGAAGAGGTAAGTTTTTGCTTTTGTATGTAACGAACTATGTAATTGTTTCACATTTGCGTATGGAAGGTAAGTTTTTACTTCATCAAGAGGATGAGCCAATTGATAAACATACACACGTACGTTTCTTATTTACAGATGGAACTGAATTACATTATAAAGATGTGAGAAAGTTTGGTACGATGCATCTCTTTAAGAAAGGTGAAGAGTTTGCTCAAATGCCTCTTGCTGATTTAGGACCAGAGCCATTTGATGCTGAATTGACACCGCAGTACTTACAAGAAAGATTGCAAAAGACAAATCGCAAAATAAAAGTCGTATTATTAGATCAGCGTCTTTTAGTAGGACTTGGAAATATATATGTAGATGAAGTATTATTCCGTTCGCAAATTCATCCAGAACGAGAAGCTGCATCTTTAACAGAAGAAGAAGTAGAAAGAATTTATGAGGCGATTGTTACAACGCTAGGCGAAGCTGTTAAGCGAGGCGGAAGTACAATTAGAACGTATATTAATTCGCAAGGACAAATTGGTTCGTTCCAGGAACTTCTAAATGTATATGGGAAAAAAGGAGAACCGTGTGTGACTTGCGGTACGCTATTAGAAAAAACAGTTGTTGGCGGAAGGGGAACACATTACTGCCCAATTTGCCAACCTAGAATATAGAAAAGGGATAACATCGGATAGGCATTTGTCATATACATAGAGCAGAGCTATGTATAAGGGAGGAGCTTACCGATGTACCTTTATTTATCTCTTATTTTATTAGCTTTTACATTAAGCTTAGATAGCTGTAGTGTGGGGCTAACATATGGGTTAAGGAGCGTAAGAATTCCACTAAGATCAATTATAATTATCGGGATCTGTTCAGCAGCTGTCATGCTCGTTTCCATGGGAATTGGACATATGATCGCGAAAATATTTTCACCTGTTATCGCAACGCGTATCGGTGGGCTTGTTCTTATTGGAATAGGTATTTGGGTATTATATCAATTTTTTCGAAGTGATAAAAAAGAAGAACCGAAGCAAGAGGAGAAGGTTTGGAAATTAGAAATTGCTTCACTAGGGTTAGTGATTCAAATTTTGCGGAAGCCGACTGTTGCGGATTTTGATAAATCAGGAACCATCTCTGCAGGAGAAGCACTACTTCTCGGTATCGCTCTTTCTATAGATTCGTTTGGTGCTGGAATTGGTGCATCTTTATTAGGTTATGCACCTGCTATGATGGCGCTGTTAGTTGCGGTTATGAGTTCTTTGTTTTTATTTATTGGAATGAAACTTGGAACGTTTTTATCCAATATGAAATGGTTACAAAAATTTACATTCCTGCCTGGGGTTTTACTAATTATTATTGGAATTTGGAAAATGTAAGTATGGGCGTGGAACATTAGTTTCGCGCCTTTTATTATGAGGAGGATTGTTATGACAGTAGTAATTGGATTAACAGGAGGCATTGCAAGCGGAAAAAGTACGGTATCAAAAATGTTTCGTGAAATGAGTATCCCAGTTATTGATGCAGATATTATTGCGCGAGAAGTTGTAGAACGAGGAAAACCAGCATATAACAAAATTGTAGAAGTCTTTGGAACGGAAGTACTACAAAAAGATGGAGAACTTGATCGTCCGAAGCTTGGAAGTGTTGTTTTCTATAATGAAGAAAAGCGATTGCACTTAAACAAAATTGTTCATCCTGCGGTACGAGAAGAAATGAATGCACAAAAAGAGTTATACATAAAAGAAGGTATGCAATCGGTTGTGTTAGATATCCCTCTTTTGTTTGAAAGTAAATTAACAAATCTCGTTGATCGAGTATTAGTTGTAGCGGTTACGCCGAATACGCAATTAGAACGTTTAATGAAACGGAATAGTTTTTCAGAAGAAGAAGCAACGGCGCGTATTCAATCTCAAATGCCACTAGAAGAAAAAATAAAGATGGCGGATGAAGTGATTTATAATGATGGCACAATTATGGAAACGAAAACACAATTGGCTGCTATTTTGAAGGAATGGAACATTATTGATTAAAAAATTGTGAAATTAATGAAAATGCTTAGTGACATATCCCCTTTTTGTGTTATACTATTATTGGGATTGGAGATAAATAGTATAACGTATTCAAGGGGGATAACATATTATGACTCGTGTGGCAATTAATGGATTTGGACGTATTGGGAGAATGGTATTTCGTCAAGCAATAAAAGAAAGCGCTTTCGAAATTGTGGCAATCAATGCAAGCTATCCATCCGAAACGTTAGCACATCTAATTAAATATGATACAGTACATGGTAAGTTTGACGGAACAGTGGAAGCATTTGAAGATCATTTATTAGTTGATGGGAAAATGATTCGCCTTTTAAACAACCGCGATCCAAAGGAATTGCCTTGGAAAGATCTAGGTGTTGAAGTTGTAATTGAAGCAACTGGCAAATTTAATTCGAAAGAAAAAGCAATTCTTCATGTTGAAGCTGGAGCGAAAAAAGTTATTTTAACAGCACCTGGCAAAAATGAAGATGTAACTATTGTAGTTGGTGTGAACGAAGACCAATTAGATATTACAAAACATACTGTTATTTCAAATGCATCTTGTACAACAAACTGTTTAGCACCTGTTGTAAAGGTGTTAGATGAGCAGTTCGGAATTGAAAACGGCTTAATGACAACTGTTCACGCTTATACAAATGACCAAAAAAATATTGATAACCCACATAAAGATTTAAGAAGAGCACGTGCTTGTGGACAGTCTATCATTCCGACAACGACGGGTGCTGCGAAAGCGCTAGCAAAAGTTCTTCCACACTTAAACGGAAAACTTCATGGTATGGCACTTCGTGTACCAACACCAAACGTGTCTTTAGTTGACTTAGTAGTAGATGTAAAACGTGATGTAACAGTTGAAGATATTAATGAAGCGTTCAAAACTGTTGCAAACGGTGCGTTAAAAGGAATTGTAGAATTCAGCGAAGAGCCTTTAGTGTCTATCGACTTTAATACAAATACACACTCAGCTATTATTGATGGTTTATCTACAATGGTAATGGGTGACCGTAAAGTGAAAGTGCTTGCTTGGTATGATAATGAGTGGGGCTACTCTCGTCGTGTTGTAGATCTTGTAACGTTAGTTGTTGATGAATTAGCGAAACAAGAAAATGTTCAACATATTTAAGTGAAATAAAGGGAGGGCAAGTGAACATTTGCCCTCTTTTTTTATTTTTTTCTGAAAAGGAAAAAAATTATATAAGTATATTTTAAAAAGTGGACATACCACGAAACGTTGGGATTACTGCATTCGTGAATCGTTTCTTTTTTTTAGGGAAAAGTAAAGAGGAAAATATGACAGAAAATCGAAAAAACTGTTGTTGCAAAATGAAAATAAACAAAGTATACTAACACTCGTAAACTTAAGAGCTGAGGTACGTAGTCACTACTTAAAGGGTTAGGACCTCTCTGGACTAACTTTCCCCCGTGGTAGTGGAGCAAGCCAAATTGCAAATTAGTTTTCAATTCGAACAGTTAGATTAAATTTACAAGGGGGAACTGTAGAATGGATACTATGGATACGATGGGTCGTCACGTGATTGCTGAACTTTGGGATTGCGATTTCGACAAGCTTAATGACATGCCGTATATTGAACAATTATTTGTGGATGCAGCACTAAGAGCTGGTGCTGAAGTACGTGAGGTTGCTTTTCATAAATTTGCACCACAAGGTGTAAGTGGAGTAGTAATTATCTCGGAATCACATTTAACAATTCATAGCTTTCCGGAGCACGGTTACGCAAGTATTGATGTTTATACTTGTGGGGATCGTATTGATCCAAATGTTGCTGCAGAATATATTGCAGAAGGTTTAAACGCGAAAACGCGTGAGAGCATCGAGCTTCCTCGAGGCACTGGTAGCTTCGAAATTAAGCAGAGAGAAACAAAAGCTCTTTAAAAAAGAACATAATTGATTTAAAATGTAAAGAGGTGTATAATGCACCTCTTTTTTAGTTTATATAAAACAGGATCACGATATGTAATAACTTAGAGTGGTCATTATAGAAGAATGAGTTATATAATATTGTATATATATTTTCACATGTAGGTGAGTAGCGAAAGAATAAAGATTATAGTGTAAAGGAGTGAATGAATTGCGTTGTCCATCCTGTTTTCATAATGGAACAAGAGTGTTAGATTCGCGTCCGGTAGACGAGGGGCGCTCTATTCGAAGAAGAAGAGAGTGTGAAAGTTGTTTAAGTCGCTTTACGACATTTGAAAGAGTAGAAGAATCACCTCTTATCGTTGTAAAAAAAGAAGGAACACGAGAAGAGTTTAATAAAGAGAAAATTTTACGCGGTTTAATTAAAGCGTGTGAAAAAAGGCCTGTATCTTTAAGGCAGCTAGAGGAAGTAACACAAAGTGTGGAGCGTGAACTTCGTAACTTAGGTATATCAGAAGTGAAAAGTGATATGATTGGTGAAATTGTTATGGAGGAACTTCGTGATATTGATGATGTTGCTTACGTACGTTTTGCTTCTGTGTATCGTCAATTTAAAGATTTAAATGTATTTATTGAAGAATTAAAAGATATACTGCAAAAAGAGAGAGAGTAGAAGGAATCTCTTTATATACTGTAAGTAAACGAGATAAGAGAGCTAGAAGCGGAAGCTAATAGCTCTTTTTCGCTAATAAAGTGAAACTTTAATCATTGGTGGGTTCATCCCCAATGATTATTAGCCTTCACCAATCGGGCATTTACGGGAAGTTATCTCCCACCTAACTTCCTCGCATTCGCCGAATTTTGAGGTGGGAGTCTTACTGCCCGCAAATAGCGGGATAAATTATATAATAAAGATAGAACGAGTGAAATATAGGTTAGATTGGATGAGAGAAAGGAAAAGCAAGAATGGAAAAACAGTCATGGATGGAGCTATTGCCGATTGATCGTTATAAAGTAAGTGCGAAAGGGTTGTTACATAATTACGACCGGAAAGTATTAACGATGTTGTATCAGCCGTTAATAGGTAGTAGAGCTTTTAGCTTATACATGACGCTATGGGGAGAGTTAGAGCAAGATCGTGTGTTTGGAAAAGAGAATACACATCACTCCCTTATGGTGACTATGCAAATGCAACTTCCTGAAATATATGGGGAACGAGTAAAGTTAGAAGCGATTGGTCTTTTAAATGTATATATTAAGAAAGAAAAAGATATTCGAATGTTTATATATGAATTGCAACCACCTTTATCTCCGAAGCAGTTTTTTGATGATATTGTTTTAAGTATCTTTTTATATAATCGCTTGAGTCGGACAAAATACAACCAAGTAAAACAATATTTCTTAGAAGAAGAATTCGATTTTGCTTCTTATGAAAATGTTACGCGCTCTTTCAACGATATATTTGATTCGTTCAACCCAGGTCAGTTTGAACATGCGCAAGAAGAACTGCGTATCCCGAAAACGACAACTATGCCAAATAACGAGAATGGGGATGCCCCGAAAGTTTGGAATGATTTCTTTGATTTCTCTTTATTTGTAGACGGATTATCAGCGCTTGTTCCTAAAAAGGCGATTACAGATCAAGTGCGAGAATGTGTCATTACACTCGCTTATGTGTACGGTGTGGATGTGTTATCGATGCAAAATATCGTTCTTGGCGCAGTGACAGAGATACAAACTATTGATATCGAAAGGCTTCGGAAGGGAGCACGCGATTGGTATCAATTTGAAAATGGTCAAGCGCTACCTGTATTAAGTGAAAGGGTGCAACCTCATGCTGCTCGTACAATGAAAGAGAAAGAGCCATCTACACAAGAAGAGATGCTAATGAAGCAGTTAGAGGAAATCTCGCCAAAACAACTATTGAAAGAGATTTCAGGCGGTGCAGAGGCGACGAAAGCGGACTTGCAAATCGTTGAGGATGTAATGATAAACCAAAAGTTAACGCCAGGGGTTGTGAATGTACTTATTTATTACGTTATGCTACGCTCAGATATGAAGCTTGCTAAAACGTATGTCGAGAAGATTGCTGGACATTGGGCGCGAAAAAAGGTCGGTACAGTAGGCGAGGCGATGGCGCTAGCGAAAGAAGAGAATCGTCAATATCAAGAGTGGGCTGAGACGAAGAAAAAAGGTCGTACAGCGAAGAAAACAGTGCGAAAAGAAATGGTACCAGATTGGCTTAAAGAAGAGTCGAAAGAAGAAGAGAAAGCACCTGTAAAAAATGACGTAAGTGCGAAAAAAGATGCAAGTACGTTAGAAGATGAACGGAAACGATTAGAAGAAGTATTGAAAAAATATAAGCGTGATTAATAAAAGAAAATGAACGCTCTTTGAGGTGAGAAAATGGAGCATATTCAAAATTCATTTACGAAATTAATGGAAAATAAAAACTTTAAAAATAGATATGAAGTCTTAAAGGCAGAAGTGATGGCGCACCCTCGTGTGAAAGAATTTATAGACGAACATAAAGGTGAAGTAACGACTTCTATGATTGAACGAAGTCTTGTGAAGTTATATGAATATATTGGACAAAGTGTAGGGTGTGCGGATTGTCCAGATTTAGGGTCATGTAAAAATATGCTACAAGGATATGAGCCGAAGCTCGTCATTCAAGGTAAGATGATTGATATTCAATACGATCGTTGTATTAGAAAAGTAGCATATGATGAGAGAAAGAAATATGAAAAACTCGTTCAAAGTGTATATATGCCAGTTGACATTTTGCAGGCAACTATGGAGAATTTAGACCCTTCAGATTTAGATGCACGTATTGATGCAATAGGTGCAACGAATGAATTTTTAAACACATACGAACCAGGTAAAAAAGCACAAGGTTTATATTTGTACGGTAAATTTGGTGTAGGGAAAACGTATCTTTTAGGGGCAATTGCAAATGAGCTTGCGCGAAAGAAAATTAGTTCGATGCTCGTATACTTCCCAGAATTTTTACGTGAAATCAAAAGTTCGATTCAAGATAATTCGATTAGCGGAAAGATTGATGCTGTCAAACGTGTACAAGTATTAATGTTAGATGATATCGGGGCAGAAGCGATGTCAAGTTTTGTACGTGATGATGTACTCGGTGCAATCTTGCAATTCCGTATGTTGGAAAACTTACCGACGTTCTTTACATCTAACTTTGATTTCAAACAGTTGGAACATCATTTAACGTATACACAGCGCGGTGAAGCAGAAGAGATGAAAGCGGCCCGTATTATGGAACGAATTAAATATTTAGCGAAGCCAATCCCAATTGGCGGGAAGAATCGTCGTAATAAGTAAAGAGCGAGCTGAGAAGCTTGCTCTTTTTTATCCCGCTATTGGCGGGCAGTAAGACTCCCACCTCAAAATTTGGCTGTAAAGCAAAGAAGTTAGGTGGGAGCCTTACTGCCCGTAAAAGCCCGATTGGTGCGGGCTAATAATCAGTGGAGGATGGACAAAACCTCCACTGATTAAAGTTTCACTTTATTTTAATCATTTTTTCAGAGTAGCTTGTATCATTTTTTTCTCCCTCCCTTAATATATATAAAATTAGCAAGCCATATCGAGTGGATGTTCTAACGATGGGAGATAGATTTCTACTAAGAGTGAACTTCCATAGATCGGACTCTTATAGGATTTGTAACGTATAGATGCAATCCTTTAGAGCGGGGATAAAAGGGGGGACAAAAGTGATTGAAATTTGCTTCGAAGAAAAAAATGATGCTGTGCACGTATACAGACAACTAACGAAAAGAACGGAATCCTTATATAAGGAAACAAGTGTATATTTAAACGAACAAAAGGTTATTATTCATATACCATTATGTGAATCGAATTATATTGAAAAGATTTTATTGCCAGTATTACTATATTTCATTATGAATGTGAAACAAAATGAATGGATTCATACCATTTTAAAGGAAAAGTTTTTTTATGAAGAACAAGAAGAGTGTCATCAAATATTGCATATGGCACATGAGATTTTAAAGGAAAGAAGAAAAGGAGTAGCTCGTGATTTAACACGCCAAAAATTTGAATCTTATATTGCGTCGTCTTTGAATGATTGGCTTTGTGATCCGCTCTCATTCTCATTTTCATCATACGTTCGTTTTCGTCTTCGTACATATAGGGAAATGGTAGGTGAGCTTGCTGAAGTTGCAATTGATGAGTATAAGATGGAGCAGGAATATCAGATGTTCATTGAGACACTTCGCCAACAAGTAAGGAGCCGGAAATCACGTTTGTCCTGTGTACATCTTGTTTTTGATGAAAGTTTTATTTTCTATGATGATAAAGGTAGACGTTTAAAACAGGAGAAATTGGTTCAATATATAGATGAAGAATTATTAAAGAAACAGGATGTATATATCGATACGAAAGTAATTGCACCACTTCTTTCTATTTCGCCGAAAAAGATTTATTTATATACGAAAGAACAAGATCATAATATGATTATTACTTTGCGAAATGTGTTTCAGGAACGAGTGCAACTACATGGATTACATGAATTTGAGCGCAACGTGAAAAATTTAAAAAATAAAGGTAACGCCCTTGATTTTCTAAGTTTTTGAGCATATAATTACCTACATAAATGAAATATATTGAAATGTCATGATGAGGACATGAGTAGTTTTCTACGATTTTCAGAGAGGGAAGCCTTAGGGTGTGAGCTTCCTAGTACGGGATTATTACTTACCACCTCTAAACTTTAGCAGTGAACGATTTTTCTAGTAATTGCTAACGGACAACACCGTTATGTTGAACTTGAGCAATTAACAATTATGTTAATTGGAACAAGGGTGGAACCACGAATTCAACACTCGTCCCTTTTTATGGGATGAGTGTTTTTTATTTTGAGAAAAAGAGGAGTGACCAGTGATGGCAGATGTAGTTAAAATTACTTTCCCTGATGGAGCTGTGAAGGAGTTTCCAAAAGGCGTAACAACTGAAGAAATCGCAGCTTCTATTAGCCCAGGCTTAAAGAAAAAAGCTGTGGCTGGAAAATTAAACAATGAGATGATCGATCTTGTTACACCAATCGAAGAAGATGGTGCAGTTTCTATTATTACATTAGATTCTGAAGATGGCTTATACATTCTACGCCATTCAACAGCCCACCTTTTAGCACAAGCGTTAAAACGTTTATATAAAGATGTTAAGCTTGAGCTTGGCATTGGCCCAGTAATCGAAAATGGCTTCTACTACGATATTGATATGGAAGAAGCAATTACAGTTGAAGACTTCAAGAAAATCGAAAAAGAAATGCAAAAAATTGTGAACGAGAACTTAGAAATCGTTCGTCATGAAGTACCGCGTGCAGAAGCACTTCGTCGCTTTGAAGAAATCGGCGATGAGTTAAAATTAGATTTAATTAATGATCTTCCAGAAGATGCAGTTATTTCAATTTACGAGCAAGGCGAATTCTTCGACCTTTGCCGTGGTGTTCACCTTCCATCTACAGGGAAAATTAAAGTGTTTAAATTATTAAGCGTTGCAGGGGCTTACTGGCGCGGCGATAGCAATAATAAAATGTTACAACGTATTTACGGTACTGCATTCGTTAAGAAAGCAGAATTAGATGAGCACTTACGTATGCTTGAAGAAGCGAAAGAGCGCGATCACCGTAAACTAGGTAAAGAGTTAAAACTATTTACTAATAGCCAAAAAGTAGGACAAGGTTTACCACTTTGGTTACCAAAAGGTGCAACAATTCGCCGTATTATCGAGCGTTACATCGTTGATAAAGAAGCAAGCTTAGGCTATGATCACGTATACACTCCAGTACTAGGAAGCAGAGAGCTTTATGAAACTTCTGGTCACTGGAACCATTACCGTGATGGCATGTTCCCATCAATGGAAATGGACAATGAAGAGTTAGTTCTTCGTCCAATGAACTGCCCTCACCATATGATGGTTTATAAAAATGATATTCACAGCTACCGTGAATTACCAATCCGTATTGCGGAACTTGGAACAATGCACCGCTATGAGATGTCTGGAGCATTATCTGGATTACAACGTGTACGCGGAATGACTTTAAACGATGCGCACATTTTCGTTCGTCCAGATCAAATTAAAGAAGAGTTAAAACGTGTTGTAAACTTAACTTTAGAAGTGTATAAAGATTTTGGTTTAGAAAACTATTCATTCCGTCTATCTTATCGTGACCCAGCAGATACTAAAAAGTATTATGCTGATGATGAGATGTGGGAAAAAGCACAAGGTATGTTAAAAGAAGCTATGGATGAAATGGGTCTTGATTACTATGAAGCTGAAGGTGAAGCGGCATTCTATGGTCCAAAACTTGACGTTCAAGTTCGTACTGCTCTTGGAAAAGACGAAACACTTTCAACTGTACAATTAGACTTCCTACTTCCAGAACGCTTTGAATTAGCTTACGTTGGTGAAGACGGTAAACAACATCGTCCAGTTGTAATTCACCGTGGTGTTGTATCAACTATGGAACGTTTCGTAGCCTTCTTAATTGAAGAATACAAAGGCGCATTCCCGACTTGGTTAGCTCCAGTTCAGGCGCAAGTAATTCCAGTTTCTCCGCAAGTACATTTAGACTATGCGAAGAAAGTACAAGATGAATTACGACGTGCTGGTATCCGTGTTGAATTAGACACTCGTGAAGAGAAAATTGGTTACAAAATCCGTGAAGCGCAAATGCAAAAGATTCCATACATGCTTGTAGTAGGTGACAATGAAGTTACTGAAAATGGCGTTAACGTACGTAAATATGGTGAACAAAAATCAGAAACAATCGCATTAGATGCGTTTGTTGACATGATTAAAGTAGAAGGAAAACGATAAGAAAGAGCCGCGGTATACCGCGGCTTTCTTATGTATTATAAAAAAGAAAATCTAGAAAAAATAACCAAGCAATACTTATCATAAAAAAGTATTGCAAGTATGCTAGTTGTTTGTTACAATATTTCTTGTTGTTAGTAAAACACATCGCGTCTTCTTGACAGACGTCATGTCCTATGATAAACTCATCAAGGATAATAGAATATGGTTTTGGAACAAGTAGAAGCACCCGCTTCTCACCTGATGGACGCATTCGCAGTTAGCAGGTAAATGTATTTCTTACTAGAGATATTACAAGTGTGGGTGCGTATGCCCGCACTTTTTTTGTTCGGGTTCTACAATTACAAAACGTATTCTAAGAAAACCTTGGAGGTGGCTTACTATTAGCAAGGATATGATGATTAACGAGCAAATTCGTGCACGTGAAGTACGCTTAGTTGGCGCAAACGGCGATCAACTTGGAATCAAGTCTCGTAATGACGCTTTAGACTTAGCTGCAAATCTTAATCTTGATTTAGTATTGGTTGCTCCAAATGCGAAACCACCAGTATGCCGCATTATGGACTACGGTAAATTCCGCTTTGAGCAACAGAAGAAAGAAAAAGAACAGCGCAAAAATCAAAAAGTAATTAGCATGAAAGAAGTTCGTTTAAGTCCAACAATTGATGAACATGACTTTAACACAAAACTTCGTAATGCTGTCAAGTTTTTAGAGAAAGGCGACAAGGTTAAAGCGTCAATTCGCTTTAAAGGACGTGCCATTACTCATAAAGAAATCGGTCAACGTGTTTTAGATCGCTTCTCAGAAGCTTGTGCTGAAGTTAGTACAATTGAATCTAAGCCTAAAATGGAAGGACGCAGTATGTTCTTAGTTTTAGCACCGAAAAACGATAAGTAATAGATAGAGGAGGAAATACCTATGCCTAAACAAAAAACTCATCGCGGCGCTGCAAAGCGTTTCAAAAAGACTGGATCTGGTAAACTGAAGCGTTCTCACGCTTACACAAGCCATTTATTCGCTAACAAATCTACAAAAGCTAAACGTAAACTACGTAAAGCTGGTGTAGTTAGCGCTGGTGACTTCAAACGCATTCGTCAAATGCTTGACAACTTAAAATAAGTTCGGCTGATATATAGAACAAACTAGGAGGTAATATTATGCCAAGAGTAAAAGGTGGTACAGTTACTCGTCAACGTCGTAAAAAAGTTATAAAATTAGCAAAAGGTTACTACGGTTCTAAGAGTACATTATTTAAGGTTGCTAACCAACAGGTTATGAAATCTCTAATGTATGCATTCCGTGACCGTCGTCAAAAGAAACGTGACTTCCGTAAATTATGGATTACACGTATCAACGCAGCAGCTCGTATGAATGGTCTTTCTTACAGCCGCTTAATGCACGGTTTAAAAAATGCTGGCATCGAAGTTAACCGCAAGATGCTTGCTGACTTAGCTGTTCATGACGAAAAAGCTTTCGCTGAATTAGCAACAGTTGCAAAAAACAACATTAACTAATTGTTTAAAACCTTAGAAGATCTTTCTTCTAAGGTTTTTTTATTTGTATTCATTATAACGATTCAATAACTTGTGAAATTTCCCGCTTAGTGTCATCACAATTAAATGAGTTATTTCTATCTAGTATATTAAGGTGTGCTTGTAAAAGCTTTTGTAACGATAACGAGGAGGCTTTTGCATGAAAGCAGGAAAGATTAACGGACGTGTCGTTATCGATATGACAAAATCAATATAAAAGCTATAGCGATATAAAAGAATGTATATATATAAAGTCAGGAGAATCCTCCTGACTTTTTTTATCCCGCTATTTGCGGGCAGTAAAACTCCCACCTCAAAATTCAGGTGGAGCAAAGAAGTTAGGTGGAAGCCCTGCTGCCTGTAAACGCCCGATTGGTGAGGGCTAATAATCAGTGGGGGATGAACAAAACCCCCACTGATTAAAGTTTCACTTTATTTGAACTCATTCGTGAGGAAGTGTACCTTTCCTAGTAGAAACGACACTGCTATAATGGAAAGATGATATGGAACTTTCATCAAGTGAACAATTTATGAGTGATGATTGAAACGTATTTGCAAATTAAGGACAAGCTATCTTTATAAAGATGTAGGTAGCTGACTTGTTAATTAGAAACGAAAAATAATAATGAACTTTGAGATGAAACAACATTGTTGCGGAAAATGCGATGTTGGAGGAGGATAATAGAATGGACTTACTACAACTATTTAAATTACAAAAAGAATTAGATGACCGTATTGTGAAAGAACATGACTTACAACCAAAGAAATTGTTAAAAGAAAAAATGTTAGCTCTTCTTGTAGAAATTGGAGAACTTGCAAATGAAACACGTTGTTTTAAATATTGGAGCAATAAACCAGCGTCAGAGCGTGAAGTAATATTAGAAGAATATGTAGATGGTTTACATTTTATTTTATCAATCGGAATCGATTTAGGAATTGATAAAAACTTCTTATTCTATAAATGTGCGCAAACGAATAAAACACAAGTGGAAATTTTCTTAGACACATATGCGAAAGTAATTCGTTTTACAGATCAACCTTCTATTACGAATTATATTGAACTATTTACAAGCTATCTTCGCCTTGGACAAGCGCTTGAATTTGAACAAGAAGAAATTGAAAAAGCATATTTAGATAAAAATGAAGTAAATCATCAGCGTCAAACACAAGGATACTAATTTAATTTTTGAATATTTCAATTTCCTTTTGTATAATAAAGTGACTGAAGAAAAAGGAGGGTGTTGGCAATGACAAAATTAGACGAGACATTGACAATGCTAAAAGAATTAACAGACGCACGCGGTATTGCGGGTAACGAGCGCGAACCACGTGAAGTAATGAAGAAATATATTGAGCCGTTTGCAGATGAACTTTCTACTGATAATTTAGGAAGTTTAGTTGCGAAAAAAGTTGGGGAAGAAAACGGCCCGAAAATTATGGTTGCAGGTCATTTAGATGAAGTTGGCTTTATGATTACGCAAATTGATGACAAAGGCTTCCTTCGTTTCCAAACGGTTGGTGGCTGGTGGTCGCAAGTTATGCTTGCACAGCGCGTGACAATTGTAACGCGTAAAGGAGATGTAACAGGTGTAATTGGTTCAAAACCACCGCACATCTTGCCTCCAGAAGCTCGTAAAAAGCCAGTTGATATTAAAGATATGTTCATCGATATTGGTGCTTCTAGCCAAGAAGAAGCAATGGAGTGGGGCGTAAGACCAGGAGATCAAGTTGTACCGTACTTTGAATTCCAAGTGATGAAGAATGAAAAAATGCTACTTGCAAAAGCATGGGATAACCGAATTGGTTGTGCAATTGCAATTGACGTATTAAAACAATTAAAAGATGAAAAGCATCCGAACGTTGTATACGGCGTTGGGACTGTACAAGAAGAAGTTGGTCTTCGTGGTGCGAAAACATCTGCAAACTACATTAAGCCAGATATCGCATTTGCAGTAGATGTAGGTATTGCTGGTGATACACCGGGTGTAACAGCCAAAGAAGCACAAAGTAAAATGGGCGATGGACCGCAGATCATTTTATATGATGCTTCTGTTATTGGTCATACAGGTTTACGTGATTTCGTTGTTGATGTTGCTGATGAATTACAAATTCCATATCAGTATGACTCTGTAGCAGGCGGGGGAACGGATGCAGGAGCAATTCACATTTCTGTAAATGGTATTCCGTCTATGGCAATTACGATTGCGACACGCTACATTCATTCTCATGCAGCGATGTTACATCGTGATGATTATGAAAACGCAGTGAAGTTAATTGTAGAAGTTATTAAACGTCTTGATAAAGAGGCTGTACATAACATTACATTTAATTAATAGAAAAAAGCGAAGGATAATTTCCTTCGCTTTTTCCATTTTTAAAACGGTCTTTCCAATCCTGCTGCAGTATGGGCTCCTAAAATAATTAAGCGAGTTAATTGCATTGCCATGAAATGCGGGGTATAAATCATGCCTCTTTTTAACCATGACATAATCATTCCGATATGAGCCCCTGTAACATAACTAATAAGAATGTCACGAGGAACCATGAGTTCTTCATCATCAGGCTGTGAAATAGATAAGCTTAATGTTAAATGTGTTTGGACTGTTTTCATCATTTTATAAGAGTAATTTCCAGCGGCTTTATCACCAAGCATAACGTTATAGAAGTTCACATTTTCTGCTATATGTTCAAATAGAGCTAAAAAGGTTGGATGTGGTGAGTCAAATGTGAGCTGAAAATCTTCTTTATTTCGTTTTTGTGGTTTAATTACTTCAGCTAGTTTTTCTAACATTTCTTCTATGCTTTTTTCTAATAAATCATATTTATCATGGTAATGGCTATAAAATGTAGCACGATTTACAGGAGCACGTTCCGCGATATGTTGCACAGTTACATTTTCAAAGCCCTTTTCGCCTACTAAAGCGACAAAAGCATCCTGTATGAGTTGTCTCGTTCGTTTTACACGTGGATCACTTGTATTTTTAATAGACATTTTTACTTCACCTCGTTTAATTTTTTTAACTTAAACAACACATGTATAGTGTCATGTTGTTTAAACAACATATAGGTTTAAATTGTTGGTTGTAGATTCGGGATAATTATTTATAATTATAAACGATAGTCCTTTAGAAATCAGCACCGCTAGGATGCAGACAAAGCATAGTTTGTGTCGTAAAAGGTGTGCTTTTTTTGTTTAAAGGTTAATATAATTAACAATTAAACAATATAAACAATAAGGATGTAAATAGTTTAGAAAAAAATTATATGCGATATAAGGAGAGGAATGCAATGAATCAGTTTCGAAGAATGGTAATTATCAACATTATCACATTAATTGTATTAGTTGGCGGCGGTATTGGCGGTTATTACTATTACAATCAAACAGAAAACTATTTAAAAACAGAAAATGCAAAGATTGACGGGAAAGTAATCCCAATTGCATCACCAGCAGCAGGTAAATTAACAGACTGGAAAGCTGAAGTCGGAAAAAACTACAATGAGAACGATAAATTAGGTGCGGTTACTGTAGCAGGAGCAAATGGTGAGCAAACAGTAGATGTAACAATTCCGCAAAATGCAACAGTTGTACAATCAAACGCAACAACAAATGCGTTCGTTGGAGCAGGAAGTCCAATTGCTTACGCATTTGATATGAACAATTTATGGGTAACAGCAAATATTGAAGAAACAAATATTGATGATGTTCAAAAAGGCCAAACAGTAGATGTGTATGTAGATGCATATCCAGATACAACATTGACAGGAAAAGTGGAACAAGTTGGATTAACAACAGCGAATACATTCTCGATGTTACCATCAAGTAACGCAACAGCGAACTATACGAAAGTAAAGCAAGTTGTACCAGTTAAAATTTCTTTAGATCATAGTAAATCAGTAAATATTGTTCCTGGAATGAATGTGTCAGTTCGTATTCATAAGTAAGGGGGAGATGAGATGTCCTCAATTGCAATTGTAGGATATGCACTATTTTGTATAATCGTCTTCTTCCTTGTAAATCGTCTTTTACGAAAGAAAAAAACGAATGTGGGAGAAGAACAAGTCCCAGCCGTAAGTAAGATAGAAGTAAGTCAAGCAGAAACAGTAGAGAAAGAACTTGAACAAAAACAAGAAACAGAAGCTTCTAACGTAGTGGAATTAGAAACAGGGAAGCAAGAGCAAGTAAAACAGGAAAAAGAAATGCTGAAGAGACAATTGCCGGTAGAGAATGTGAATGTAAAAGCAGTTGTAGCTGTATTAATTCTTGGTATGTTCGTTTCTATTTTAAACCAAACGATCATTAATGTTGCACTGCCTCCATTAATGAACGAATTTAACGTATCAACTTCAACAGCACAATGGTTAATTACAGGCTTCATGCTTGTAAACGGAATTTTAGTACCGATTAGTGCATTTTTAGTTTCACGGTTTACGTATCGTAAATTATTCATAGCAGCAATGTTATTCTTCACTGTAGGATCTATCATTTGTGCTACATCAGGAAACTTCACAATGATGATGACGGGCCGCGTTATTCAAGCGGTTGGTGCAGGTATTTTAATGCCAGTTGGTATGAATATCTTCATGACATTATTCCCTCCTAATAAGCGCGGAGCAGCTATGGGACTACTTGGGGTAGCGATGATTTTAGCACCAGCTATCGGACCAACTGTAACAGGTTGGGTAATTGAAAACTATAGCTGGAACTTAATGTTCTATGGGATGTTTGTTGTTGGTTTAATTATTACGTTCTTATCTTTAAAATTCTTTACACTAGCTCAGCCAGTGTCTAAAACAAAGTTAGATGTATTCGGTGTTATTAGTTCAAGTATTGGACTAGGTAGCTTACTGTACGGATTTAGTGAGGCTGGAAATAATGGCTGGACTAGTGCAGAAGTTGTTATAACACTTATCATCGGTGTCATTGGTTTAGCTGTATTTATTTGGAGAGAGTTAACAACGGACAATAAAATGCTTGATTTACAAGTATTTAAATATCCAACGTTCACTTTCACATTAGTAATTAACGCAATCGTAACGATGGCATTATTCGGAGGTATGTTATTACTTCCAGTATACTTGCAAAACATTCGCGGTTTTACACCGATGGAATCAGGTTTATTATTACTTCCAGGATCATTAATTATGGGGATTATGGGACCAGTTGCAGGTAAACTATTTGATAAGTATGGTATTCGTCCGTTAGCAATTGTTGGATTAGCCATTACAACATTTGCGACATATAAATTTACAACGTTATCGATGGATACACCTTATAGCGTTATTATGACGGATTATATTATACGCTCAATTGGTATGTCATTCATTATGATGCCAATTATGACAGCTGGTATGAACGCGTTACCGATGAAATTAATTTCTCACGGTACAGCAACGCAAAATACGTCAAGGCAAGTAGCTGGTTCAATTGGAACAGCAATATTAATTACACTTATGACGCAACAAACTACTGCTCACGTAGCAGATTACGGCAATATGTTAACAACGTCAAACCCAATTTTAGTTGATAAAGTACACGGTATGGGCCAAAGCTTAGCGGCATTAGCCGGGTCAGTTCAAGCTGGAGATGCGATGAGCACGCAACTATTATTCGGACAAATTTCAAAGCTATCTGCAATTAACGGTATTAACGATGCCTTCTTAATTGCAACAATATTAGCCGGTATTGCTTGGGTGTTATCGTTCTTCTTACCATCAGGCAATAAACGAAATAAAAAAGCAGGGAATTAATTTCCCTGCTTTTTTATTTAGTTAGATATAAAAGGTGATAAGCAGTCAAAGAGCAAAATCCCGTTATAAACAAGATTATCCCCATAGAACGAATATGTGTGAATTGTCTCCCGCTTACAATAGCTAATAGTCCGGCTAAAGGGAAGAAGCTCCAATATAAAGTTCCTGAAATTGGGAGCATCCGCTCTAAATCTATTCCATAGCCTATACAAATGATAGGAACAACGATAAGCAATATACTAATCAATCCCGCTATAAAGGTAAGTAATTTTCGGTATTTAATTCCGGCAGCAATTAAAAAAATGCCAACGATGACTTCACATAGCATCAAAGTAGGGCCTAAGATAATCCAAACTAACAATCCGGTAACTTCCATGTGTAATAACTCCTTAACGAATGAAATATGAATCAGGCATAGACATGAGCTGATAACAAATAGCTGCGAACAGTCCTACCGAGAAAATAATGAATCCCATATTACGTATACTTTTAATTTTTGAACGTGCCCCATTAATCCCTGCTAATAAACCAGCTAGAGAGAAAAGCATCCAATATAGAACCGCTGGAATATGAAGAACATCCTCTCCGTTTATACCTTTGTTCAAAAAAATAAAAGGTATTATAACGAATGAGCAGCAAATAATCCCCATTAAAATAGCAAGGAATTTACGATGAATAATTCCGGTTACCACTAAAAAAATACCACCAGCAATTCCGCACAACATGAGAAGTGGCATGAAAAGCATCCAAATAATACTGAACATATGTAAACTCCTTTTATGTTAATTAAGTAATATTTTACTACATGAGGTTTATTTTGGATATTATTAATGAATGTGAATAATTTGATAGAAATGAGTAGTAAAGATACGAATGATCGAAAAGTGTTAAGAGAAGAAGAGTTTGAAGTTGTTATAAAAGAATGAAAGAGGTATCGGGATGATACCTCTTTTTTACGTTGAAAAGGCGATTATATTAGTCAAAATATGTAATAGTATAGCTGGAATAATAGATTTAGTTTGTTTGTACAATAAACAAGCAAATATTCCCGTCATAAATGCGCTAACCATAATTCCCACAGAGTACGTATGAGCAATCCCGAAAATTAAACTTGAGAGAATTACAGCTGGCCAAAAGGTAAACTTCTCTTCGAAAAAACGAAGAAGAATACCTCTGCATACAAGCTCTTCAAAAATAGGTGCAAAAATCCCACCAGCTAGAAGTAAGAGAAGTGGATAGTGCTCTAGTGTTGAAAGTTGCAATGCATCAGACTGTTCTTGTACGGATGAAGGGAATAATTTATCTAATACAAACATATCTACAAACAAGGTGAGTACATAATAAATGAGAACATAGATGTACATCTGAAAAGATTTTAAAACTCGAAAATCAAATATAGGTAATACTAGTTCTTTCAGTGGTTTATATTTCATGATATATACGATTAGTAAAAGTAGGGCAACTAATTCATAACTTACATTTTTTATAGATTCAAGCAAAGGTTTATTTGTATCTGGGTTAATGTATCCATATAACTCAATAGGTAAAAATGTAAAGAGTATATTTATTAATGAGAGACACGGAAAGAGAATGAATAAAACTCCAAGAAATTGTAACCATGACATGGAGTTTTTCTGTTCGTGTGGAATCTGTGCAGCGGGTTGCATATGTTCAAATCACCTCTTTATATTTATATATAAAATTATAGTTGATTTGAATTTGGAATGTTACGTTTAAATATTACATACAAGATTAAAATTTGAAATATTTCGTGTCTTTTTAGGGGAAAATAATAAAAGAGGTATCACTCTGTAGTGATGCCTCTTTCTCATTGGTAACTATGTTCTGTTTTGTTATTCGATTTCGATTGCTCTATTTGCAATTCACGCTCTACCAATCGATCTAACTGCTGCATTGCTTTTAGTGCTTTTTCATAAGAAATCGTTCTATAATGGTGTGCTCCGCCTGGTTCTTCATCGGCTTCATCGGCCCACTTAATAACGTTTTGTAGAGGTGTTCTTTCAAGCGTTTGTTCTAGTAGGAAAGAATCAGTGTGCAGAAGAATTGCAACAGAAATTTCTTTTGCTAGTTTCGGGTGTTCCCCTAATCTAATAAGCAATTTATGAGCTCTTTCCGCTCCTTTAATCGCATGTATATCATTCTTTTTATACAAGTCATAGTCCCATTCTCCCTCACTGTACCATGTGTGATGTCCGATATCATGAAGGAAACCAGCCTTTGTCGCAGCATCGACTGAGGCGTGATGCTTTTTAGCTAAGTGAAACGCATGGTAAGCGACAGCAATCGCGTGGACCATTCCAGAACGGTTTACATATTTTTGTGTAATGTGATGTTTAAAAATTTGTTCAAGCGTAATACGGTGCATAAAACATTCACTCCTTTTATCCATTGATGTATATGAAGAAAATCAATCGGTTTAAATGTATTTTGAACATTGTACTCCATCAATTAGCTTTTAGTAAAGTAGAAATGTTTAGGAGAAGAAAAATTTTATCCCGCATTAACGGGCAGTAAAACTCCCACCTCAAAATTCGGCTAGAGCAAAGAAGTTAGGTGGGAGATAAACTGCCCGTAAACGCCCGATTGGTTCAACTAATAATCAGCGGGGGATGAACAAAACCCCCACTGATTAAAGTTTCACTTTATAGAAATAAAAGGTCACCTTAGTTTTTCTCTAAGGTGACCTTTTATTGTTTATTTTTTTAATCCTTGCTCCAGTGTTCCTAACATTTCGTGTTTTTCATTTTCATCAGCATTTTTCCAAATGACTTCAAATAAAACGCCAAGACCTGGAAGCATTTTTTCTTCACCGCTTTGAATTGCATCGACAATCGTTTCTTGTAATTGGTCTTGTGAATTTCCAGATACATTCGCTAATACAGCGCCGCGTAAATTAAAACTCATTATCTTCACCTCTTCTTCAGAATTGAAACTGACGTTAGTTTTTGTTCTTTTTTATGTAAATATGTATGAAAAATAGGCTATAATGATAAGACAAGAAGAGAGGGAAATACATATTATGAAAAACATTGATTCAGTACAAAACCCGCGTGTGAAGCAGTGGAAAAAGCTGCAGACGAAAAAAGAGCGCGATAAAAAAGGTTTATTTTTTGTAGAAGGATTCCATTTAGTAGAGGAAGCGTTAAAGGCGGGAGTTGTAACAGAACTTATCGTTTCAGATCAGACAGATCTTCCGAAAGATTGGACAGTTAATGATGTTGAAATGTATATCGTGCCTGAAGCAATTGTAAAAGTACTTCGCGAAACAGAAACAACGCAAGGCGTATTTGCTGTTTGTGAGAAACATGAGAAAGAAGTAGCTCTTACTGATGGGAAATTTCTTTTATTAGACGGCCTTCAAGACCCAGGTAATTTGGGAACGATTATTCGTACAGCTGATGCAGCTGGTATTCATGCCGTTGTGCTTGGAGAAGGGTGCGTTGATGTTTATAATAGTAAAGTACTACGCTCTACACAAGGTTCTATTTTCCACTTACCGGTTGTAAAAGGGAACTTAGAAGAGTGGGTAGACAAGTTAAAAGAAAATAACGTCCCTGTATATGGAACAGCTCTTGAAAATGGAGTTCCGCACGTTGAAGTAACACCGGCCGGAAGTTTTGCATTAATTGTAGGAAATGAAGGAAGCGGCGTACGCCAAGAAATTCTTGCAAAGACTGATCAAAACTTGTATATTCCGATTTATGGTGGGGCAGAATCATTAAATGTTGCGGTTGCAGCAGGGATTTTAACGTATTATTTACAAAGCCCAGTTGCGAACAAATAAAAAACTTCTTATAATAAGTTGAAGTATATGTTCGTAATGAACATACAATAAAAGTTAAATAACGAAAAACGTTGATAGAGAAGAGTAGCTTACAAAATCGCCATATAGGGAGAGAGTGCCGTAGACTGAAAGCATTCTTATGGTAGACGGAAGTGAATTCACCTCTGGAGTTGACGCCAGGACCATTTATATGTAAAGGCGTTCCGGTCAGAATTGATCGTTATAACTAATGAGTGGGCAGACTTGTTCTGTCAATTTAGGGTGGTACCGCGAATTTACCTCGTCCCTTTTTGGGAGCGAGGTTTTTTTATTTTTAAAATTAGGAGGGTTCCAAATGGAAGCACGTTTAAAAGAGCTAAAGCAAAAAGCGTTAGAGCTTATTGAAGAAGCGAAAGAGCTAAAGGGCTTAAACGACGTACGCGTAGCGTATTTAGGAAAAAAAGGTCCAATTACAGAAGTATTACGCGGCATGGGAAAATTATCAGCAGAAGAGCGTCCACGTATGGGAGCATTAGTAAATGAAGTACGTGAAGCGATTCAAACGCGTCTAGAAGACAAAATTGGCAACTTAGAAAAAGCAGTAATTGAAGCGAAATTAGCTACTGAAACAATTGATGTTACACTGCCAGGTCGACCTGTTGAAACAGGTTGTCACCATCCGTTAACAGCAGTTGTTGAGCAAATTGAAGATGTATTTATCGGTATGGGTTATGAAGTAGCTGAAGGAACAGAAGTAGAAAAAGACTACTACAACTTTGAAGCATTAAACTTACCGAAAGATCACCCAGCGCGTGATATGCAAGATACATTTTACATTACAGAAGAAACGTTATTACGTACACATACATCTTCTGTGCAAGCACGTACGATGGAAAATAACAAAGAAAAAGGACCAATTAAAATTATTTGTCCTGGTAAAGTGTATCGACGCGATGATGATGATGCGACGCATTCACACCAGTTCATGCAAATTGAAGGTCTTGTAATTGATAAAAACATTCGCATGAGTGATTTAAAAGGTACATTACAAGTATTCGTGAAAAAGATGTTCGGTGAAGATCGTGAAATCCGTCTTCGTCCAAGTTTCTTCCCATTCACAGAGCCATCTGTCGAGATGGATATTTCTTGTATGATGTGTCACGGTAAAGGTTGCGGCACTTGTAAAGGAACTGGTTGGATCGAAATTTTAGGCGCAGGTATGGTTCACCCGAACGTACTTGAAATGGCTGGTTATGATTCAAAAGAATATCAAGGTTTCGCATTCGGTATGGGCGCAGAGCGTATCGCAATGTTGAAATACGGCGTTGATGACATTCGTCATTTCTATACAAATGATGTACGTTTCTTACAACAATTCAAACGAGCGTAAGGGAAGGAGAGGATAAATATGTTCGTATCATATCGTTGGTTACAAGAGTATGTAGATATTAAAGATGTAACAGCACAAGAACTAACAGACAAAATCACGAAAAGTGGTATTGAAGTAGAAGGCGTTGAAGTATTAAATAAAGGTGTAAAAGGTGTTGTAGTTGGTCACGTATTAGAATGTGAAAAACACCCAGAAGCTGACAAATTAAGCAAATGCTTAATCGATATCGGTGAAGAAGAGCCAGTACAAATTATTTGTGGAGCTGCTAATATTGCAAAAGGTTTAAAAGTACCGGTTGCAAAAGTTGGCGCTGTACTTCCTGGTAACTTCAAAATTAAAAAAGCAAAACTACGCGGTGAAGCTTCTCATGGTATGGTTTGTGCCCTTCAAGAGCTTGGCATTAATGGGAAACTAGTTGCGAAAGATTACGCAGATGGAATCTTCATCTTCCCAAGTGACGCTGAAGTTGGTGCAGATGCACTTGAAATTTTAAACTTACATGATGAAGTACTTGAGCTTGGTTTAACACCAAACCGTGCAGATTGCTTAAACATGTTAGGTGTTGCATATGAAGTAGCTGCTATTTACGGCCGTGAAGTAAAACTTCCAGCTATCAACTTACAAGAAACAGCAGAAAAAACTTCTGATTACATTTCTATAAGTGTAGAAGCGAAAGAAGAAAATCCGTTATACATTGCGAAAATGGTTAAGAACGTAAAGATTGGTCCATCACCAATGTGGATGCAAACTCGCCTTATGGCAGCTGGTATTCGCCCAATTAGCAATGTAGTTGATATTACAAACTATATTTTAATGGAATACGGTCAACCGTTACATGCATTCGATTACGATAAATTAGGTTCAAAAGAAATCGTTGTTCGTCTTGCAAAAGAAGGCGAAAAAATTGAAACATTAGATGATCAAGAACGTACGTTACAAAGCCACCACCTTGTAATTACAAACGGTACAAAAGCTTTAGCTGTTGCTGGGGTAATGGGCGGAGCTGATTCTGAAGTTACAAATGAGACGGTAAACGTTTTAATCGAGTCTGCATACTTTGCAGGTCAAACAGTACGCCGTACATCAAAAGACTTAGGTCTTCGTAGTGAATCAAGTGCACGTTTCGAAAAAGGAATCGACCCAACACGTACATTTGAAGCGATTCAACACGCAGCTGCTTTAATGGCGAAATACGCTGGTGGTGAAGCACTTGAAGGTGTAGTAGAAGCTGATAACTTACAAGTACAAGAGCGTACAGTATCTGTTACAGCTGAGAAAGTAAACCGTGTATTAGGTACAGATATTTCTGCAAGTGAAATGGGTACAATGTTCACAAACTTGAAATTCCCATTCACAGAAGTTGAAGGCACATTCCATGTAAATGTACCGGCACGTCGTCCTGATATTACAATTTCAGAAGACTTAGTAGAAGAAGTGGGCCGTCTGTATGGTTATGATCACATTCCAGTTACATTACCTTCTGGAACGATGACTCGTGGTAAATTAACAGCAGCACAAACGAAACGTCGTAAAGTACGTCGCTTCTTAGAAGGTGCTGGTTTATATGAAGCAATCACATATTCATTAACAAGCGCTGACAAAGCAAAACAATATATGGTAGAGCCGAACGAAAAAGCTCCTGTAAATCTTGCGCTTCCAATGAGTGAAGAGCGTAGTCAACTTCGTTTAAGCTTAGTACCACAATTGTTAGAAGCAGTTTCATACAATAATGCTCGTAAAAACGATAGTGTTGCTTTATACGAAGTAGGTTCTATCTTCTTACCGACAGAAGCAGGAGAACTTCCGAAAGAAGAACAACATCTTGCAGGTGTTATGACAGGTCTTGCTCTTCACCATGCATGGCAAGGTGAGAAGAAAGTAGTAGACTTCTTCGTTATGAAAGGTGTGCTAGAAGGATTATTCGACATACTTGGCGTTGCAAATCAAATCGCATATGCACCAGCAAAACGTGAAGGTATGCACCCAGGCCGTACAGCTGACATCGTATTAGATGGCGAAGTAATTGGATTCATCGGTCAATTGCACCCAGAATCGCAAAAACAATTAGATGTGAAAGATACATTCGTATTCGAACTATCTCTTGCAAAAGTATTTGGTGCAGACGTGGAAGAAACTTACTACTCAGCAATCCCACGTTTCCCATCTATGACACGTGATATGGCTGTTGTAGTAACAACAGAAACAAAAGCTGGTGAAATGAAGCAAGTCATTGCTGAAGCTGGCGGAGAACTTCTGAAAGACGTAACACTATTTGATTTATACGAAGGTGAAAAAATGGAAGAAGGCAAGAAATCACTTGCATTCTCTATGACCTACTTCGATGCAGAACGTACGTTAACAGACGAAGAAGTAACAGAAGCACATAACCGTGTATTAACAGCGGTAGAAGAGAAATTTGGTGCGGAGTTACGTAAGTAATAAAAAAAGCTGCCGGAATTTTTCCGGCAGCTTTTTTATATATCGCCGTTTCAACAAGATATATCGACTTATCGACAGAGAACGACAAAATTATTCTGTTATTAGACGAGGTGTTAAACAGTTGATATACACCTTGCATCTTTCCCTCGAATGTAGTACATTAATTTTAGTTTAACAAAACGAAAGACGATGATAAGGAAAAGTAGTATATACTATAATCCAAAGCGAGTCAGGGGCGGTGAGAGCCTGATGAGGCGGTATATGTGAAGAACACCTTGGAGTTGCTAACCGAAATTGGATTTTGTATTCAAGAGTAGACTTAGACGGGAATCCGGCCTGTTACAAACCGGGAAGTATGTATTACATACGAGTTAAAGTTGGTCTTTATGACAAATTGGGTGGTACCGCGAAGTTTAACCTTTCGTCCCTTTATGGATGAAAGGTTTTTTTGTATTTAAATATATCAGCAAAGGAGAATTTCACTATGGAAAACACATTAGTAAAAAGTCTGTATAGAGATACAGAAAAGTATGCAGATCAAACAGTACAAGTATCAGGGTGGATTCGTAACTTACGTGATTCAAAAGCATTTGGTTTCATCGAATTAAACGACGGTAGCTTCTTCAAAGGCGTTCAAATCGTTTTCGATACAGAATTAGAGAACTTCAAAGAAATTGCAAAACTTCCACTTAGCTCTTCAGTTAAAGTAGAAGGTAAAGTAATTGCAACGCCTGGAGCGAAGCAACCATTTGAAATTAAAGCAGAAAAAATTGATATCGAGGGCTTATCAGATTCTGATTACCCACTTCAAAAGAAGCGTCACACGTTTGAATACTTACGTACAATCGCTCACTTACGTCCAAGAACAAATGCATTCTCAGCAACATTCCGCGTGCGTTCTATCGCAGCATTTGCAATTCACCAATTCTTCCAAGAGCGTGGATTTGTACATGTTCACACACCAATCATCACTGGTAGTGATACAGAAGGTGCAGGCGAAATGTTCCGCGTAACAACGCAAGATTTAAACAACGTACCAAAAGGTGAAGACGGACAAGTTGACGAATCAAAAGACTTCTTCGGTAAAGAAACAAACTTAACAGTAAGTGGACAGCTTAATGCTGAAGCTTATGCATTAGCGTTCCGTGATGTGTACACATTCGGACCTACATTCCGTGCAGAAAACTCAAACACAACTCGCCACGCAGCGGAGTTCTGGATGGTTGAGCCTGAGATTGCATTCGCTGAATTAGGCGATGTAATGGATCTTACAGAAGATATGCTGAAATATGCAATGAAATATGTATTAGAACATGCACCAGAAGAAATGGACTTCTTCAACAGCTTCGTTGATAAAACAGTTCTAGAGCGCATGAACAACGTAATTAACTCTGACTTCGGTCGCATCACTTATACAGAAGCAATTAAAGTACTTCAAGAATCAGGTGCTGAATTCAAATACCCAGTAGAATGGGGTATTGACTTACAAACAGAGCACGAAAGATACTTATCAGAAGAAATCTTCAAACGCCCTGTATTCGTAACTGACTATCCGAAAGACATTAAAGCATTCTACATGCGTATGAACGAAGATGGTAAAACAGTAGCAGCTACTGACCTTCTAGTTCCTGGCATCGGCGAATTAATCGGCGGTAGCCAACGTGAAGAAAGAATAGACGTTTTAGTAGACAGAATTAAAGAATTAGGTATGAACGAAGAGGACTACTGGTGGTACTTAGAACTTAGAAAATACGGCGGTACAAAACACGCTGGATTCGGTCTAGGTTTTGAGCGCTTCCTAATGTACATCACTGGTATGGCTAACATCCGTGACGTAATTCCATTCCCAAGAACTCCAGGTTCTTCGGAGTTTTAAGATAAAAAAAGCGAGAGCAACTGCTCTCGCTTTTTTTGTTTGGAAAATGTTGTTCATAGGTTCGTTCATCTCTCACATATAGTAAAACGAATGAAATATTTATGGGCAAGGGAAGGGGTTTTTGTACAATGGGGGAAATTCCAAGTCAGACAAAGTGGACATTGCGTGACAAGTATATAGTAATCACTGGTGCAACAAGTGGTATTGGATTATCGGCAGCTAAGGTATTTGCAGAACGCGGTGCCAAGCTAGGAATCATTGCACGTAATGAAGTAAAAGCGAATGATGTTATGACTCAACTCGAAAATTTAACGAATGGGAATGTGACGGTAGATTTATTTCTGGCTGATATGGCTTCCCAACAATCTATACGCCGGGTAGCTACTGAGATTTTAGAACGGTGCCCGAGAATTGATATATTAGTGAATAATGCTGGTGCTTTATTTCAAACAAGGCAAATTACGGAGGACGGTTTGGAGATGACCTGGGCAGTAAACCATTTAGGTCCATTCTTACTCACTAATTTGTTGTTGGAGCGTTTAAAAGAAAGTGCTCCTGCTCGTGTCATTACCACCGCATCTCACGGTCACAAAATGGCTAAAAAGGGAATTGATTTCGGTGATCTAGATGCAGAACAACTGTATCGCGGTGTTAAGAAGTTCATGGGCGGTCCTACAATGCGTTATGCGCAAACAAAACTAGCTAACATTTTATTCACCTTTGAATTGGCACAGCGGTTGGAGGGAACGGGTGTTAGTGCTTATAGCTTTGACCCGGGGCTAGTGAATACGAATTTTAACCAGGACAATGGTCTGGTTGCTCGCTTAACTATGGCAGCAATGAAACCTTTCTCTCGTACACCCGAGGAAGGTGCGGAAACTTTAATATGGCTAGCAGAATCAAATGGATTCATTGACCATAGTGGCTGTTACTATGCCGACAAGCAAGTGGGGAAAACATCTGAAGCCGCTTTGGATAAGGATGTCGCAAAACGTCTATGGGACATTAGTGAAAAACAGACAGGAGGATAAAAGAGTAGCCAGTATATGTTCAGATGGTTATGTTGAATAGTTTTTTACCCTTAAGTAAAAAGTAATCTTGGGGGTGATTGTAATGAGTAAGAAAGTGAAAACAGATCATTCTAGATCAAGCCTAGGTTCTTCAGAGGTGGAAGGACAAGGAACAACTACGCATGAAACGGGTTCTCATAAAGTATCTTCATCAAATAAGAAGCAGAAGCGAAGTTAACACAAAAAGGAGAGTCTTGGCGGCTCTCCTTTTTTATATGTATTACATCTTGTTGTTATGAATCTCTTGTATAATCTTATCGACGTCTTTGTCTAATCGACCTAAATAGAAAAACCACAGTAAGCTTATAAACACGTAATAGATGGCCATCACACAAAGATTATCAGATATATTTTCGAATGTAGATTTGGAAGTGAAAAAAGCTCCCCAAATGGTAGAGATAATGAGGTAAGAAAGCGGGCCTACGAGGTGTACGAAAACATATAATAACTTTTTAACCTTTTCAGAGTTCATATGAATTCTCTCCTTATTTAAACAATCCTCTTCTTTTAATCATAAATTCAAGTTCCTCACAGAAGTATTGTAGCTTGACTGGATTTCGAATTAACAAGTGGGCATCGTGTTTCCCGATAAATTTTCGAATCCGAAAGTTTAATAAAAAAGATCGACCATAGCGCTCTATTAAATTGTTGAATTCTCGTTGTTCACTTAGTAGCTGAACGTTTTCTCTAATTTTGAATTGGCGTTCATGTGGATCCCCTAGTAAAATATTTAGAATCATTTGTAGAAGTAGCAATAGGAATCTCTCCTTGGGCTATTTATATTCTGTATATTTAGATTATAACAAAAATAAGAGGTTTTTACTATTGATTATAACAAAAATGGGATTTTTTACATTTTTGAGTACTGTGATGAAATAAAGGGTAATTTCTAGGTTGTTATATCATCCATAAAAGGCGAAAAGAATCCAATTCTTTTCGCCTTGTTTAGTTCATCCATATCCTGTCGATACTAAAAAGTAGTTATTTTTTCAGTAAGCGAAACGCTTTCTCTGTATTAGCAAAATGCAGTTTCACAAACTCAGGTAGTCTTTCTTTTCCGATCTTTTGAATTAATTTAGCAGCGGCGATATCAACTTGTTTACCTGCACCTTTTGGAAGTGGCATACCAGCTTTTTTGCTTAGTTCGTCAAATTGTTTTACGAATGAGTAACGAGCCAAAATGGAAGCGGCGGCTACTGCTAAATGGACGCTTTCACCTTTTGTAGCGAAATACACATTTTCACGCTGTACCTGTTTTTGTTTCGCTAAATATTTATAGTATGTATCAGGCTGTGTAAATTGGTCGATTAAGATGCCTTCTGGTTTTGTAGGTGCAATTTTTGCCAATAAGTTTGTAATTGCTTTATTATGCAGTAAAGCTTTCAGTTTACCTTGGTTGTTTCCTTTATCAAATAGCTCATTATATTTTTCATTGTGAAGAACGAGGGAGCTGTAAGGAACAACGTGAAGGAGTTGTTTTGCAATCTCAGCAATTTGAGCATCGTTTAAGTTTTTTGAGTCTTTTACACCAAGTTCTTTTAAAAGTGGAATTTGCTTCGCATCCACATATACAGCAACTACTGTCATCGGTCCGAAGTAATCACCAGTACCTACTTCGTCTGATCCTAGAATAGACATTGTACCGATGGAAGTGGGCGGCGCATAACGATGTGAATCAACCGATTTTTTCACAGCTGATTTCGGTGTTTGAGAGACAGTTTGCCAACGAGCAGCTTCAGCTTCAGCACGGCCTCCTTGGAACATTACTTTTCCTGATTTATAAGCTGTAATTGTGCAAGATTGAACTTTTGCCATAAAGATACCGCCTTGCGGAATTTTGGGGCTAAGTGCTTGTTTGTATTGTTGTTTCATGTCTTCAATTACTGTAGAACTTGTTTGTATTACGATAGAATTTGACAAAATGGTCGCTCCTTTTTTATGTTGTTATTTTTATCATATCGGATTGTTCTTTCTGTTTCCATATTATGATGGTTCATGGTATGATAAACTTTAGGATTCTGTACGTGATTGGAGGCCGGTGAGTTGTCACAACAAAAGGGAAATAAAAGTCGAATTAATGTAGAAATATATGGCCAACAGTATTCAGTTGTTGGCGATGAAAGTACAAGTCATATCCGCATGGTAGCAGCGATTGTGGATGATAAAATGCGCGAACTCAATGCCAAGAATCCTTCGCTTGATACAAGTAGACTAGCGGTATTGACGGCGGTAAACGTCATACACGATTACATAAAATTAAAAGAAGAACATGAGAAATTGAAAGAAAGTATGACACAAAAAGGAATTGAATAAACATGATTGATATTATTATCATTTTATTGCTTGTTATGGGATTCTTCCTCGGTTTACGCAGAGGATTTATTTTGCAACTTGTAAAGTTAACAAGCTTTATTATCGCATACCTCGTTGCATACTGGTATTGTAAAGATTTAGCGCCAGCACTTGCGAAAATTATTCCGTATCCATTTGATAAGAATGTTTCTGTTCCAGAATGGATAGATGCGAATAATATTGAGGGTGTCTTCTATCAAGCAATTGCGTTTATCGTATTATTTATTATTACAAAAATCGCACTTTCACTACTTGGTAATTTACTGAATATGTTTGCAGAAATCCCAGTTTTAAAGCAAGTCAATGCGGTTGCTGGGGCACTTCTTGGCTTTTTAGAAGTGTATATCATTCTGTTTGTCTTAATTATTGTTGGATCAATTCTTCCAATTGAACAAATACAAACACCATTACAAAAATCATCAATTAGCAAAATAATTGTAGACGATACACCGATTCTTTCTGAAAAGGTGAAGGAACTATGGCAGACAGGTAGCAGAGTGTAACTTCTCTTTTTTCGGAAAGAGAAGTTTTTTTCTATGAAAGAAAGGCGGGGCAATGATGAAAGTGAATAAAAAACAAGTTATCAAATTACTAGAGACAATCGGCCTGTTTATGGAACTAAAGGGCGCGAATCCATTTAAAATATCTGCATTCCGTAAAGCGGCGGCAGCACTGGAAAGTGATGACCGTAGTCTTTCTGAAATTGAAGATTTCACAAAGATTCCAGGTATCGGAAAAGGAACGGCAGCAGTTATTCAAGAATATATAGAATCGGGAACATCTGAAGTACTACAAGAACTTGAAAAAGAAGTACCAAGCAGTTTATTACCACTATTAAAACTACCAGGACTTGGTGGTAAGAAGGTGGCCAAGTTATACAAAGAACTTGGTGTTGTTGATATGGAAACGTTAAAAGCTGTTTGTGAAGAAAATAAAGTGCAAGCTTTAGCGGGATTCGGTAAGAAAACAGAAGAGAAAATATTAGAAGCAATTGATCAAGTAGGCTCTCGTCCAGAGCGTTTACCAATTGCGATGGTATTGCCTATTGCCGGGGAAATAGAGGAGAAATTGTCGAATGTTGCTGAAATAATTCGTTTCTCACGCGCTGGTAGTTTACGCCGTGTTCGTGAGACAGTGAAGGACTTAGATTTCATCATTGCAACGACGGAGCCAGCAGTAGTACGTGAACATTTACTACAATTTGATAATATGATTGAAGTGATTGCAAGTGGAGATACGAAAGTGTCTGTTCGTCTTCAATATGAATATGATATTTCAATTGATTTCCGCTTAGTAAAACCAGAAGAGTTTATTACAACTCTTCACCATTTCACAGGATCAAAAGACCATAACGTAAAAATGCGCCAAATCGCGAAAGATAGAGGCGAGAAAATTAGTGAATATGGTGTGGAAATCTTAGAGACAGGTGAAGTGAAAACATTCGACACAGAAGAAGCATTCTTCGCCCACTTTGGTCTTCCATTCATCCCACCAGAAGTGCGTGAAGATGGAAAAGAAATTGAATTAATTAAAGAGTATCCGAACTTAATTCAGTTCTCTCATATACAAGGTGATTTACATATGCATACAACGTGGAGTGACGGTGCTTTTTCAATCGAGGAAATGGTACAGGCATGCCGTGCTCGTGGGTATAAATTTATGGCAATTACTGATCACTCGCAATACTTGAAAGTAGCGAACGGTTTAACGAAAGAGCGTCTTCGTGAACAAGCGAAAGAAATTGAACGTATGAATGAAAAGTACCCAGACATTACAATTTTGCGCGGGATCGAAATGGACATTTTACCAGATGCAACACTTGATTTTGATGATGAAGTATTAGCAGAACTAGATTATGTTATTGGAGCGATTCATTCTAGCTTCTCACAAGACCGTGAAACGATTATGAAACGTCTTCGCACTGCACTTGAGAATAAGCATGTTACAATGATTGCCCATCCGACAGGACGTCTTCTTGGGCGTCGTGAGGGTTACGATGTAGATACAGATTTATTAATCCAACTCGCAAAAGAAACAAATACAATTTTAGAATTAAATGCAAATCCAAACCGTCTAGATTTAAGTGCGAAATTATTAAAACAAGCACAAGATGTTGGTGTAAAAGTAGCGATTAATACGGATGCCCATACATTTGAAATGTTAGAAGATATGGAAACAGGTGTAGCAGCAGCGCGTAAAGGTTGGATTCAAAAAGATAACGTGATTAACACATGGGATATTGAACGTTTATTAGACTATATTAAACGTAATAAGTAACACAAGGGGGACTTGCAACATGTTAGAAAGAACGTTGCGTGTATTAGAATACAATAAAGTAAAAGAACAATTACTTGAACATACAGCATCTTCACTTGGTCGTGACAAGGTGAAGAATTTAGTGCCAAGCACAGATTTTGAAGAAATTGTGGAACTGCAAGAAACAACGGATGAGGCAGCGAAAGTTATCCGTTTAAAAGGACATGTACCACTTGGAGGGATTTCTGATATTCGCTCAAATGTTAAGCGTGCGAAAATTGGGAGTATGTTAAGTCCGCATGAGTTAATCGAAATCGCAAGTACGATGTATGGTAGCCGCCAGATGAAACGATTTATTGAAGACATGGCTGAGAATGGCGTAGAGCTTCCGATTCTAGAAGGACATGTTGCGCAAATTATATCTTTATATGATTTAGAAAAGAAAATTACAAATTGTATCGGTGACGGCGGTGAAGTAGTCGATAGCGCAAGCGACAAATTGCGTGGTATTCGTAACCAAATTCGTACTGCGGAAAGCCGTATTCGTGAAAAATTAGAAAACATGACGCGTTCTTCAAACGCACAAAAAATGTTATCAGATGCAATTGTGACAATACGTAACGACCGTTACGTAATTCCAGTAAAACAAGAGTACCGCGGTGTATATGGTGGTATTGTTCATGACCAATCGGCTTCTGGACAAACATTATTTATCGAGCCGCAAGTAATTGTGGAACTAAATAACGCACTGCAAGAAGCACGTGTGAAAGAAAAACAAGAAGTAGAACGCATTTTAATGATGTTAACGGAAGAAGTAGCAGTGGAAGCTGATATCGTTTTATCGAACGTAGAAGTAGTTGCAAATCTTGATTTTATTTTTGCGAAAGCTCTTTATGCGAAGCGAATTAAAGCGACGAAGCCAATCGTAAATAATGAACGCTACATGGATTTAAAACAAGCACGCCATCCGCTTATTGATCCGGAAATTATCGTGCCAAATAACATTATGCTTGGTAAAGACTTTACAACAATCGTTATTACAGGACCGAATACAGGTGGTAAAACAGTTACACTTAAAACAGTCGGTATTTGTGTCTTAATGGCGCAATCGGGTCTTCATATTCCGGTAATGGATGAATCAGAGATATGTGTATTTAAAAACATCTTTGCTGATATCGGTGATGAGCAATCGATTGAACAAAATTTAAGTACATTCTCTTCTCATATGGTAAACATTGTAGATATTTTAGAACGTGCTGATTTTGAAAGTTTAGTTCTATTTGATGAATTAGGTGCTGGGACAGATCCGCAAGAAGGGGCTGCACTAGCAATTTCTATTTTAGATGAAGTGTATAACCGTGGTGCTCGCGTTGTTGCAACGACTCACTATCCAGAGCTGAAAGCGTACGGATATAATCGTGAACAAGTTATAAATGCAAGCGTAGAGTTTGATGTGAATACATTAAGCCCAACGTACAAATTATTAATCGGTGTACCAGGACGTAGTAACGCCTTTGAAATTTCGAAGCGTCTTGGTTTGTCTGATCGCGTTATTGATCGCGCTCGTAATCATATTAGTACAGATACGAACAAAATCGAAAATATGATTGCAAAGCTAGAAGAAAGCCAAAAAAGTGCAGAGCACGAACGAAAAGAAGCGGAAGAACATCGTAAGCAATCTGAAAAACTTCATCGCGAATTACAACGTCAAATTATTGAATTTAATGATGAGCGCGATGAAAAATTATTAAAAGCGCAAAAAGAAGGGGAAGAAAAAGTCGAAGCTGCGAAGAAAGAAGCAGAAGGCATTATTCATGAACTTCGTCAATTGCGTAAAGCACAGCTTGTAAATGTGAAAGACCATGAGCTTATTGAAGCGAAGAGCCGTCTAGAAGGGGCAGCGCCAGAGCTTGTGAAGAAACAAAAAGTAAACGTGAAAAACACGGCGCCAAAACAACAATTACGTGCAGGCGATGAAGTAAAAGTGTTAACGTTCGGTCAAAAAGGTCAATTGCTTGAAAAAGTAAGTGATACAGAGTGGAGCGTACAAATTGGTATTCTGAAGATGAAAGTGAAAGAATCCAATATGGAATACATTAATACACCGAAGCAAACAGAGAAAAAAGCAGTCGCAAGTGTGAAGGGTAGAGATTATCACGTGTCGTTAGAGCTTGATCTTCGCGGCGAACGTTATGAAGATGCAATGATGCGCGTTGAAAAATATTTAGACGATGCACAGCTTGCAAGCTATCCTCGTGTGTCAATTATTCACGGTAAAGGAACAGGAGCGCTTCGCCAAGGTGTACAAGATTACTTGAAGAAACATCGCGGCGTGAAAAACTACCGCTACGGTGACATGGGTGAGGGAGGCCTAGGCGTAACAGTCGTCGAATTAAAATAGCAAACAACCAAACAAAAGGGGAAACCATTATATGTTTATGGACAAACTTGCAAAAGTATTGTTAGCTTGTTGCGGAATATTTTTGGTGATTGGGGTTATTTATTTAGTTGTTTTTGCGAAGTGAAGGAGCGTCAATCTTGGCATAATGATATTGCCATGGATTGACGCTTTTAATCTATAAGAAAAGGAATAAAACATGAAAATCAACCAATACATAAGCGAAGCAAAGTCCTGCTCAAGACGCGAAACAGACCGTCTCATTAAAGCGGGCCGCGTGGCTATTAACGGCGAAATATGTACGCACGGTGCACTCGTGAGCGATGGTGATATTGTAACGATTGATGGACAGGTTATTGAAAAAGAAGAGAAAGAAAAGGTGTATATTGCCTTTCATAAACCAGTCGGAATTACTTGTACAGCAGCCGATCATATTGAAGATAATATTATTAATTATATCAATTATCCAGAGCGAATCTTTCCTGTTGGGCGATTAGATAAAGCATCGGAAGGACTCATTTTATTAACGAATGACGGTGCGATTGCCAATCAAATTTTGCACGGTGATCATGAGCATGAGAAAGAATATGTTGTTACTGTCGATAAGCCGTTTACAGACTGGTTTATTAATGAGATGTCCAGCGGTGTAAAGATTAAAGGTGGAATGACGAAGCCATGTAAAGTGACGAGAGTCGATCAATCTACATTTCGCATCGTCCTAACGCAAGGAATGAATAGGCAAATTCGTAGAATGAGTCGTGCTTTCGGGTTTACTGTAACAAAGCTAAAGCGAGTGCGCATTATGAATATAGAGCTAAATGAGCTTGAAGCTGGAAAATGGCGAGACATTACAGCTGAGGAATTAGAAATATTAACAGGGCAGTTATAGGGAGGAAAGTTTTCTCCCTATATTTTTTTGTCAGAAAAAATAAAACTATTGATTTTTTAAAAAATAGCCCATATAATAAAAAACAACAAGTTTCGACAAGATATTTTATAAAAGTAATGATGAGGACATGAGTTGTTTTTGACGATTCTCAGAGAGGGAAGCCTTAGGCTGTGAGCTTCCTAATACGGAAAGACAAACTTACCACCTCTAAACTTCAAGAGTGAACTGCATGATGCATTGTAATTCTTGGCGGATAAAACCGTTATCAATTTACACGAGCTATAAAATGAGCTTATTTCGTTATAAATTCATTTTATTAGAATAAGGGTGGAACCACGATTTCAACACTCGTCCCTTTGTTAGGGACGGGTGTTTTTTGCGTTCTTTTACGGGGAAGTATGCTTGAAAGAGGATATGTGACGGATTTTGATTCAGAATATTTTGTTAATCGAACAATTAATTAGGGGGTTAGTAGAAATGAAATCATCTTTAAAGTTTTCTGAGATGTTTGCAATAAGTTTAATGTTATTTGCACTATTTTTCGGTGCAGGTAATATGATTTTCCCACCAGCGTTAGGGCAAGGTGCTGGAACAGATGTATGGATCGCGTTGTTTGGCTTTATCGTAACGGGTGTAGGACTGCCTTTATTAGGGGTTATTGTTATAGCTCTAAAGGGAGATATTAATGAATTGGCAGGACGTGTACATCCTGTATTCGCGCTAATTTTCATTACTGCAATTTATTTATGTTTAGGCGTATTTGTTAGTGTGCCACGTACAGGGACTGTTGCTTATGAAATGAGCATTGCACCATTTTTACCGAGTGAGGTAGCTGGTCAGGCTTATCCACTTGTTATCTTTACATTTATTTTCTTTGCGGTAACTTTCTATTTAGCTTTAAATCCTTCAAAATTAGTGGGACGCATCGGTAAAGTGTTAACTCCAATTTTATTAGCTGTTATTGCAATTATCGTAGGTAAAGCACTTATTACTCCAATTGGAGAATTTGGTTCACCGACAGAAGCGTATAGTGCTCCTCTTTTCAAAGGTTTTATTGACGGATATTTAACTTTAGATGGACTTGCAGCACTTGTTTTCGGAAATGTTGTCATTAATGCTTTAAAAGCAAAAGGTGTTACAAATAAGAATAGCATTGCGAAAGTAACGATCTTTGCAGGATTCATTGCGGCACTTGGTTTACTTCTTGTTTATTTAGCACTTGCTTACCTTGGAGCTTCTAGTGTTTCACTTGGAATGGGAGCAAACGGAGGAATTATTTTAACAAACGTCGTGAATCATTTATTTGGTAGCTACGGAACACTATTACTAGGTATCGCAATTACAGCAGCATGTTTAACAACTTCTGTAGGTATTGTTGCAGCTTGTGGGGAATATTTCTCTTCGTTATTACCAAAGCTTTCTTATCAAAAAGTCATTTTCATTTTCTGTGTATTAGCATTTATGGTAGCAAATCTTGGTTTAACACAGTTAAACGCATTAGCATTACCAATTTTAATTGCAATTTATCCAATTGGTATCGTACTTATCGTATTATCACTCGTTGAAAATTACGTTCGTCTTCCATTAGCAATGTATGTAGGTGGTATTGTAGGGGCATTTGCGATTAGTTTCTTTGATGGATTGCACAATGCGAATCTGCAGATTGCAGCATTAGCACCTATTTTAGAGAAGATTCCATTATATAGTGTAGGGATTGGCTGGTTAGTTCCAGGTATGATCGGTATAGGAATTGGTTATATAGTTTCTAAGTTTCAAAAGCAAAAAATTGCTGTAGAAAAATAGAAAAAAGAGGCTTTCTATGAAAGAAAGTCTCTTTTTTTGTAGGGAAAGCCGTATATAGAGAAATTTAGATATTAAAAATTTTATACATAATATAGTTGACAAAAAAATTAGCATTAGGCTAAGATTGACTTAGTTGTGGAAATGTTGGAAGGGAAGTGACGGGGGCAAGGGAAGAGGTTTTCTATGACTATATCATTTTTGAAGAAGGGGTGATGGAACAGTAGAATAGGTAGTTTATTTTTTTTGTAGTCTGTTGAGAATGATAATCAGTAAAGTGGTTAAATTATTTTAGATTGCTTTTTATAGGGAATATTGAGGGATATTATATTTTTTGACCTCTAGTGAGAATGATAATCAATGATACTTATATTACATAAAGTAATGACAATTAAATAAAGGTAAAAGAGATTATTTTTTTCTTATAAATTGAGAATAATTATCATTTTCAAATTATAAAACGAAAGATAAACAAGGAGGAAGTAAGCAAAATGAGAAAGTTTTCAGTATTATCCGCATTTATTATAACGTTAGTATGTATGCTAGCTTTTCTCGTAATGCCATCTGGACAAGCTTCAGCAAAATTAGCTGACGGTACTTACGATATTAACTACGTTATCAAAAAAGCGGAAGATGATTCAGCTTCAATGGCAAATGATTATTTTGAAAAACCAGCTAAGTTAATTGTGAAAAATGGTGAGATGAGAGTACAAGTTCCAATGAACCATAGTGCTTGGATTACAGAATTTAAAGCACCAGAGAATGGGAACTTCGTTGATTCAAAAGTAATTAGCAAAGACGAAGCAGCTGATAAAAGAACGGTTGAATTTAAAGTTGATGATTTATCTAAGCCGTTAGGAGTAAAGATTCACGTTGTTGTACCAAGTGCAAACTACGACCACCATTACACAATTCGTTTTGCATTTGATGCAAACGTAAAAGCTGTAGGCGGCGATAACAATGCAGCTGGTGTAACAACAACTGATAATCAAACTAAAAAAGATGGCCAAGTAAAAGAAGAGCAGAAGAAAGAAGAGAGCAAAGCAACAAATAAAGATGCAAATAAAGGAACAAATGAAAGTGGAAAGGCTGAAAAAACAGATAACCCAAAAACAGGTGATGATGCTCGCATTGGATTATTTGCAGCGTTAGTTTTAATCTCAGGTATTTTCTTAGTTCGTAAAGTGAAGTTAAGTAAATAAATCTTTGGAAGGGCGATGAATATATGTTTAAACAATTTAAAATGATTATTGCCGTATTTGCTGTCTTATTTACGTTTATAGCAACACTAGGTTTACAAGATGCAAAAGCTGCTACACAACTAGCTGATGGAAAATATAATATTGCTTTTACTGTGTGGAAAGGCGATAAAGATGAATCATCTAGAATGAATAGTTATTTTGAAAGCCCAGCAACATTAACCGTTAAAAATGGAAAACAATATGTTTCATTTAAAGTGAAAGATAGTGCTTCTATTAAAAGTTTTCAAGTAGAAAAAGATGGTCAATTCTTAGAAACAACAGTCTTAAGTGAAAACAAAAAAGAGAATACTAGAGTAGTAGAATTTGAAGTTGCTGACTTGTCAGAAAAACTAAAAGGCAAGGTGAAAATTAATATCCCAATTATTAATTATAACGCTTCATATGATATTCGTTTTGTATTTGATGGGAACAGTATTAAATAATTGGAAATTTTTCGAAAAGGAGAGTCATTCTATTGAACAGATATTTTAAAATTGTCGTTGCAATGTTTTTAACGATATTTACATTCGTGTCGACACTACAACCACTTGCAGTTCAAGCAGCTACCCAATTAGCTGACGGTGAGTATTCAATTGGTTTCAAAGTTTTGAAAGATACATCAGATGAAGAATCAATGATGAATCAATATTCTGTAAGCCCGGGGACTTTGAAGGTGAAGGATGGGAAAAAGAAAGTATCCTTTACGTTAACGCATAGTTCATGGATTACGAAGTTTGAAACAGAAAAAGGTAGTCAATTCGTTGATGTAAATGTAGTTAGTGAAGATAAAGAGAGCGATACAAGGGTAGTAGAATTTGATGTAGAAGATGTAGAGAAAATATTAAATGCGAAAGTAAAAGTTGATATTGATGCTTTTAATTATCATCATTACTATGACATTCGTATTTCATTCGATCAAAATAGCATTACACCAATTCATGTAGAAAAACGAGATGAAAAAGAGGACCCAGCTAATAAGCCAGATCCAAATGAAAATCCGGATCCAAGTCAGAAGCCCGACCAAAAGCCTGACTCAGATCAACAACCAAATTCTAACACAATTAAAGATGGTGCGTACAGCATTCCATTTAAAGTGTTAAAAGATAAAACAGATGAAGAATCTAAGATGAATACTTACATGGAAAATCCAGGGGTATTGAAAGTAGAAAATGGTAAGAAAAAAGCAATTGTAACGCTAAAAAGTAGCTCATTAATTAAAAATTTCCAAACGGAAAAAGATGGTGCATTTGTTGATGCAAAAGTAGTGAGTGAAGATAAAGAAAAAGATACAAGAGTAGTAGAATTTGAAGTAGCTGATTTATCAAAAAAAATAAATACAAAAGTATTTATTGAAGTGGCATCGCAAGGTTACAAGCAAACTCATGACGTACAGCTTGTATTTGAGCAAGATAAACTTGAACAAGTTAAAAATGAAGAGAAACAACCGGATGAAGATAAAAAGCCGGAAGTAGAAAAACCGGATGGAAATAAGAACCCAGATGCTGAAACAATTAAAGATGGTGAATACAGCATCAATTTTAAAACATTAAAAGATCAAACAGACGAAATTTCAATGATGAACACATATACAAAAAATCCAGGTGTATTAAAAGTAAAAGATGGTAAGAAATATGTATCATTTACATTAACGAATAGCGCATGGATTACAAAGTTTGAATTTGATAAAAATGGTTCGTTTGTTGATGCGAATGTATTAAGTGAAGATACGAAAGCTGACACACGCGTAGTGGAAGTAGAAGTAGCAGATTTATCAAAAAAATTAAATGCAAAAGTAAAAGTAGACATCGATTCAATGAATTATCATCATTTCTACGATATTCAATTTGCATTTGATAAAGATAGCATTAAGCCGTTAGATAACCAAGGTGGAAACGACAACCAAGACGGAAACAATAACCAAGACGGAAACAATAACCAAGGTGGAAACGACAACCAAGGCGGAAACAATAACCAAGGTGGAAACGACAACCAAGGCGGAAACAATAACCAAGGTGGAAACGACAACCAAGGCGGAAACAATAACCAAGGCGGAAACAACAACCAAGGCGGAAACGACAACCAAGACAATAACACAACAATTGATCCCAATGCTCTTAAAGACGGTGAATACAGTATCGGTTTTAAAGTGCTAAAAGATAAAACAGACGAAATTTCAATGATGAACACATATACGAAGAGTCCAGGCGTATTAAAAGTGAAAGATGGTAAGAAATATGTATCTTTCACAGTAACGAATAGCTCATGGATTACAAAGTTTGAGTTTGAAAAGAATAATTCGTTTGTCGATGCGAAAGTATTAGGTACAAATAAAGAGCTAGATACAAGAGTAGTGGAAGTAGAAGTAGACGACTTATCGAAAAAGTTAAATGCAAAAGTGAAAGTTGATATTGATGCGATGAATTACCATCATTTCTACGACATTCAATTCGCATTTGATAAAGGTAGTATTAAAGCTTTAGGCAACCAAGGTGGAAACGATAACCAAGGTGGAAATAACAACCAAGGTGGAAACGATAACCAAGGTGGAAATAACAACCAGGGCGGAAACGATAACCAAGGTGGAAATAACAACCAAGACGATAACAATAATCAAGGTGGAAATAATAATCAAAATGGACACACAATAGTTGATCCGAAAAATTTAAAAGACGGTCAATATGATGTTACTTTTAAAGTGTTAAAAGATAAAACGGATGAGATTTCAATGATGAATCAATACGTTGTAAAGCCAGCAAGATTAACAGTGAAAGATGGCAAGAAATATGTTGCGATGACACTGAAAAATAGTGCATGGATTACGAAGTTCCAAACAGAAAGTGCTGGTGCATTTGTTGATGCAAAAGTAGTGAGTGAAGATAAAAATGCAGATACGAGAGTAGTAGAGTTTGAAATCGATGACTTATTTGCGAAATTAAATGCGAAAACAAAAGTAGATATCGATTCAATGAACTACCATCATTTCTACGATGTACAAATTCAATTTGATACAAATAATATTGGTGCAGTAGGAACTATTAAAGAGGATCCGAAAAACGATCCGAAGAATGAACCGAAAAATCCAGTGATTACACCGAAAGTAGACAATGTAAAAACAATCAGTAATCCTGATTTTAACCGAAATGCAGACGGTAAGAAGAAAAATGATGCTACAGATAATGGTGCAAAAAAAGAGAAAAACTCAAAAACTGCAGATACAGCACAGATTGGAATGTATGTATTGCTATTACTAGGATCACTTGCTTTCTTAGTTCGAAAATATAGAGCAGGTAAATTGTAAAATTTGGAGTCTTGATGCATGAAACCGTGCATCAAGACTCGTTTCATATTGTACTGAAAGGAGTGGTGATTGAGAGTGAAGAAAATCATGAGTGTATTCATGGCTATCATTCTTTTATTTAGTATAGCTGGGTGCTCATCACCAAAAAAAGAAACGGCGAAAAAGGTAAAGAGTAATAGTGAGGAACGTGTTATTGCTACGACAGTTGCTGTGACTGAAATTATGGATGCATTAGAAGTAGATTTAGCAGGTATTCCTACAAGTTCTAAAACTTTGCCAAAGCGCTATAAAGGTTTACCTGAAGTTGGGAATCCGATGAGTCCTGATATGGAAAAAGTAAAATCAATGAAACCATCAGAAGTATTATCTGTTACGACGCTTGAATATGAGTTGAAGCCAGTTTTTAATGAAGCGGGCATTAAGGCAAATTTTTTAAATTTAACGAGTTTAAAAAACATGCAAAATTCAATTACAGATTTGGGTAAAAAATATGGGCGTGAGAAACAGGCTGAAGCAGTCGTAACAAAGTTCGATAAAAAAGTTGCAGACATTCAAAAACAAGTGAAAGGGAAGAAAGAACCGACAGTCCTTATTTTACTTGGAGTACCTGGAAGTTATTTAGTTGCGACAGAACACTCCTATATTGGGGATTTAGTAAAACAACTAGGTGGTAAAAATATAGTACAAGGTGAGAAAGTAGAATATTTAGCTTCTAATACAGAGTACTTAAAAAAAGCTGATCCAGATCTTATTTTACGTGCAGCGCATGGTATGCCAGATGAAGTTGTGAAAATGTTCGATAAGGAATTTAAAACGAACGACATTTGGAAGCATTTTGCCGCAGTTAAAAATAATAGAGTGTACGATTTAGAAGAGCGCTTATTTGGAACGACGGGGAATTTAGCAGCTATTGAAGCCTTAGATGAATTAAAGAAAATGATGTATCCATGATGCATGTATAGATAAAGGAAGATTGAGATGAATAAAAAAATTTGGAGTTTCTTCATCGTCACAGTATTACTAGTTATTATGACTACTGTATCCGCTGTGAAAGGTAGTTTAGAAATAGGTGTCATTGATCTTTTTCAAGGTATATTTACAGGGACAAATGAAGATGTTGAAGTCATTAAAGATTTACGTTTCCCGCGCATCATTATTGCACTTTTCACTGGAGCGGCGCTTGCTGTTTCTGGTGTGCTTTTCCAAGCGGTTATGAAAAATCCACTTGCGGATGCTGGGGTTATCGGGATATCTTCAGGGGCCAGTTTTATGACACTTGTTATCATTACACTATTTCCTCAGTTCTTTTTCTGGACACCACTATTCGCGTTTTTAGGCGGTGCGTTTGCTTGTTATCTTGTTTATGCGTTTTCTTGGAAATCAGGTTTAAGTCCGCTGCGTATCATTTTGATCGGTATAGCGATAAATGCGATGTTTACTGGTTTAAATGAATCTTTCGTTACGATTTGCGGATATTTCATTAAAAGTATTAAGCAGACGACAACATCTAATATAACGATGAAGACATGGAGCGACGTGGAAGTACTTGTTACATATGGATCAATCGGCCTTATACTTGCACTGTTTGTAGGGGCATGGTGTAATTTATTATCTTTACAAGATAAAACGGCTAAAAACCTTGGACTTCATGTGACAAGGGTACGTCTTATTATTTCTGCCATTGCTGTCCTGTTAGCAGCTGTATCAACTGCGATTGCGGGCGTTATCGCTTTCGTTGGATTACTTATCCCGCATATTTCAAGGCAATTGGTTGGATCAGATCATAAAGTACTTATTCCGTTTTCAGCCCTTGCAGGTGCGTTATTAATTTTAACGGCAGACACAATCGGTAGGTTAATCGTACCGCCTAATGAAATTCCAGCGGCAACGATTATGGCAGTTATCGGTGGTCCGTTCTTAATATTCTTGCTTAGAAAGAGTGATCGAGTTCATGGAAATTAAAAATGTAACCTTTTCTTATGATAATGTAACGGATCGTTTAAAGTCTGTTAGTAGTGAGATAGAGGTTGGAAAAATCACAACAATTATTGGTCCAAATGGTTGTGGGAAATCAACATTACTAGGTGTTATGTCGCGAAATCATAATCCCCGTAGTGGAGAAGTAATGCTAGATGGGAAAGCTATTAGCCAGTATAAGCCAAAAGAATTTGCTAGAAAGCTAGCGGTCGTTCATCAGCAAAATGAGGCGCCAGCAGATATTACAGTTGAGAAATTGACGAGTTTTGGGCGCATGCCATATAAAAATATTTTTTCTACACAAACGGACGAGGATAGCGAAGCAATCGAAAGAGCATTGACGTGTACGAGACTACAAGATAAGCGTGATAAGCCAATACACGCATTATCTGGTGGAGAAAGGCAACGTGTTTGGATTGCGATGACTTTAGCGCAAAATACGCCCATGCTGTTTTTAGACGAACCGACGACGTATTTAGATATTTACTATCAGCTTGAAATATTAGAGTTAGTGAAAGAGTTAAATGAAGTACATGGTTTAACGATTGTTATGGTATTACATGACATTAATCAAGCAATTCGTTATAGCGATCATATTATCGTTATGAAGGATGGAGAAATAGTTATGAAAGGTACGCCAAATGATGTTGTGACAGAAGATATGATTAAGAGCATATATGGCGTAGAAGTCGTTGTGAAATGCGATGAAGATACAGGGTTGTATATGGTACCAATGGGGATTTGATGAGCCACTAAATCCCTTTGGTAATCCGTTTTGAGGTGATAATTTGAGCGACAAGAAAGAAAAGAAAAAGAATTCCTTTTTTCAAAGAATACTTACAGTTGCTTTTTTAGGTATCTTTTTCTACTCCGTGTATGAATTAGGCGGTATGTTCATGGATTACTATGAAAATCGCAAAGTAATGGCTGAAGCACAAGATATTTATCAAAGGAGTCCGATGGAAGAAAAATCATCAGATGGAGAAGTACGTGCGCAGTTTCAAGCCTTACAAAAAATTAATCCAGAAATAGTTGGATGGATTACGATGGATGATACGCAAATTAATTATCCGATTGTTCAAGCGAAAGATAATGATTACTATTTGTACCGTAATTATAAAGGTGAGGATATGAGGGCAGGCAGTATTTTTATGGATCATCGTAACGATGTGAAATCTCAAAATCGAAATACGATTTTATACGGACATCGTATGAAAGACGGTTCTATGTTTGGGAGTCTTAAAAAAATGCTAGAAGAGGATTTTTTCATGTCCCATCGCAAATTGTATTACGATACTTTGTTTGAAGGATACGATGTAGAAGTATTTTCAGTATATACAACGACAACTGATTTCTATTATATTGAAACGGATTTTGGAAGCAACGAGGACTATGCATCTTTTCTAGAAAAAATTAAGGAAAGATCACTCTATCAAACAGATACAAAAGTGACAGCGGATGATCAAATTTTAACACTTTCTACATGTGATTATGCACTGGATCCAGAGGCTGGTAGACTAGTCGTGCACGCGAAGTTGGTGAAAAGAAATTGAAAAAAGAAAAGGTATAGAAGTAGAGAAGATATATTACTTCTCATACTTCTATACCAATTATTAAAACCGAAATTATTGAGCCGCAGCAATTGGCATACGAACAATTTTAACATCATAGAATGAGATTTTATTATCGATAATAAAATCTGGTAATCCACCACGGTGTGAATGCGCATCTTTAAAGGCCGTACTCTTTGTCCAACCTTGGAAATCTTCTTTTGCATTCCAACGAGTGCTGATCGTCACTTCGTCATAATCAACTGTATTTTCAGTTAGAAGAACTTCTAATCCTAAGAAACCGGGCATCGTTTCAACTTTACCTACTTTATTAAAGCGCTCAATTAATTTATGTGCGTCACCCTTCGTAATTTTAGATGTATTTGTAACAATAATCATTTCTTTATTCCTCCTATAAATCTATCATTATGTTCATCGTTTCATATGTATTAAATGATAATGAAAATCATTATCGTTGTCAATGATAATGATAAAATATATAAGTTTTTTTTCGATTAAGCGAGAGGATGAGCTAGTTGTACTAGCAAAGCAATAATATGGTATAGTGAAACGAGGCTTTTTTCAGTCTCGTTTTTTAAATGCTTCCTACTAATTAGAAAGCATTCAAATGGAAAGGAAGACATTACATGCGATCTGAAGTAACTATAAAAATAAAACCGAAGTTTATAAAAGAAATTAAAGGTGGATATCCACTTATTTTAAAAGATGCAATTCAAAATTTAAATGATGTACGTGAAGAAGGGACAATCATCAACGTAGTGGATGAGAAGAACCAATTCATCGGAAAAGGCTATTATGGAAAACAAAATAAAGGATATGGATGGATTTTAACGAGAAAAGAGAAGGAGGAAGTGAATCAATCTTTCTTTGAAAGTAAAATCAAATCTGCTTTACATAAACGAAAAGATTTTTATAAATCAAATGATACAACAGCATTTCGTGCCCTGAATGGTGAAGGTGATGGCCTTGGCGGTTTAATCATCGATTATTATGACGGCTATTACGTAGTAAGCTGGTATAGTGAAGGGATTTATACTTTCCGAGATGAAATTATAGCAGCTCTTCAAAAAGTAGCAAACTTCAAAGGGATTTATGAGAAAAAACGTTTTGATACGAAAGGAAAGTACATTGAAGGTGATGATTTCGTAACAGGAGAGCGCGGTGAGTTCCCACTTATCGTAAAAGAAAACGGTGTAAACTTTGCTGTATATTTAAATGACGGGGCGATGGTTGGTGTGTTTTTAGATCAGCGTAACGTTCGAAAACAAATTCGTGATAAGTATGCACAAGGAAGAACGGTTTTAAATATGTTCTCTTATACTGGGGCTTTCTCTGTATTTGCAGCGCTTGGCGGGGCAAGTAAAACAACAAGTGTTGACCTTGCCAATCGTAGTTTAAGTAAAACGATTGAGCAGTTCAGTGTAAATGAAATTGATTACGAAGCACAAGATATTATTGTAGAAGATGTATTTCTATATTTCAAATATGCAGCTAAGAAAAAGATGAAATTTGATATGGTGGTACTTGATCCTCCAAGTTTTGCACGCTCAAAAAAATATACGTTCAGTGCGGCGAAAGATTATAAAAACTTATTAAAAGAAACAATTGCCATTACAGAAAATAACGGTATTATCGTTGCTTCTACAAATTGTAGCGCATTCGATATGAAAAAATTTAATGGCTTTATCGATACAGCATTCAAAGAAATGAACGGTAAATATAAAATATTAGAAGAACATTCTTTACCAGAAGATTTCCGTACAATTGATCAATTTAAAGAAGGAGACTATTTAAAAGTAGTTTTCATCGAGAAAATTAAAGGTTAATAAAGAAAAAGGAGCTCAAGTTTAAATGAGCTCCTTTTCTTATTGAATGATATTTTGGACTCTGCCAACTTGCCCGTCCTGCAATCGTACTTTAATGCCGTGCGGATGAGAGGGTGAGTTAGTTAAAATATCTTTTACAATTCCTCTTGTTAGCTTGCCTGTACGTTGATCTTGTTTTAACACAATATCAACCGCAAGACCTGGCGCGACGTTAGATCGTTTTTGCCCGCTCATTTATACACCTGTACGTCTACGTTGGTTGTTTGTTTTCTTCGTTTGTTGGTTTTGTAATTTTTTCGTTTCTTGACTTTGATTTCCATTATTTGAGCCGTTTCCATTTCCTTGCTTTTTCTTCGCAAGTTGTTCGCGCATTAAATCAGCTAAGCTTACTTTTTTGTTTTCTGACATGATAAGTCTCCTTTATATAAAGTTAATTATGAACAATCGTAGTGAATTTCATCATATCATTGTTAGGGAAGGAAGGGAAGTTGGTTTGAAAATTCATATAATTCTTTCCAGTATGCATTCGTTACGATACAATTAAAATGTTAATGTTTGTAAAAAAAGGGGATAGAAATATGTCACATCATATTTTATTAGTTGAAGATGACCTCTCAATTCAAGAGATGGTTGAAACATATTTAATAAAAGAAGGTTTTCAAGTTACAATCGCATCTGATGGAGAAGAAGGAGTTAACGTATTTTTTAAAGGCTCATTTGATTTGATTATCCTCGATATTATGATGCCAAAGTTAGATGGTTTAGAGGTTGTGCGTATTATTCGGGAGAAGAGTGCATTGCCGATTTTAATGATGTCGGCAAAAGATACAGATGTTGATAAAGCTGTTGGGTTAGGACTTGGAGCAGATGATTACATTTGTAAGCCATTTTCTATGATTGAATTGGCTGCACGTGTAAAAGCAGCCATTCGGAGGTCTACAAAATATTCGGCTACAGAAACAACAGAAAAGAGGATTCAAATTGGTGATTTAACAATCGATCCAATTAATTTTACGGTTGAAAAAAATGGGAAGCATCTCAAACTTACGTTAAAAGAATTTGAGATTTTAAAACTGTTCGTAAAGAATCAAAATCGTGTATTTACAAAAGCACAAATATATACGTTAGTTTGGAATGAAGAGTATTACGGTGACGATAACGTTATTAATGTTCATATGAGAAGATTGCGTGAGAAAATCGAAAGTGATCCATCTAATCCAGAATATATTAAAACGTTATGGGGTATCGGCTATAAGTTGGAAGTGATGTAGTATGGTTGTATTTTTAACAGTGGTGATTATTATATTGCTTATCGTTATTTACGTGCAATATAAAATTAGGAAAAATAGTAGTAGGAATTTACGCTATACGTATGAGAAGTTAAATCGAATTGTAAAAGAACAAACTGGTGAGAAGCTATTAATTATGACGGATGATACAGAATTGCAAAAACTATTAGTCGCAATTAATCATCTATTAGATGAAAAGCAGAAAACGAATGCAGATCATGCGAAAGTGGAAATTTCAATGAGAAAAATGCTTTCAAATATTTCACATGATTTAAAAACACCACTAACAGTTATTCTTGGATATACAGAAATGTTAAATAAGGATAAAACGATAAATGAGGAAGAGCAGCAAATGTTGCTTGAAAAGGTGCATACGAAAACGCTGGAAGTTATGGAACTGATTCATAAGTTTTTTGATTTAGCAAAATTAGAATCTGGTGACAAGGCAATTGAGATAACAAAAGTAAATATGAATGAAGTTTGCCGTGAGAAGATTTTATCTTTCTATGATTTAGTGACGACGAAAGGTTTTCATGTCCATATTGATATACCAGAAAGAAATATATATGCACTTGGAAATGTAGAAGTATTAGGCAGGGTATTGAATAATTTAATATCAAATGCGATTACATATGGGGACGATGGAAAGACACTCGGTATGACTTTAAGAGATGATGAAACGAGTGTGTATATAGACGTATGGGATAAAGGAAAAGGAATTGATGAATCTCATATTGATAAAGTGTTTGAGCGTATGTACACACTTGAAGATTCAAGAAATAGATTGTACCAAGGAAGTGGTCTAGGGTTAACGATTACGAAAAGGCTTGTGGAAGCGATGGATGGAGAAATTTATCTTTCTAGTAAGCCGTATGAAAAAACGGTTTTTACAGTTGTATTAACAAAGATGCAGTTTTAGCTTGTAGAGAAGTAGATTCTACAAGCTTTTTTTCAGCGTAAGGAATTTGTAAGGAACGGGTAAGAAAAAAGAGATTTCCGTTGTCTATTATAGAAATATAGAGCAGTGCGAAAGGGGAAAGTGACATGACATATATATTAAAAACGAACCAGTTAACGAAAGTGTTTAAAGGGAATGAAGTTATTTCTAGCGTTAACATGCATGTGAAAAAAGGAGAGATTTACGGTTTTTTAGGACCGAACGGTGCTGGTAAAACAACGATTATGAAAATGATTACAAATTTAATAAAACCGACGAACGGTGATATTGAAATTTTCGGTGAGAAGTTAACAGACACATCTTATGAAGTATTAAAAAGAATGGGGACAATTATTGAATATCCAATCTTTTATGATAAATTAACGGCGAAGGAAAACCTAGAATTACATTGTGAATATATGGGGTATTACGATAAAAACGCAATTGATCATGCTTTAAATTTAGTAAAACTGCACGGTATAGATGATAAAAAAGTAAAAGATTTTTCATTAGGGATGAAGCAACGACTTGGTATTGCAAGGGCGATCATGACAAAGCCAGAACTACTCATTTTAGATGAACCGATTAATGGTTTAGATCCAATTGGTATTAAAGAGTTACGAGATTTATTTAAAATGCTTTGCAAAGAATATGGCATTACGTTATTAGTCTCTAGTCATATTTTAGGTGAGATGGAACAAATGGCAGATACAATTGGTGTGATTCAAAATGGAAAACTAATAAAAGAAGTTTCGATGAAGAGTATTAACGGAAAACAAACAGAGTACATTGAAATCACTGTTCCTGATGTGAAGCGTGCAGCTTATATTTTAGAAGATAAACTCGCTATAAAAAATTACAAAATAATGAGTGGAAACATGATTCGTGTTTATGAAGTGGCGGCGACGCAGCAGGCAATTTCAAAAGCACTTATTATGAACGATGTAGAAATTGAAAGTATTAATAAGAAACATAGTTCTTTAGAGGAGTATTTCTTAAATGTAATGGATGGAGAGGGCATTCATGCTTAATGGATTGTTAGTGAATATAGTAAGTGGATTGATCGTAATGTTCATAAGTGGGATTTTATATTATAGAAAACCTGAGCGGAAATGGATTTTAATTTTATTAGTGATAGGAATGTTAAGCGTAGTTACTGCTGGAATTAGAATGTTAGCAGCGTAGAGAGAGTTATATAAAGAATGGAGGCGTGGTTTGTATGCTTAGATTAATGAAGCTAGAGTGGAAAAGTATGCTTAGATTAATGAAGCTAGAGTGGAAAAAACATAAATTATCTAATTACTTTAAAAGTGTAGCAATTTGTATTATAGCAATTTTTGCTGCGGTAAGTCTTATGGGGTTGGGAGCGAAAGATGAAGTAGATGCGGCGCTCACTGATTTCACAAAATATATGACTTTAGCAAACATCTTTATTAGGATGACATTTCTTATTTTTAGTTCGATCATTTTGTCACGTTTAGTAATTGATGAGTATAGGAACAAAACAATACAACTATTGTTTATGTACCCACTGCAAAGGAAAATGTTAATGAGGGCGAAATTAACAATTGTTTTTAGTTTTTGTTTTGTGAGCATGACTATTGCTACTTTCACTATTAGTTTGCTCATATATTTTATGAACCCAATGATGGGACTGATTGAAACACCTATTACGATGGGTGAAATAATAGCCACCGTTCCGTCTACTTTTATAAGTGCATTTATGATATCTGGTATAAGTTTAATTCCTTTATTTTTTGGGATGAGAAAGAAATCGACACCGACAACGATTACTTCTGCAGTAATAATTGGAATGATAATTAACGGTAATGTTGGTGCTGGAAACGGTCAAGTAAATATGTATGATTTTATAGTTATCCCAATTGTGCTCTGTTTATTAGGAATTTTCATTAGTTATCTATCGTATCGTAAAATCGACAAGATCGATGTGGCGTGAAGCAGGCCTAAAACAACAACAAACTGGGGTATGAATGGTGAAAAAAATAATAGTAAGTGCTATTTTATTGCTTATAATTGCTAGTGTAGTTTTTGGGTTTAAGACATTTCAGGGGAAAGATTTTAAGAAAGAAAAGTCTTTTGAGATAAATAATATAAAAGAAATAGAAGTGGACAATGAAAACTGGGATATTGAATTTAAAAGCACAGAAGCTAACAAAACAGTCATTTCTGCTCAAGGCCAACGAGCAGATAAAGATTTAGATCCCATCGAAATAGAACATGAAGGAAATAAAGTTGTGATTAAGCAAAAACAAAAGGCGACCAGATTTTTTAATGGTTTTACGTTTCGGAAGAAAAATAGTATATCTATAGCTATTCCGAAGAAAGAAATAGATAAAATTGTATTAAATAATAAATCGGGCGATGTGAAAATAAGCGATATAGTAGTAAAAAGTATCGTGACAAAAGGCAAGTCTGGAGATGAAATGATTGTAGGACTATCGGCAGATAAGGGTGAGTTCATATCCGAAAGTGGAGATTTAATGTTAAAAGATAGTTCATTACAAGAAGTAAATATAACTTCTACTACTGGTGATAATTATGTGAAAAATATAAAAAATGAAAATATGAACATCACTTCAACATCTGGTGAAGTATTACTGAAAGATATGACAGAAGGAAAATCATTATTTGTAGAAACAAAATCAGGGGATATTGGCGTACGGTATAAGGGTGTTCCGACTTCTTTGAAACTTATGGCTAAAAGTAATTCGTCTGACATAATGGTGAATGTAAACGGACTTAAGAAAGATAAAAATACAGAAAAGGTAAAAGAAGGAACCATCGGTGATGCAAAAAACGAAGTGAAGATTTTAAGTGAAACAGGGGCGATTTATATCAATTAAATTTAAAATGAAAGGAGGACTATCATGCTACGTCTTATGAAGCTAGAATTGAAGAAGTTTAAGCTCGGATGGTATGTGAAGAGAGCGGTTATTGCGAATATCGTTATACTGGCACTACTAATCTTCGTTAGTATCGTTGCTCAAATAGAAGGGGATCCAAAAATAAGGGATCCGCAGATAATTTTGTCGATGGCTAGTGCGTTAGTAAGAGCAACATTTATTATTTTTGGTGGCGTACTAATAGCCAAGTTAATAATTGATGAATATAAAAGTAAAACAATACTACTCATGTTTTCTTATCCAATTAACCGAAAGAAAATGATGGCTAGTAAGTTGGCTATTACAGCGACATTAACATTTATAACAGTTATTGTATCTAACATTTTAGTAGTAGGAATTTTCTTTGGGATAGATAGTTATTTTTCAATTCTTCCTAATTCATTCACAGTAGATCAATTGATTCAAGAAGGGATAAATCTTATTCCTTTAGCCATTGCCACGGCAGGGATAAGCTTAATTCCTCTATATTTCGGGATGCGTAAACGTTCTGTGCCAGCTACAATCGTTTCTTCTATTATCGTTGTATTAATCGCAATTAATAACCCGCCCATATTTCCTATAGCGACGTTTCTTCCTCTTCAATTCACATTTGCAGCGATTGGAGTTGCGATTGCATATTATGGAATTAAAAATATAGAGAAGGAAGATATAACAGTATGACAAGAATACGTAAAAAAGAGTTGGCGTTATACCAGCTCTTTTTTGTATATGTATGCTTCATTACTACTCTGTAAATTTGTAGTGTTTGCTTAAATACTCTTGAACTCCTGGAGAAATGTTAAAGTTATTGGGACCTTTATATTCGATAGTAAACTCTCCATCTTCAATTGTTTCAAAGGCGATTGCATAGCTATCCATTTTAGAATTGTAAGAAGTATTTTTGACTTTTGCATCTAGATTAAAGTATTTTGTAATATACTCTTTTGATTCAGTAATTGCTGTTTGTTTTCCCCAAGGGGTACCATAACTTGTGAAATAAAGAGATACACCGATAACTCCAATGATTGAAGTTAGTAAGAGAGTTCTTATTGTTATTTTTTTGTTTTTTGTATTCAATTTAGTTCACTCCAATTAATATGAATTTATTTTAACGTATTTTCTCATAAAATACCATTTAGTAGAAAATAGTTTCACATGAAACAAGTTACAGAAAAAGACAAGGTGAGCAATCACCTTGTCTTTTTCTGTCGTTACATTTTAGGAGCTTCCATTCCAGCTGCAGCCCACTCTTCTTTTGCAGGACCATATACGCCAGGAACTGTTAAGTCAGCTTGTCGCATTAAAACGGTCATTTGCCCGCGGTGGTGATTTTGATGATTAATGAGTGTCATTAAAAATATAGAATTCGGCATAGGACGGCCAAAGAAGTCATTAATAGTTGCTAAATCTTTATCAGTCCATTTGCTTTGAAGTGCTTCAACAAAAGCTGCGTTTACTTTACGATACCCATCTGCAATTGTTTTAGCTGAAGTTGGAACAGGATAATCTTTCGTTTCTCCTTCAAATGTAAGTCCCGTACCAGATAGCATAACTGGAATTGCCGTCACGATATGCCAAGCAACCCTTCCTAACGTCCAATGCCCAGGTGCAATTTCTTTTGATAAGGATTCATCGGTTAATGCATTGAGCATCTTCTGAGTAGACTCAGCTTCATATTTCCATGATTGTAAAAAGTCTTCAATTGTTTGGTACATTTTTATCCCCCTCATTTATATTCATAAGTTAAATTCGTGAAGAAAAACGAGGTTCCTTGTAAATAATACAAAAAATAATTAAGGAGGCTTCTAACACGAAGCCTCCTTAATTAACTAACTTTTTCCCATTCTTCCTCATCAACCACAAGAAATAAGGCGCTCCAAGTACAGCAACGTTTAAATTTGCCCTAACGATAAAGATTTGAATAATCGCTGAACCGAGCGCTGAAATTCCGATTCCAATTAAGGCAAGAGCTGTTGGGCTAAATCCTGATTTCCATGAGAAGAAGAGGAAATTCGTTTAATGAGGAAGGCGAAAGTACAAGCGAAAGGAGAGAGAATTGCATGTAATAATTATTAGAATGTTAGGAACGAACCTTTGTCTATAAAAGGTTTGTTTTAGAACGGGTAGTTGATAGTGAAAATAAAACCAAGTTTTTATTAGAAAGATGTTTCTTAATTGTTGGCTGTACTTAAAAGATTGAACACGAAGGAAGGGATCAGCATGTCTTTATGGAGCAATAATTGTGGGTGTAATAATCAAAACGGTGTACATGTTGATTCATGCTGTTTTAGTTGCGATGGGACAGTTCCTAAGTTGGGGCCAACAGGAGCAACGGGTCCAACAGGATCGACAGGAATAACAGGAGCAACGGGTCCAACAGGATCGACAGGAATAACAGGAGCAACGGGTCCAACAGGATCGACAGGAATAACAGGAGCAACGGGTCCAACAGGATCGACAGGAATAACGGGCCCAACAGGTCCAACAGGATCGACAGGAATAACGGGCCCAACAGGTCCAACAGGAGTAACGGGAGCAACAGGCCCAACGGGAGTAACGGGAGCAACAGGTCCAACAGGATCGACGGGAATAACAGGCCCGACAGGTCCAACAGGAGTAACGGGAGTAACGGGCCCAACAGGAGCAACAGGCCCAACAGGAGTAACGGGAGCAACAGGTCCAACAGGATCGACGGGAATAACAGGTCCAACGGGAGCGACGGGAGCAACAGGTCCAACAGGAGTAACGGGAGCAACAGGCCCAACAGGCCCAACAGGTCCAACGGGAGTAACGGGAGCAACAGGCCCAACAGGTCCAACGGGAGCGACGGGAATAACAGGCCCAACAGGTCCAACGGGAGCGACGGGAATAACAGGAGCAACAGGTCCAACGGGAGTAACGGGTCCAACAGGCCCAACAGGTCCAACAGGAGTAACGGGAGTAACGGGAGTAACGGGCCCAACAGGTCCAACAGGAGTAACGGGCCCAACAGGTCCAACAGGAGTAACGGGCCCAACAGGTCCAACAGGAGTAACGGGCCCAACAGGTCCAACAGGAGTAACGGGCCCAACAGGTCCAACAGGAGTAACGGGAGCAACAGGCCCAACAGGTCCAACGGGAGCGACGGGAGCAACAGGTCCAACAGGAGTAACGGGAGCAACAGGCCCAACAGGTCCAACGGGAGCAACCGGAATAACAGGAGCAACGGGTCCAACGGGAGTAACGGGCCCAACAGGTCCAACAGGAGTAACAGGAGTAACGGGAGCAACAGGCCCAACAGGTCCAACGGGAGCGACGGGAGCAACAGGTCCAACAGGAGTAACGGGAGCAACAGGTCCAACAGGAGTAACGGGAGCAACAGGTCCAACAGGAGTAACGGGAGCAACAGGCCCAACAGGTCCAACGGGAGCAACCGGAATAACAGGAGCAACGGGTCCAACGGGAGTAACGGGCCCAACAGGTCCAACAGGAGTAACGGGAGTAACGGGCCCAACAGGTCCAACAGGAGTAACGGGAGCAACAGGCCCAACAGGTCCAACGGGAGCGACGGGAGTAACAGGCCCAACAGGTCCAACGGGAGCGACGGGAGTAACAGGCCCAACAGGTCCAACGGGAGCGACGGGAGTAACAGGCCCAACAGGTCCAACGGGAGTAACGGGAGCAACCGGAATAACAGGAGCAACAGGAGCGACAGGTACAAGTATCACGGCAACATATGCATTTGCAAATAATACGTCGGGTACAGCAATATCAGTACTTCTTGGTGGAACGAATGTCACACTTCCGAATAATCAAAATATCGGCCCAGGTATTACAGTGTCTGGGGGGAACACAGTATTTACGGCTGCAAATGCTGGGAATTATTACATTTCATATACGATTAATATAACAGCGTCGTTATTAGTAAGTTCACGGATTACAATTAATGGAGCGCCGCTTGCTGGGACTATAAATTCTCCTGCGTTAGCAACCACATCTTTTAGTGCAACAATCATTACAACTCTTGCAGCAGGAGATGCTATTAGTTTGCAATTATTTGGATTGTTAGCTGTTGCAACATTATCAACGACTACACCTGGTGCAGTTTTAACGATTATAAGATTAAGCTAAGTAACGTGAACTCTCTTATTCTTTTAAAATTAAGAGAGTTTATACATATAATAAGAAGTTAACGAAGTAAAGCATAGTTATATAAAAGTCAGAATATTATGATTGTAACGTTGTTATGACTATAATATAATGAAAACAACATCATGAATGAACATTCATTTATTTTTACAAGTATTGGAAGGGGGAATGAGAGTGGAAAAACCTTGGCTGCAGAGTTATCCAGATGAAATTCCAGGGACAATTTCTTATGATATTCAGCCACTTCATAGATATTTAGAGAAAATGGCTGCTCGTTATCCAAAAAAGAAAGCGCTTCACTTTTTAGGTAAAGATGTTATATTTTCAGATTTCCATGACAAGGTAAAGAAATTTGCGAATTACCTTCAAAGGCTTGGTATTGAAAAAGGCGATAGAGTTGCGATTATGTTACCGAATTGTCCGCAATCAGTAATTGGTTATTATGGTACTTTGCTTGCGGGGGGAATTGTCGTACAAACGAATCCTCTTTATACAGAAAGGGAGCTTGAGTACCAACTTCATGACTCGGGAGCAAAAGTCATTCTTTGCCTTGATTTAGTGTTTCCGAGAGTTACTAATATTCAAACTGCTACAAAGCTTGAGCACATTATCGTAACCCGTATTGCAGATTTTTTACCATTCCCTAAAAATTTACTTTATCCATTTGTACAAAAAAAGCAGGCAAATCTTGTTGTGAATGTGTCGGAAAGTGAAACAATTCACCTTTGGAAATCAGTAGAAAGGGAAAGTAGTGCTAATGTTGAAGTTCCATGTGACCCTGAAAATGATCTGGCTCTTTTACAATATACTGGTGGAACGACAGGTTTTCCAAAAGGAGTTATGTTAACGCATAAAAACCTTGTTTCCAATACTTTGATGGGTGCACATTGGTTATACAATTGCAAAGAAGGAGAAGAAGTGATCCTTGGTGTCCTTCCGTTTTTTCATGTGTACGGGATGACAGCTGTCATGAATTTAAGTATTATGCAAGGATATAAAATGGTGCTTATTCCGAAGTTTGATATGAAAATGGTTTTTGAAGCAATTAAGAAACATAAAGTTACACTATTTCCAGGAGCACCAACTATTTATATTGCTCTATTAAATAGTCCTCTTTTAAAAGAATATGATATTTCTTCAATTCAGGCTTGTATTAGTGGCTCTGCACCACTTCCTGTAGAAGTACAGGAGGAGTTTGAGAGAGTTACAGGTGGTAAATTAGTAGAAGGTTATGGATTAACTGAGTCATCACCAGTTACACATGGGAATTTTTTGTGGGAAAAACGAGTTCCGGGAAGTATTGGGGTACCGTGGCCAGATACAGAGGCAATCATCATGTCACTTGAAACAGGAGAGGCATTACCTCCGGGTGAAATTGGTGAAATTGTTGTAAGGGGCCCGCAAATTATGAAAGGGTATTGGAATAAGCCAGAGGAAACTGCAGCTGTATTGCAAGATGGATGGCTCCATACAGGTGATGTGGGATACATGGATGAAGACGGATTTTTCTATGTGAAAGATCGTAAGAAAGATATGATTGTTGCTAGTGGTTTTAACGTATATCCTCGTGAAGTAGAAGAAGTGTTATATGAACACGAAAAGGTGCAAGAAGTGGTAACAATCGGTGTTCCTGATCCGTACCGTGGGGAAACTGTAAAAGCGTTTGTTGTTTTGAAAGAAGGCGTAGAATGTTCTGAAGAAGAATTAGATCAGTTTGCACGTAAATATTTAGCAGCTTACAAAGTTCCGAAGGTATATGAGTTTAGAAGTGAGTTGCCGAAGACGACAGTCGGAAAAATTTTACGCCGTGTCCTAATAGATGAAGAGAAGAGAAAGAATGAGGATGAGCAAACGGGCTAAGGCCCTTTCTTTTTGAAAAAATAGGATTGACACTTTTCTAAATAGTCAGTATTATAAGAATATGAATGACTATTCATTCAGTCATCTTTTTGAAGGGGACAGTAAAGTGAAGAAAAATAGACCGAAATACAATCAAATTATTGATGCAGCAGTCATTGTGATTGCGGAGAATGGATACCATCAAGCGCAAGTTTCTAAAATTGCAAAGCAAGCTGGAGTAGCTGATGGCACGATTTATTTATATTTTAAAAATAAAGAAGATATATTAATATCCTTATTCCAAGAGAAGATGGGAGAATTTGTTGAAACAATTCGTCAAAAAATAGCAGGAATTGAAAGCGCTGTAGCGAAGTTATTCATGTTGGTAGAAACGCACTTCTTGCTGTTGTCACAAAATGATCCTCTTGCTATCGTTACGCAATTAGAACTAAGGCAGTCCAATCAAGACTTGCGCCTTAAAATAAATGAAGTATTAAAAGGCTACTTACAAGTTATGGATGAGATTTTAGAGACAGGCATAAAGCAAGGTGAATTTCAGGCGGATTTAAATGTTCGCGTGGCAAGACAAATGATCTTTGGAACAGTAGATGAAGTTGTGACCAATTGGGTAATGAGCGATCATAAGTATGATCTGGTCGCACTTTCAAAAACGGTACACGGGTTACTTATTGCAGCTTGTGGTTATCGTCAATAATGGGAGGGATCATGTTGAAATTCCTATCTGTAAGAGTTGAAGATCATATCGCGGTGGCGACGTTAAACCATGCTCCAGCGAATGCGATGTCTTCACAAGTTATGCATGACGTTACGGAGTTAATCGATCAAGTGGAGAAGGATGATAACATTCGTGTTGTTGTTCTTCATGGGGAAGGACGTTTCTTCTCAGCAGGAGCAGATATTAAAGAATTTACATCTGTTACTGAAGCGAAGCAAGCGACAGAATTAGCGCAACTTGGACAAGTTACGTTTGAGCGCGTAGAAAAATGTTCAAAACCAGTTATTGCGGCAATTCATGGAGCGGCACTTGGCGGCGGCCTTGAGTTTGCTATGTCTTGCCACATGCGCTTTGCTACTGAAAGTGCAAAACTTGGTTTGCCTGAATTGACACTTGGATTAATTCCTGGCTTTGCAGGTACACAGCGCTTACCACGTTATGTTGGGAAAGCGAAAGCTTGTGAAATGATGTTAACAAGTACGCCAATTACTGGTGCTGAAGCATTAAAATGGGGACTTGTTAACGGATTGTTCTCTGAAGAATCGTTTTTAGATGATACGCTTAAAGTTGCAAAACAAATTGCTGGAAAAAGTCCAGCAACAACTCGTGCTGTACTAGAGTTATTGCAAACGACGAAATCGTCTCATTATTATGAAGGTGTACAACGTGAATCACAGATTTTTGGTGAAGTATTTACGAGTGAAGATGGAAGAGAAGGTGTAGCAGCGTTTTTAGAAAAACGTAAGCCTTCATTTAGTGGCAGGTAGTTCAATTATTTTTTTAATATAAATTAACAGAATTTTAAAATTGATAGAATCTTTCTGAAAAATAAGGGGGTAAATGGAATGAACATCTACGTACTCATGAAACGAACATTTGATACAGAAGAAAAAATCGTAATTAAAAACGGTGCAATTTACGATGGCGAAGCGGAATTCATCATCAACCCTTACGATGAATATGCGATTGAAGAAGCAATTCAAGTAAGAGATGCACAAGGTGGAGAGGTTACTGTCGTAACAGTTGGTGGGGAAGATATTGAGAAAGAGCTTCGTACTGCATTAGCGATGGGCTGCGATAAAGCGGTGTTAATTAATATTGAAGATGATGTTGAAAATGGTGACCAGTTCACGACAGCAAAAGTACTTGCTGAATATTTGAAAGATAAAGAAGTAGATTTAATTTTAGGCGGGAACGTTGCGATTGACGGAGCGTCTGGACAAGTTGGTCCACGCGTAGCTGAAGCGTTAAATATCCCATACGTAACGACAATTACAAAACTTGAAATTGATGGTACAAATGTGAAAATTGAGCGTGATGTTGAAGGTGATACAGAAGTTATTGAAACATCATTACCAGTTTTAGTCACAGCGCAACAAGGTTTAAATGAACCTCGTTATCCATCGCTTCCAGGTATTATGAAAGCGAAGAAAAAGCCGCTAGAAGAAGTAGAATTAGATGATTTAGATTTAGAAGAAGATGATGTGGAAGCAAAGACAAAAACAATTGAAATCTATTTGCCTCCTAAGAAAGATGCAGGAAAAGTGTTACAAGGCGAGCTGCAAGATCAAGTAAAAGAACTTGTATCGTTGCTCCATACAGAAGCGAAAGTAATCTAATAAAATACGAAATTATATATGCAGGAGGGAAAATCTATGGCTCGTAAAGTATTAGTAATGGGTGAAGTTCGTGACGGATCACTACGTAACGTTTCGTTTGAAGCGGTAGCAGCAGCAAAAACAATTGCAGAAGGCGGTGAAGTGGTAGGTCTTCTAGTTGGAGACAGCGTGGCCTCTTTTGCAAATGAATTGATTCATTACGGTGCAGATCGCGTTGTGACAGTTGAAAATGATAAATTAAAATCATATACGTCTGATGGTTATGCACAAGCGTTTTTAGCTGTATATGCTGAAGAAAAACCAGAAGGTATTGTATTTGGACATACAGCACTTGGTAAAGATTTATCACCAAAATTAGCAGCGAAGCTTGAAGCTGGTCTAGTTTCTGATGTAACTGCTTTAGAAATTGAAGGTGGAAATGTTATCTTTACTCGTCCAATCTACTCTGGTAAAGCATTTGAGAAGAAGATTGTAACAGATGGTATATTATTTGCGACAGTACGTCCAAATAATATCGCAACTCTTGAAAAAGATGAATCTCGCACAGGTGAAGCGTCTTCTATTACAGTTGATGTGAAAGACTTACGTACAATCATTCAAGACGTTGTCCGTAAAACGGCAGAAGGTGTTGATCTTTCTGAAGCGAAAGTTATTATCGCTGGCGGACGCGGTGTGAAGAGTGAAGAAGGATTTAAACCATTGAAAGAGTTAGCTGACGTACTAGGCGGCGCTGTTGGAGCATCTCGTGGTGCTTGTGACGCTGAGTATTGTGATTACTCATTACAAATTGGTCAAACAGGTAAAGTTGTTACACCAGACTTATACATTGCATGCGGAATTTCTGGTGCGATTCAGCATTTAGCTGGTATGTCTAACTCAAAAATAATCGTTGCGATTAACAAAGATCCAGAAGCAAGTATCTTCAAGGTAGCTGACTACGGTATTGTCGGTGATCTATTTGAAGTATTACCTCTTTTAACAGAAGAGTTTAAAAAGTTAAAAGTACATTCATGATTTGAGTACCCTTGAGTTCCAAGTGAAGTACCCCTATATATAGAAAAAGGTGAGAGATCCCTGTCTCTCATCTTTTTAGTGTTTAATCCATATTTTTATATAGTATAAAGGAACATTTTTTTGTTACAATACATAACGATACATATTATTCGCCACGTATATAAGTTAATGATATACTCTTGGTAGAATATACTTGAAGGAGGAAATAAAATGGCAATTGTAAACGCAAATGACCAAAGCTTCGCATCTGAAACTAGCGAAGGTGTTGTATTATTAGATTTCTGGGCGCCTTGGTGCGGACCTTGTAAAATGATCGCTCCTGTATTAGAGGAAATCGATTCAGAGTTAGGCGAGAAAGTAAAAGTAGTAAAAGTGGACGTTGATGAAAACCAAGAAACTGCTCGTCAATTCGAAGTAATGAGCATTCCAGCTCTTTTCGTATTAAAAGACGGTAAAGTGGTTGATCAAGCGTTAGGATATAAACCGAAAGAAGCGTTAGTAGAATTAGTTTCTAAACACTTCTAAAATAAAGAAGCTGCCATTTGGTAGCTTTTTTTATTTTCTTTTTTACAACCTTTCCGTTACAATAAAAGAACGTATGTTGGGTGTTTTGGCATAGTATGTTTTTATGTGAAAATAAAAATGATAAGCATGTAGAAATGGAGGGAGACGAGTGCACGAGCATTTAAAAGAGAAGTTAGCAATTTTGCCCGATCAACCTGGTTGTTATTTAATGAAGGATAAGCAGGGAACGGTTATATATGTCGGAAAAGCAAAGGTACTCAAAAATCGTGTGCGCTCGTACTTTACTGGTTCACATGATGGGAAAACACTTCGGCTTGTTGGAGAAATTGTTGATTTTGAATATATTGTGACTTCCTCAAATTTGGAGGCTCTTATTTTAGAGTTAAATTTAATAAAAAAATATGATCCAAAATATAATATTCAATTAAAAGATGATAAAACATATCCTTTCATTAAAATTACAGCTGAAAAACAGCCGCGCTTACTCATTACGCGAAATGTAAAAAAGGATAAAGGAAAGTACTTTGGGCCTTATCCAAATGCGCAATCGGCACATGAAACAAAGAAATTATTAGATCGTATGTATCCACTTCGTAAATGTTCAAATATGCCAGATAAAGTTTGCTTGTATTATCATATGGGTCAATGTTTAGCGCCTTGTGTGAAAGAAGTAACGGATGAGCAAAACAAAGAAATTGTGGATGAAATTATTAAATTCTTAAACGGTGGGCATAAAGAAATTCGTTCAGAATTAGAAACGAAGATGTACGAGGCTTCAGAGAAACTAGAATTTGAACGGGCAAAAGAGTTGCGAGATCAAATTGCTCATATTGATGCAATTATGGAAAAGCAAAAGATGATTATGAGTGATTTAGTGGATCGGGATGTGTTTGGATATGCAGTTGATAAAGGCTGGATGTGTGTTCAAGTTTTCTTCGTTCGAAAAGGAAAGCTAATTGAACGTGATGTTTCCATGTTCCCGATATATGATGAACCTGAAGAGGGTTTTTTAACTTTTATCGGTCAATTTTATGAAAACAGTAGTCATTTCAAGCCGAAGGAAATTGTTGTTCCAGGAAGTATCGATTCAGAATTAGTAGAGCGCTTTTTAGAAGTTGAAGCGACACAGCCGAAGCGTGGGAAGAAAAAAGATCTTGTGGAATTAGCAAATAAAAATGCGAAAATTGCACTAGAAGAGAAATTTCACTTAATTGAACGTGATGAAGAGCGAACGATTAAAGCTGTAGATCATTTAGGAAAGCAACTCGGCATTGAAACACCTTATCGTATTGAAGCGTTTGATAATTCAAATATTCAAGGGACAAATCCTGTTTCAGCAATGATTGCTTTTATCGATGGGAAACCAGCGAAGAAAGAATATCGGAAATATAAAATTAAAACGGTCCAAGGGCCAGATGATTACGAGTCTATGAGGGAAGTTGTGAGACGCCGTTATACGAGAGCATTGAAGGAAAATTTACCTTTGCCAGATTTAATAATTATCGATGGGGGAAAAGGACATCTCACAGCTACAAGTGATGTTCTTGAAAACGAGCTTGGATTATATATTCCAATGGCAGGGCTTGTAAAAGATGAAAAACATAAAACATCACATTTAATTATTGGGGATCCGCCTGAGCCTGTTATGCTTGCGAGGAATAGCCAAGAATTTTATTTATTGCAGCGCATTCAAGATGAAGTACATCGATTTGCAATTACATTCCATCGTCAATTACACGGGAAATCTGTTATTCAATCCGCGTTGGATGAAATTCCAGGAATCGGTGATAAACGAAAAAAAGTATTGCTAAAACATTTTGGTTCATTAAAAAAGATGAAAGAAGCTTCCATATCGGAATTTGTCGAAGCGGGTATGCCGAAAAATGTAGCGGAGACAATTTATACTTATTTAACAGATAAGAAGACGTTGTAGTTTACAACGTCTTCTGTTTTTTGGTATAATTTCTGAAGATTTAAAATAAACGCATCTAAATGAATATACAAAAAAGTCAACTAAACTTATATGTCTAGTTGACTGTAAGTAGATGCTACACTTCAATGAGATCTTTTATATCCCATTTAACAAGAAATGTAATAGAGTCTGAACGTTTTTTCTGTTCCTCATAGGACTCTGCAACGACGTTTCTTTGTCTTTGAATTTGCTCGGCGATAAATCCAGCTTCTAATTGATAAGATGAATGTCTTTTTTGTTTTTGACGCTCAGTAATAAGTGTACCTTTAAGTTGAAACTGCATTTCACGACGTTTATGTTCAATGATGCTTAAAGTACCCCAACCAGCTTTTTCAAAAAACTGAATGACTTCTTCAATTGTTTCTAGCGGATATTTTCTCGCAAGGTTTCTACCGGCCCAGTATAAAATACCATCTAAATCGTTACCAATTAAATCAGGTAGTAATTCTTCACGTAGCAATTCATAAGCGAAGGCGTTCAATGAAACATCTTCTAAAGATGTTATATCGATTGTATTTTTGCTCACAATATTCCCCTCTTTCTATAGGGATTATTATATAACATTTTTCATTTATAAAAACAGATTTTTCTTTGGGGAAATCTGAATATATAAGAAGAAAAAAAGAATTGGCAAATTATATGCAAATTATGTATACGTTTTCTTGACGCTTCGACAAAAATAGGGGTAAAATGAACTTGGAATCAAATTATGCTGAAATATTTTGAATAATTTTTTCAGTTTTTCTTATGCCAATAGTGAAAAAACATTATTGTTGTAAATTAATCTGAAAACAGCAGTCAAACATTCAAGGGGGTAATGGGGACATGAAAGGCCGCGAGTATACGTTTCGTAAGTGGCACTCATTAATGGGGGTCATCCCGGTTGGTGTCTTTTTGACGCAACATTTAATTGTAAACAACTTTGCAACAAGAGGAGCAGAGGCTTTTAACAAAGCTGCAGGCTTTATGGAGCTCCTTCCATTCCGGTATGCGCTAGAAATTTTCATCATCTTTTTACCTATACTGTACCATGCTATATATGGCTTATATATTGCATTTACAGCTAAGAACAATGCGGTGTCTTACGGTTATTTCCGTAACTGGATGTTCGTCTTCCAACGAATTTCAGGTATCGTTACGCTGATCTTTATTTCTTGGCACGTCTGGGAAACTCGTATTCAAGCATTGTTAGGTAAAGAGGTAAACTATGATATGATGGCAGATATTTTAAACAACCCATTTATGTTCGGTTTCTATTTAGTTGGTGTTGTTTCAACAATTTTCCACTTTGCAAATGGACTATGGACATTCTGCATAAGCTGGGGAATTACAGTATCTCCACGTTCACAAAGAATCTCTACTTATGTAACATTAGCTATTTTCTTAGGTCTAACTTATGTAGGTGTGAGTGCATTATTAGCGTTCATCGATCCACAGCTAGCAAACCAGTAAGGAGTGGGAGAGCATGAAAGGGAAACTTATAGTAGTCGGCGGTGGCTTGGCCGGCTTAATGGCAACGATTAAAGCGGCAGAAGCAGGAGTAAATGTTGAACTATTTTCTTTAGTACCAGTAAAACGTTCACATTCTGTATGTGCCCAAGGTGGAATTAACGGTGCCGTAAATACAAAAGGTGAAGGGGATTCTCCATGGATCCACTTTGACGATACAATTTATGGTGGGGACTTCTTAGCGAACCAACCACCAGTTAAAGCGATGTGTGATGCAGCACCTGGTATTATTCATTTAATGGACCGCATGGGTGTTATGTTCAACCGTACGGAAGAAGGACTTCTGGATTTCCGTCGTTTCGGTGGAACACAACATCACCGTACAGCATTTGCTGGCGCAACAACTGGTCAACAATTACTATATGCATTAGATGAGCAAGTACGTCGTCATGAAGTAGCAGGACTTGTAACGAAATATGAAGGTTGGGATTTCTTACGAGCTGTTGTAGATGATGAAGGTGTGTGCCGAGGAATCGTCGCGCAAGACTTACAAACTATGGAGATAAAAAGTTTCCAAGCTGATGCCGTGATTATGGCAACAGGGGGCCCTGGTATCATCTTTGGAAAATCAACAAACTCTATTATTAATACAGGTACAGCAGCGTCTGCTGTATATCAACAAGGTGCATATTATGCGAACGGTGAGTTCATTCAAATCCATCCAACAGCAATTCCTGGAGACGATAAGTTACGTCTTATGAGTGAATCTGCACGTGGTGAAGGTGGACGTGTTTGGACGTATAAAGATGGTAAGCCATGGTACTTCTTAGAAGAAAAATATCCAGCTTACGGAAACCTTGTACCTCGTGATATTGCAACGCGTGAAATCTTTGATGTTTGCGTAGAGCAAAAACTAGGTATTAACGGTGAAAACATGGTGTACTTAGATCTTTCTCATAAAGATCCGAAAGAACTAGATATTAAACTTGGTGGAATTATTGAAATCTATGAGAAATTTACAGGTGATGATCCTCGTAAACTACCAATGAAAATCTTCCCAGCGGTTCACTATTCAATGGGCGGATTATGGGTTGATTATAAGCAAATGACAAGTATTCCAGGTTTATTTGCAGCAGGTGAGTGTGATTATTCTATGCACGGTGGTAACCGCCTTGGTGCGAACTCATTATTATCAGCAATTTACGGTGGTATGGTAGCAGGGCCGAACGCAATTGAGTATATGAAAGGTCTTTCTAAATCATCTGATGCTGTTGCATCTACTGTATATGAGCAAAATGAATTAATCGAAACAGAGAAATTTAACAATATTTTAGCGCTTGATGGTAACGAAAATGCATATGTTCTTCATAAAGAGCTTGGAGAATGGATGACAGATAACGTTACAGTAGTTCGTGAAAATAAAAAATTATTAGAAACAGATGCGAAAATTGAAGAGTTAATGGCGCGTTACAAACGCATTAACATTAACGATACAGCAAGATGGAGTAACCAAGGTGCTTCATTTACACGCCAACTTGCAAATATGTTTGAGTTAGCGCGTGTTATTACAATTGGAGCATATAACCGTAATGAAAGCCGCGGGGCGCATTACAAACCAGAATTCCCAAATCGTGATGATGCAAACTTCTTAAAAACTACGATGGCGAAATTTGAGGGAGAAGGAACTGCACCAGCATTCCATTACGAAGAAGTGGATGTTTCATTAATTAAACCACGTAAACGTGACTATTCCTCAAAACATGATGTAGCTGCTAAGGATGAAGAGAAGGGGGATAAACAACATGTCTGAGAAAACAATCCGCCTCATCATTACGAGACAAGATGGACCAGATGCACAAGAGTTTGACCAAGAGTTTGAAATTCCATATCGTCCTAATATGAATATTATTTCGGCGCTTATGGAAATTCGCCGTAATCCTGTCGACTCAAAAGGGAACCAAACAACTCCGATTGCATGGGATATGAACTGCTTAGAGGAAGTATGTGGAGCATGTTCGATGGTGATTAACGGAAAACCACGTCAATCATGTACAGCCCTTATTGACCAGTTAGAGCAGCCAATTCGCTTAAAGCCGATGAAGACATTCCCGATTGTACGTGATTTACAAGTTGACCGTAGCCGTATGTTTAACGCGTTAAAACGTGTTAAAGCTTGGATTCCAATCGACGGTACGTATGACCTAGGACCAGGTCCAAGAATGCCAGAGAAAAAGCGTCAATGGGCATATGAACTTTCGAAATGTATGACATGTGGTGTTTGCTTAGAGTCATGTCCGAACGTAAACAGTAAGTCTGACTTTATTGGACCAGCACCGCTTTCACAAGCGCGTTTATTTAACTCGCATCCAACTGGTGAAATGCATAAAGCAGATCGCTTACGTGCAATTATGGGTGATGGAGGACTTGCAAACTGTGGTAACTCTCAAAACTGTGTGCAATCATGTCCGAAAGGTATTCCATTAACAACTTCAATTGCAGCATTAAACCGTGATACAACAATTCAATCGTTCAAAGATTTCTTTGGTAGCGACAATAACTATTAATAAATATTGCCTCTTCATGTTGAAGAGGCAATATTTATAAGTTTATTTTTCTGTTTATTCTGTTTGTTTTAAAGGCGAAAAGGAGAGGGAACGATGAAGAGAATTCCTTATATTGAAGACTTTGAGCAATGGGAAAGTGGTTTTTCATTTTATAATCCTGTCAAAGTTCGTTTTGGTGAAGTAGATATGTTTGGACATGTAAATAATGTCGTGGCTTTTACATATTTTGAAGAAGCTCGTATCGCATTGTTTAAAGAACTTGGATTTATGCAAGAATGGACACATGAATCATCAGAAACGATGATCGTTGTTGCAGATTTACAATGTAATTTCATTAAGCAAATTTATTTTAATGAACAGTTGAAAGTATATGTAAAAGCGGGAGCAGTTGGGAATTCTTCTTTAGATCTGCATTATATGGTGAAAAATGCAGAAGGAGAAGTTTGTTTAGTTGGACGCGGTATGATGGTCCAAGCATCGAAAAAAACCGGAAGAGGCGAACCGTGGCCTGAGGAATGGAAGGAATTACTACAATAATAGAATAAAAGAAAAATAAGAGAGCGAATCGCTCTCTTATTTTTTGTCCTTCGTTGCCTCTTCTAATGTTAGGTGGTGCTTATATATGTATGCGGCATATGGATTGCCAACGTAGCGTAAGTGCCACGGTTCGTATGAATACTCTGTTGTCTCTGTTTTGTCCTCTAAATAACGAATGACAAATCCGAACTCATGGGCATGTTCTGCAACCCATTTTCCTTCTGCTGTCTCTCCAAAGATTGGTTCTAATTGGAATTTAGCAGATTTTGAGCTAATATCCATTGCTAGACCAGTTTGATGCTCACTTGTTCCAGGAATTGCACTTACCGAATCAGCCTCAGCTTTTCCTTGGCGCTTAATATATGTATTATGTAATGACTGTTGGCGTTTGTAAGAACGGTAACCTGAAACTGCTGTAAGTTCTAAACCTTCTTCTTTCGCTGCTTGGAACATTTTTTCAAGAGCGTCTGCAGCATCTTTACGAAGTAATGTTTTCTCTTTATCTTTTGGACTAGTAAATGGTACGTTCGGTTTCGTTAAATCTTCTGGAATGTACCCATCTGGTAATTTACGATGTTTATTGACTAATACAAGAGCAGAATCTGGATTTGTTACAACGGAAAAATTATCATCTAGTTTCTTTGCATTATGATCAGCTTTTGGAAAAGCAGGAATCTCTTCTTTTGGATGGTTACTATGTTTTTGACTTTCGACAGCTTTCGCCTCATTTTGCAGTGGGGATTTAGAACCAAAGTAAGCGAAAGATGTGATACCGATTACAATAGTAATGGCAGAAATAATTATTATCTTTTTCATGATACCTTGTAATCACTGTCCTTTCTTAATAAAATATGTATCGTTTTTATTATAAGTCTAGTCTATTGAAAAAGAAATATAAGAGTCATAACGTAATAGAAACGCAAAGAAAATGTCAGAAAATGTCAGAAAATGTGTGAAAATGTAGTATTTTTTCATATAATTCATTTCTTATCTTTCATGAAGTTCATTTTTTATGTAATATATGTATATAAGAAGATGTAGCGATTATCGAGAATAAAGGACCTCTTGTATAGACTAGGAGTGAATGGGAATGGATTTTGCAACAATTATTGGACTCATTTTAGGATTTGTAGCGGTAGTAGTAGGGATGGTCGTCAAGGGCGCTGACGTAACAGCCCTACTAAATCCTGCCGCAGCATTAATTATTTTTATCGGTACATTTGCTGCAGTGTGTATTGCATTTCCGATGAATCAACTAAAAAGGGTTCCAAAATTATTTAAAGTTCTTTTTGGTTCAAATAAAAAAGATTTAAGCTATGAACAATTGCTAGAGTTATTTGTTCATTGGACATCTGAGAGTAGAAAATACGGTATTTTATCTTTAGAGCAACAATTAGATAAAATTCAAGATGAATTTCTTTTGCGTGGTATGAAATTTGTTATTGATGGCGTATCTGCGGAAGATTTAGAACAAATTTTAGAAGCCGAATTAGAAGCAATTGAAGAGAGGCATGCAAAAGGAGCTGCTATTTTCTCACAAGCAGGTACATATGCACCTACATTAGGGGTTTTAGGTGCTGTTATTGGTCTTGTAGCTGCTCTTGGTAATTTAACTGATATTGACAAGTTAGGACATGCTATTTCAGGTGCGTTTATTGCAACGATTTTCGGTATTTTTTCAGGTTACGTATTATGGCATCCATTTGCAAACAAATTGAAGCAAAAGTCTGCTGCTGAATTAGAGAAGAAACGTTTAATTATTGATTGTTTATTAATGTTACAAGAAGGTACATATCCATTTATTATGAAAAATCGCATTTTAGGTGCGCTTTCTGCAACTGAGCGTAAAAAGCTAGAAAAAGGAGCAGAAAAAAATGCGGAGTAAGAAAAATAGAAGAGGCAAAAAGAAAAAACATGATGAGCATATCGATGAAACTTGGTTAATTCCATATTCGGATATGTTAACGTTGTTATTTGCACTATTCATCGTATTATTCGCAATGAGTAGTATAGATGCTGCGAAGTTTAAACAGATGGCAGTGGCTTTTAGAAGTGAACTAGCAGGTGGAACAGGAAATAAAGAGTTTTTAAGTGATCAAAAGCCAAAGGAAGAAAAAGAGTTATCCGCAAATGGTTTGGAATCTGAGAATATGAAAAAAAATGCTGAAGCTGAAGTAAAGCAGCAAGAAATGAATGAATTAAAAGCGGTACAAAAAGGTATCGATAATTATATTGAGGAAAAGCAATTATCTTCTTCTTTTAAAACCGATTTAACTGAAAAAGGTTTAATGGTAACAATATTAGAAAATGTACTATTTGATTCAGGGAAAGCAGATGTGAAGTTGGAATCGTTAGGGATTGCAAAAGAGATGTCTAACCTACTTGTTTCCGCATCACCTCGTGAAATTACAGTGTCTGGTCATACAGATACTGTTCCTATCGCAAATGCTCAGTTTGCATCAAACTGGGAGTTAAGTACACAGCGTGCCGTTAATTTTATGCAGGTATTACTTCAAAATAAAGATTTGCAACCAGAAAAATTTAGTGCAATTGGTTACGGAGAATACCGTTCAATTGCACCAAATGATACACCAGAAGGAAAAGCAAAAAATAGACGTGTAGAAGTATTTATTTTACCTTTAACAAGAAATATGCAATAAAAGAGGATGGCGAAAGCCATCCTCTTTGTTATTTTGCATCAAATGATTTTAAATTGTCACGACGAATTTTATCTTTTTCTGCATCTGATTTTTTGAAATCATAGTCATATAAAGCGCCTTCCCAATCGCCATACATCGGATTAGGGAAAATGATGAATTTCTCACCAAATTGTGCTTTTGATTCTGCTACTGTTTCATTGCGATCTTTTACAGATTTTCCATCAAAACCAGTGAAATCAGATAAGTTATCACCGAAGAATAGGACAATATCATGTGTTTGAGAAACAAGTTCACGGCGTTTTTCTTTTCCTTTTTCTTTCGGGTCTTGTAGTAATATGTGTTCTTTCGTTGCTTGAGGAGCACCTACGCGCTCGAGATTTTTAATTGTTGCATCTAGTTGATTCGTTTTACGATTTGAGATGTAGTAAATATCTACACCTTTAGACTCTGTATATTTTAAGAAATCAATCGCTCCTGGAAGAGCTTCAGCTTCAGCCTTATTAATCCAATCGTCCCATTTATAAGGATAGCCTTTTCCTGTTTTTACGCTCATTGCTTGATGAGGACTGTTATCTAAAACAGTTTCATCTAAATCAAGTACGATAGCAGGTTTTTTGTTTGTGCCTTTTGCAAGAGCTGCATCAAGCTTCAATTGACCAATATTATATCCTTGGTAGTATAGTGCTTTCGTTTCACCAGCTGTTTGATACCATAAATCAGCCATCAATTGCTGGTCTGTTAATTTTACTTTTTCTTCTTTTGCCACTGTTTTCTCAGCTGTTCCTGAACATGCTACAAGCGATGTAGAAAGAACGGCTACAGATAATAAAGTGGTAATACCCCTCTTCATCTTCATATGTACCCTCCTTGATGTTAGTAAATCATTTAATATTATATATTAAAATATAAGGCTTTTTATATTTTTTTTTATGAACATTTGCATATTGTCTTTTGTATATATAGTAGTTTGTCCTATATTAGAAAGATGGGTTAAATAATAATAATTATTTTGACAAGTTTTATTGTCGTAATGACAATTATAATTGACAAAAACAGGATTTTTATTTACAATTTTAACTAAATGAAACAAATGATGGGTTAGGTGTAGTGATACATATAAGAGAATGAAATATAATACTATATTTCATTCTGAACAATCATAGGCTTTAACAGAAGGTACGAATGATACTAAAGGGGAGGCTTTATACATTGAGTTTACAAATTCAAAAATTAACAAAAATATTCGGAGAATCTAAAGCAGTTAATGGTTTGCAAATCTCGTTACCGAAAGGTGAAGTATTAGGGTTACTTGGTCGAAATGGTGCAGGGAAAACAACGACAATTAAAATGTTACTAGGTTTATTAACGCCAAATGAAGGTTCTATTACGTGGGATGGAAAATCATTTGGTGATAGCGGGGTAACAATTGGATATTTACCAGAAGAAAGAGGATTATATACAAAAAGTAGAGTAATAGATCAGTTGCGATATTTTGGCAGATTAGAAGGAATGACGAAGAAAGAAGTCGATCTTGCAATTGATCACTGGTTAGAGCGATTAGCAATCCCAGAATATAAATTTAAAACGGCAGGGGAGCTTTCGAAAGGGAATCAACAAAAAATTCAATTGATTGCTGCTCTTCTTCATGATCCAGAACTTCTTATTTTAGATGAACCATTTAGCGGACTTGATCCAGTTAATGCGGGAATGTTAGCTAATATTATTGGAGAACAAGTACAGAGTGGAAAGACAATTATTTTATCAAGTCATCGTATGGAGCAAGTAGAGGCTTTTTGCCAGCATGTATGTATTTTGAAAAAAGGCGAAGCGGTCGTAGAAGGACAGTTAAGTGATATTAAGAAAGAATACGGTTTCCGTAATTTAACTATTGAAGATACAGTAGAGAATGAAAAGGGATTAGAAGCTATACACGTTCCGTATGAAAAACAACAAGGCCTTCTTTATGTAAAAGTACAAGGCGATGCAGAAGCTCTAAAGATTTTGCAACAGTTGCAAGAGCAAGGTATTAGCTTACGACAATTTAAAATGTTAGAGCCGACGTTGAACGAAATCTTTGTAGAGAGGGCGAAATAAATATGCGTAAATTTTCTCATGTATTTTCATTTTATTTTAGGGAAGCATTTTTATCTAAAAAATCATTAATTACGAGTGCGATTTTATTTTTAATTGTGTTTGGTATTTTTGCATTTAATCATTTTACTTCAAGTAATGATAAAAATAAGGATAAAGATAAAATTGCAGTTGTGACGGAGAGTTCCACATATAAAATACAAAAAGAAGAGTTAAATAAATTATTACCATCAGCTAAACTAACAATTGGTTCAAAAGAAGATTTTAATAAACTACATAAACAAGTAGAAGAAGGCGAGTTAGACGGTTTGTTTCGTGTAACTGAAAAGAATGGAGTTCCAGAAGTCACGTATATGTTTAATGGGTTCGCCAGTGAAACAACTTCTACTATTATAGCTAGTTATTTAAAGGGACAATATATGGCGGTAACGGTTGCTAAACATAATGTTTCACCGGAAATTGCACAACAATTACAAACGGAAATTTCTGTGAAACAAGAAGCAATAAAAGATCGTTCTGCCTCTGCCGGAGTTGCATATTTCTTTATATTCGCTTTATATATGTTTATTGTTGCGTTCGGAAGCACAATTGCGATGAATATTGCTTCTGAAAAAGCTTCTCGCGTTATGGAAGTTATGATTCCGAAAGTAAAACCTCTTACGATGATGTATGCAAAAATTTTAGCGGTTGTTTCAACGGCGTTATTACAACTTGTCATATTGGCATGTGGTTATTTAGTTCCTTATTTACTAGGGTGGGTAGATTTAGAAAATGGTTCATTATTTGGCGTAATTGATGTTACAAAGTTAGATGCAAAAGTTATCGGTATGTTCCTAATTTATTTTGTTACAGGGTATTTCCTGTATGCGATGATGTATGCAGCTGCTGGTGCGGTTGTTTCTAAGACTGAGGATTTGCAAGGTGTAATGCTACCGGTGTCGATTTTAATAATTGCAGCATTCTTTATAAGTCTTAAATCGTTAGGTGACCCAAATAGTACTATTGTTGTTATAAGCTCTTATGTTCCGTTCTTCACCCCGATGGTTACATTCTCACGCTTTGTAGCTGGTGAAGCTGGTATGTTAGAAATTACGATAACATTGGCGGGTCTTTTAGCGACAATCGGTATATTAAGTGCTGTTACAAGCCGCATTTACGTAAACGGTGTAATGAATTACTCCGACAAAGTGAAATTTAAAGATTTAGCGAAATTTATAAAGCGTCACTAATAGGAGAAAAGCATGATTTTCTAATGGAATCATGCTTTTTCTTTATGTATAAATTAAAAATAGTATATAATAATAAGAGTTGTCTTTTAATAGAATGAATAAAAAGGAGGGTGTGCAGATGGGAATTAGTAGTCGTTTTACAGTAGGTGTTCATATGTTAACGTTACTTGCGATAGATCGAAACTCTCGCTGTACCTCTGAATGGATTGCTGGTAGTGTGAATACAAATCCAGTTGTGATTCGTCGCATTACAGGAATGTTGAAGAGAGCAGGACTTGTTGATGTACAAGCTGGTAAAGGTGGTACGACACTTGCTCGTGATTTAGATGAAATTACATTACTTGATGTATATAAAGCTGTGGAAGTTGTAGAAGAGGGCCATCTATTTTCTTTCCATGAAAATCCCAACATTGAATGTCCAGTAGGAGCTAATATTCAATCGGTATTAGAGATTGTTTTAATACAATCGCAAGAAGCGATGGAAAACGTACTTGCAAATGTAACGGTGCAGCAGTTAGTTACAAATTTAAAATCGAAAATTAAAGAATAAAAAAAGCGAGCTTCCTCATAAAGAGGGCTCGCTTCTTTTCATATTCAGAAATATTGAAAATTCTATTTTTCAGTATTCAAAATAAACTTTCCTATGATAGCTGCCACGATACCACCAAGAATTGGGGCAACGATGAATACCCATAGTTGAGAAATTGCTTCTCCGCCAGCGAATAAAGCTGGTGCGATACTACGAGCTGGGTTAACAGATGTTCCAGTTAACGGAATACCTAATAAGTGAATTAATACTAACGTGAAACCAATTACTAGTCCAGCTAAAGAAGAACTTCCTTTTTTACCTGTTACAGCAATGATAACTAAAACAAATACGAAAGTTAAAATGAATTCAACTAAAAATGCTCCGGATAAACCAAGAGTTCCAAAACTATTTTGTCCTAAATTATCTAAAGGTAATTTAGCAGATCGTAAAATTGTTACTAACGTTGCAGTTCCTAATAAACCACCTAAAATTTGAGCTAATAAATAATAACTAAGTTCCATAGCGTTCATTCTTTTGTTGATGAACATAGCGATTGATACTGCTGGGTTAATGTGACATCCTGAAATCGTTCCAATGCTATATGCCATAGCTACAATAGATAATCCGAAAGCCATAGCGATACCTAACGTTCCGATCCCTTCAATTCCGCCGCCAGTGACAGCTACTCCCGTTCCGAATAATACAAGCACAAATGTACCAATAAATTCAGAGATTGCTTTTTTTAACATAATTTACCTCCTATTAATGCGCATGAAACGTATTATAACATAGGTTTTAGTATAAACAGCTAATGAAATACTATTCTGATAAGGCGAAATAGGGAGACAATAAAAATAGATATGGTTCTATAAAGAAGAACCATATCCATTTTTATGCTGATTTTTTTTGTTTAATGACTGGAACAGAACGGTTTAAAACACTATTTACGACCATTCCTAACATTATAATAATCATCCCAATCAGTGACAGACCGCTAGGGAATGAACCATTTAAGAAAATAATCTCACCAAGCACAGTGAAGACCATCGTTCCAGCTTGTGTTGCTTCAACAGCTCCAAGTAAAGCAAGATTGTCTTTTGCTAAGTCAGTAGCAAAGAAAAATGTCATCGTCGCAATAACTCCGGAACATAATGCTAACAAAAATCCTTGCATCATTTGACTTGATGATGGAATACCGGTAGTGGAAAATCCGTATATACCAAGTAGAATTGTAATAGGGAGACTTCCGATTGCCATTCCTAATACACGTTGGAATGTATCAAGACGCCCGCCAACAAGTTCCATCATCTTTCGGTTACCGAAGGGATATAAGAAAGCTGCTAAAACGACAGGTGAAAAACCAGAAATGAATTGAGTCATTGTAATATGACCCGCTTCAGTAGCTTGCATACAAAGTACACCAAGTAAAATAAATAAAGCGACGTATAAACTGCGCAGTGGAATTTTTCCGCGTACAAGTTTTGTACCTGATTTTGTTTCTATTTTAATGAAGAATAATGGCGATAAAAGTAAACCTGCTAATATCGTAACTTGCCAAGTTCCAGCAACGAGCCAAGCTGGAGAAAAAACAGCTGCGAAACTTAATAAAGAATAGAAGCCGATGCCAGCGACCGATCCCCACCCGATCCATACCAATGGATGTTTTTTTAATTCTTCCCATAAAGCTCCTAAGTTTTTGCGAAATAAAACGATAAGGAATAAAATAGGGAGAGCAAATAGAAAACGGAAGGAAGCAGTCCAAGCCCAGCTTGTTCCAGATACATTCATTGCTCTGTTAATAATAAAGGTTGCAGAAAAAAAGGCCGATGATAAAAGACCTAGTAGTATTGCGCGCATGAAGTATGGCACTCCTTTCGTAATTGAGTATTTATGTATAGTATAATATACTTAAAGTGGATAAAAGTAAACTATTTTATATTTTAAGGTGGTTTTATAGATGAAAGAAAATGAGGACATGCAAACAAAAGAAGTTATCCAGCAAGTAGGTCAGTTATTAAGACAAATTCGAAATGAGCAAAAATTAAGTTTAGAAGATTTAGCCCAAAAGACAGGTGTTAGTAAATTAACGCTAGGGAAAATTGAAAGAGGTGAAACGAATCCAACCTTAGCTGTTATTTGGAAAATTACGAAAGGGTTATCAATTCCTTTATCGAGATTGATGGTTGTTGGAGAGCCAGTAGCGGTTGCGCGCTGCGGGGAAGGGTTTGCGGTAGATGTAGGACAAGCATGGCATTTAGAAACAATGTTCCGTTACACGAAAGAAACGGGGCTGGAAATGCACCGTGCTTGCTTAAGAGCGCATAGTATATATGAACCGGAAGCTCATCATGAAGGTGCTATTGAGCTTGTAACGGTAATGAAAGGGAAAGTATCCATTCAAGTGGAGAATGATGTATACGAATTAAACGAGTTTGACTCTATTCAATTTGAAGCGAATAAGAAACATAGCTATAAGAATGAAGAAGATGAAGTGGCTGTATTACATTTAACGATGAAATATTCTTCATGAAAAAATCACCTATAGAATTCTATAGGTGATTTTTTATATGCTCTTCTTAAGTATATGAAGTGATGCCATTAGTACGAACGTGGCATAAGTAATAAACAAATAAAATAAACTAAAAATCCCGTTCCAAAACATAAAACAGCAATGACCCAAAGTATGCGAATGAGAGTAGAGCTAATATCGAAATATTCTCCTAGACCACCACATATACCAAATAGCATTTTATCAGTTTCGGATTTACATAATTTTTTTGACATATAACGATCAACTCCTTTTTTATATGAAGCTACATACTTCTATTCTATATGGAAATTTATGAGAAGACTATGAGGTTGTATTACACTTTTTTAGAGAAACGATCATATTAATTGTCTTAATTTTCAGCTGATATTAAAATTATAGTAAGAGGTATGAGGTGATTTTTAATAAAGGGTGGGGAAATAGAGATGACAGTATATTGGTTGACTAATGTAATGGTTGAATCAAGGTATGCATATGAAGAAGGGGAAATTTCACGAACAGAAACAGAATTATGTAGTTTACTCATTGAAGATGGAAGAATTAAAAAAATTATAGAAGGGATTGTTCAAGAGGAAGGGATAGTAACTCTTGATGCCAATCGCTTATTAATTTTGCCTTCTTTCGAAGAGATGCACATTCATATTGATAAAACGTATTATAGTGGGCCATGGAAAGCTTGTATGCCAGCAGAAAGTATTTTTACACGTTTTAATGAGGAAGAGAAGATTTTGCCAAAGCAATTAGCAACTGCTCAAGACAGGGCGGAAAATATGCTAGAGTTACTACTTCGAAATGGTGCAACGAATATTAGAACGCATTGTAATGTTGATCCAATTATTGGACTTAATAATTTGGAGGCGACGTTAGCTGCATTAGAAACATATAAAAATCGGATGTCTGGTAGAATCGTTGCTTTTCCGCAACATGGATTATTACGCAGTAATTCTGTACAACTTGTGAAAGATGCGATGCGTATGGGTGCGAATCTAGTCGGTGGAGTGGATCCAGCTACAGTGGATAATGATATCGAAAAATCATTACATACAATTATGGATATCGCAGTAGAATTTAATGCAGATGTTGATATTCATTTGCATGATGCGAATAATCTGGGAACGTTTACGATGAAGAGGTTGGCGAGTTTAACAGAAGAAGCAGGGTGGCAAGGGCGTGTAACAATTAGTCATGCGCTTGGACTTGGTGGTGTTACTGATAAAGAAGCTGAAGAAGTGGCAGAAAGACTAGCGGCTTTAAGTATTGATATTACTTCAACCGTTCCAATCGGTAAACAAGTAATCCCAATTCCGTTATTAGATCGAAAAGGAGTTAAAGTTTCATTAGGCAATGATAGTATTACAGATCACTGGTCTCCTTTCGGAACGGGAGATATGCTGCAAAAAGCAAATCGACTGGCGGAACGATTTGGTTGGAGTGATGAAAGATCTTTAGGGAAAGCTCTTCGCTTTATTACAGGAGGAAAAGAAACGTTAAATAAAGCAGGAAAACGAGTATGGCCAAATGTAGGAGATGAGGCAAGTTTTGTTTTAACGAATGCAACATGTACTGCTGAAGCGGTAGCGCGTCAAACAGAAAAGCGTTTAGTCGTGTATAAAGGGAATATTGTTGTTGGAAGTTTAAATGAGGTGGAATTAAATAATCTTGTGTAGAAGAATCGTTTAAATAATTTGAGGAGGGTTCTAATTGAGAATATAGAACTCTTCTTTTTTATTCTTACAATATATTTCGTATAGGAAAGCTAGAAGGGATGAAAAATTTGGACAATCAACATAATCAAAATCATATTATGGGAACTTTGCAATGGTTTATATTTTTATTAGCGAATTCAATCGCACTACCAATTGTTGTTGGTGGGTTATTTCATCTTACGACGGAAGAAATATTTTATTTAATGCAGCGTACGTTTTTTGTGGTTGGTATATCTTCTTTTTTACAAGGATGGCTTGGACATAGACTACCAATTGCGGATGGGCCAGCTGGATCTTGGGTTGGTGTATTTACCGTACTTGCTTATGCAACTGTCGGGCAGGATCAATTACATAGTACACTGCAAATTTTGGAATTAGGAATGATCATTTCCGGTGTTATTTTAATAGGATTAGGAGTAACTGGCTTTATAGGACGTATTTTATTTTTATTTACGCCTGTTGTGACAGGGACATTTTTACTTTTATTATGTTTACAATTAAGCGGTGTATTTTTAAAAGGAATGCTAGGAATTACAGCTACTATTTCTCAAATTGATGGATTTACAGCAATAACCGCGTTTAGTATATTTCTGTTCGTTATTATACTATCTAATTTTGGAAAAGGTTTTGTCAAAAGTTATGCAGTTTTAATAGGATTAGTTAGTGGGTGGATTATTTTCCTAATTGCAGGGAAAGTGACGATTCCATCTCAAGTAACTCATTTTGTGCAACTTCCACATATATTTGCTTGGGGACTTCCAAAATGGAATACAGGCATGGCAGTATCAAGTTTAGTTATGGTATGTATTTTAGTTTCAAATACAGTGGCAGCTATTATAGCGATTAATCAAGCTACGATTCATAAAGCGACTATTGAACAAAAACAGTTGAAGGATGGTACGTGGGTTGGAGGGATTTCGCATATCATTTCCTCTGTATTTTCAACTGTAGGTGTCGTGCCGTTACCAGCAACGGCAGGATTTATACGCTTAACAAAACAAAAATATATACGATCGTTCTTAATGGCATGTGCGTTACTAGTCGTAATGTCTCTTTTTCCAAGTATTATTCGTTACTTAGCATCGTTACCATCCGCTGTTGCATCTGCAGTTTTAATGGCTTCGTTCGTACAGTTAATTGGAATCGGGTTTCATAATATAAAACAAGTGCCGATGAGCGAAAGGAATGTAACGATTTTAGGCGTTGCAGTATTATTTGGCAGTGGCGTTATGTTTTTACCGTCTGGAGCACTCCAATCGTTGCCGTCCGTTATGCAATATATATTCGGGAATGGTTTATTTGTAGGTACGGTTGTAAGTATATTACTAGAACAAATATGGTGCATTCGAAAGTAAGTGGATAAAAAGAGTGTCCGCACTGTATAAAAGTCTAAAATAACATAGGAAATAAAGCCCATTTTCATTCACCACCTGCACATTTCGTTCATACAATATCTTGACTAAATAAACACCCAACTTACACATACACGGCTCTGGCTTAAGCAAGGAGGGTTATACCAGTTGAAGGAAAAAGCGTATCAATCTAAACCTTTACTCACAAAGAGAGAAAGAGAAGTATTTGAATTACTCGTTCAAGATAAAACAACGAAGGAAATTGCAGGTGAACTTTTTATAAGTGAAAAGACAGTTCGCAACCACATCTCAAACGCAATGCAAAAGCTAGGGGTTAAAGGACGTTCACAAGCAGTTGTTGAGCTTCTTCGCATGGGAGAGCTCGAACTATAAGAAAGCAGCCGACTTTTATACAAAGAGTCGGCTATTTTTCTGTTTGTTTCATGCTCTATATGAATGATAAGGATGTTTCATACATAAATAGGTAAGGCTATAAAGAACGCGATAAATAAAATATAGAAATAAAACTCCCGCTATTAATAAAGGTAGCGGGAGTTTTGTTTTGAATGAGTATTTTATATAGAAGAAACCGACTTTCATATAGAAGGTCGGTTGTTTTCTGTCTTGCAAATTATAAAAAAAAGGAGCAAAATAAAAAAGGTCCTGATCTATATAGGTACAAATGAAAAATTTTATACAGGGGCATTTTAAGTTAGCGAACTTAAAGTGTGTAAAATATAATGATAAAATAAGATGATGAATGAGAAAACGGGTGATTAAGTTGAATAGAGCGATCGGTGTTATTGATTCAGGAGTGGGCGGTTTAACAGTAGCGAAGGAATTAATTCGTCAGTTGCCGAAAGAGCGTATTATATATTTAGGAGATACAGCACGTTGCCCTTATGGTCCGCGTTCTCGTGAAGAAGTGCGTCAATTTACGTGGGAAATGACGGAGCATTTATTAGATTTAAATATCAAAATGTTAGTTATTGCGTGTAATACAGCAACGGCGGTTGTATTAGAAGAAATGCAGAAACAATTACCAATTCCAGTAGTTGGAGTTATTCATCCAGGATCACGTACAGCTTTAAAAGTGACAAATACGTACCATGTTGGGATTATTGGAACGATTGGAACAGTAAAAAGTGGTGCCTATGAAGAGGCGCTAAAGTCTATTAATAACCGTGTTATGGTAGAAAGTTTAGCGTGCCCACCTTTCGTTGAGCTTGTAGAGAGTGGGAATTTCGAAAGTGAAATGGCATATGAAGTTGTAAGAGAAACATTGCAACCGCTGAAAAGTACTGACATTGATACGCTTATTCTAGGGTGTACACATTATCCGATTTTAGGTCCTGTTATTAAAAAGGTAATGGGGAATCAAGTGCAATTAATTAGTTCGGGTGATGAAACAGCGCGTGAGGTAAGCACGATTTTATACCATAGTAAGATGTTAAATGAGGGAGAAGAACAAAGTGATCACCTCTTTTTAACGACTGGTAAAATAGGTCTGTTTAAAGAAATTGCATCAAAGTGGTTCGGTCAGCCGATTGAAAATGTGAAGCATATTAATTTAGATACAGAATAATAGTAGATTCATATAAGAGAACTCCTGAGAAATCAGGGTTTTTTTCTGTGTAAGTGGCTATAGCTTGTTCTAAAATATGAAACAGCTCGTATACATAATAGTACAAACTTAGATTTTAGGGGGGAATGGCATGCCTAAATCCACTTTTAAATGGGTTGTTGGTGCTACTGTGAGTGCGATTTTATTATCAGGGTGTGGCTTGTTAAATCAAGAGAAAGCGACAGAACAAATTGATCCGCCAAAAAAAGTTACGTATACAGAAGGTGAAAAGAAAGAAACTGCTAAAAAAGATAAACAAGGGCAAACAGTAAATAGAGAGTTATACCTCGTTGATAAAAATGGATATGTCGTACCGCAAACTATTGCAATGCCTACTCCGAAAGCGAATGAAGTTGTACAGCAAACGTTAGAGTATCTTGTGAAAGATGGACCAGTCACAAATTTATTGCCAAATGGATTTCGAGCAGTCCTTCCAGCGAATACGACGATGACCTTGAATTTGAAAAAAGGCGGGACAGCAGTAATTGATTTCTCTAAAGAAATGAAAAATTATTCAAAAGAAGAAGAGCGTCAAATTGTTGAATCAGTAGCGTGGACTTTGACTCAATTTACAGAAATAAAACAAGTGCAGTTCCAAATAAATGGTGAAAAGTTAGCGAAGATGCCTGTTGCGGGTACACCGCTTGGTGAAGGGATAAGTCGTGCGAATGGAATTAACTTTGATGATGAACAAGTAGCAGATGTGACGCATACAAAACCGGTTACACTTTATTTTATGGCGCAAAATAATAATAAGCAGCAATATTACGTACCGGTAACAAGACGCGTTGCAGAAGGAAAAGAAAATGATTATGCGGCCATTGTGGATGAGCTTGTAAAAGGTCCGATTCAAGGATCGCTACTAAATGATTTTAATCCAGGAGCTAAGCTTATTACGAATCCGAAAGTGCAGGACGGAAATATTACATTAAACTTTAATGAAAATATATTTGTGAACCCAGACAAAAATATGATTTCAAATTATGTGTTGAAATCGTTAGTCTTATCTTTAACGGAAAAACAAGGTGTGAAAAATGTTTCTATTGAAGTGAATGGGAAAGCAAATCTTATGGATGAGAAAGGTGAAAAGTTAATAAAACCTGTTGATCGTCCACAAAACGTGAATACAGGTAGTTTTTAATCGCGAATAATTTGATATACTTATGTAAGAAAGGGGAATTGCTTTTTGAGTTCCCCTTCTTTTATTGTTATACATATCGTACATTTAAATTTGGCTATACTAATGAGAGTATTTATGAGGGGGTTATTTTTATGCGAGTAGATGGTAGAGGAAAAGCAGAGCTACGCCATATACATATTCATACAAATTATTTAAAACATCCAGAGGGATCAGTACTAATTGAAGTTGGGGATACAAAGGTAATTTGTTCAGCGACAATTGAAGAGCGTGTACCGCCGTTTATGCGCGGAGAAGGAAAAGGCTGGGTAACAGCAGAATACTCAATGATTCCGCGTGCGACAGAGCAACGTACAATCAGGGAGTCAAGTAAAGGGAAAGTAACAGGGCGCACAATGGAAATCCAGCGTTTAATTGGACGAGCATTACGTGCGGTTGTTGATTTAGAAGCGCTTGGCGAAAGAACGGTTTGGATTGACTGTGATGTAATTCAAGCGGATGGCGGAACGAGAACAGCTTCTATTACAGGTGCTTATGTAGCGATGGTATTAGCTTTTGAAAAATTATTGCAAGTAGACAAAGTATCTAAAATTCCGGTGAAAGATTATTTAGCGGCAACGTCAGTGGGCATTGTTGAAGAACAAGGTGTCGTTTTAGATTTAAATTATGCTGAAGATTCTAAAGCAGACGTTGATATGAACGTTATTATGACTGGAAAAGGTCAGTTTGTTGAAGTACAAGGAACTGGAGAGGAAGCGACGTTTAGCAGAGCTGAATTAAATGAATTACTTGATGCTGCTGAACAAGGGATTTTCCAACTTGTTGAAAAGCAAAAAGAAGCGTTAGGTGACATCGTATCTCATATAGAGTAGAGGTGGAAAATATGAAGCAAGTTGTTGTAGCGACGAAAAACGTGGGGAAAGTGCGTGAGTTTGCTGAGTTATTTGAGAGATTTGACTTAGAAGTGAAATCTTTACACGATTTTCCTCATATTGAAGAAGTCGAAGAAACTGGTGAAACATTTGAAGAAAACGCAATTTTAAAAGCGGACAGTCTTAGTAGGCAATTGAATTCCATCGTAATTGCGGATGACTCTGGTCTTATTGTAGATGCCTTAAACGGGAAACCAGGTGTATATTCAGCTCGTTTTGCTGGAGAACCGAAAGATGATCAAGCGAATATCGATAAAGTTTTACAAGGGTTAACTGACATCGATTTAGAAAAACGTACAGCTCGTTTTTACTGTGCGCTAGCAGTTGCTTTCCCTGAAGCTGATAAAGAGCCGGTTATTGTAAACGGAACGTGCGAAGGAAAAATCTTAGAACAGCGCCGCGGGGAAAATGGTTTTGGATACGATCCGATTTTTTATGTAGAAGAATATAAAAAAGCGATGGCGGAGCTAAGCTCAGATGAGAAAAATGCGATTAGTCACCGCGGGCGTGCTCTTCGTAAATTAGAAGAAAAAATCCCAGAATGGTTTTTAGAAGAATAAGGGAGAGAGATTGATGAAAGCTTTAATCGTAAGCGATAGTCATAGCTCTGTGAAGGAATTACAGCAGTTAAAAGAGAATTACGAAGGGAAAGTAGATGTCATGATTCATTGTGGTGATTCAGAGCTAACGCCTGCTCACGAAGAGCTGCAAGGTTTCCATGTTGTAAAAGGGAATTGTGATTATGCTAACTTTCAAGATGAAATTGTAACTGATGTAGATGGAATTCGTTTCTTAGTTGTACACGGTCATCGTCATAATGTGAAAATGACATTACAAACGTTAGCGTATCATGCAGAAGAAGTAGGAGCGCAAGTAGCATGCTTTGGACATTCTCATGTATTAGGGGCAGAATTAATTGATGGGATTTTATTTATTAATCCAGGAAGTATTTTGCTCCCACGCTCTCGTGTGGAAAAAACATTCGCTTTATTAGAAATGGATGAAAATCATATAGAAGTTCGTTTTGAAACATTAGACGGACAGCTGGTGGAACAAGCAATTTTTAAAAGAGGATAAGAAAAATTATCCTCTTTTAAAAAAGTGTTGACTTTATAAGTAGTTATGAATATAATAAATATTGTCGATAGGGCAACGGCGCTAACGAAGAAAAATAAAATAACATATGCGGGTGTAGTTTAGTGGTAAAACAAGAGCCTTCCAAGCTCTGGTCGAGAGTTCGATTCTCTTCACCCGCTCCATGTCCCAGTAGCTCAGCCGGATAGAGCATACGCCTTCTAAGCGTACGGTCGGGAGTTCGAATCTCTCCTGGGACGCTAAGAAAACCTTGTTATCTTTTGATAACAAGGTTTTTTGTTTGTTTAAATTAGTTATTAATAAACTTGTCAAAGACAAAACCATAATCTTTCACATTATATTGCTTTTTCGTATCAACGAGCCAGTTAAAGGCAATCTCGTTCATCTCTTTAAATTGCTCTGCTAAATTTACTTGTGCGTTTGAAATACGGCTGAAAGCGTTAGATGCCATATCTAAACTTTTATGCGCATACTGCAATGTAATATCGTTGTCGTATGAAATTTCTTCGATTTTAAGAAGAGCCTTATATAAATCTTTTAATTCTTCAATATGTTTTTTGTGAACATCAATTGAGTAATACTCATCTCCCATTTGAAACTTAATTTCTACATCTAAATCAATTGTACCTGCAGTTTCAAGTGCTACGTTTTTAATTTGATACTTACTATAACTAAAGCGGCGTAGTGTACGTTTTTTGCTTGTCGCGCTTGTACCATCTAGGTGGATTAATCCTTTGTTTGTGAAACAATATTCATCTGATTTTGATTTAATTAGAAAATAAATTTTCTCCCCGTCTTCATGCATTACGTAATCATCAGCATCAACCTTATCATAATCTTTCGGTGTGATAACGGAACCTACATCGCTTAATCCTAAAACATCAGCAGCCATTTTTTTGAACATATATAATCCCCCTTATAAATTAAATTCTTAATTGTACAAAAATATATTAACATGATTTTAAACTTATTTTTGAAATCTTACAATTCTGTAAGGTAAGTGTAAGGAAGTTCGATGGTAACAAATTACTAATCTTATATAATGAAGATAACAACGATAAATGAGGAGGAAGAGATGATGAAAGGATTAATCGTAACGGGTTTAACAGTAGCTTTTGGGTTTGTAGCGTATGAAAAGTTGACATATGTAATTGATGTTGTAAAACATTTAGTAGCGTAGAAAAAACCGCCATGAGAGGGAAAGGGAATGAGTGAATGAATGGAATGGTTATTTGGAATTATAGGTACTTGTAGTGTAGTTTTATTGTTCTTTGTCCCAAGTGGTATACTTAGCTCGACAACAAGTCTGTTCTTTTTAAGCTTGTTTGCTTGTACGATGCTTATTATTATGTTTTTAATGAAGCGAAGTAAACCAATCTTCTATTTTAGCATGATTGTTATGGCAATTATTGTTCTCCAAATTATTACCCTTGTTATATACCCCACAATTATAAAAGCTTTCCATTAATGATGAATCCTCTGCGTCTGTTGCTGAGGGTTTTTGTTTGTGAAAAATGAATTTCATTTAAAAGTTGTTGCTTTTTTGTTATAAAAATAGAATATTCCTATATTTCAAATAAATAATTTCGGAATGTTGTGTTCTCATTACGCATTTGATATATTTACTTTGAAGATCATTAAAATCTAGAAAAAGAGGCGGACGTATGGATAAAAAAGAAAATACGGTCGTATTGTTTCCGCAACTATCAGAACGCTATATTGATAAAGGTTTTTTAGCGTTGAAAGAGCGGGAATTCGAAGATGCATTGCGCTGCTTTGAAATATTACGTCAGTATAATGCAGAAACGGAGCAAACAGAATTAGCTTCCGTTATTTGTTTGCTAGAATTAAAACGTATGGAAGAAGCGAAAGAAAAATGTGAGCAGTTGCTTGAAACAGGGGCTGTACTATTTGGTGATATTCTTGAAACGTATGTAACTATTTTAGTTCAAACAAATGATTATGAAGGTGTCATCGAAACTGTTGAGGAAGTTTTGCAAACGAAAGATATAATTCCTGAGCAAAGGGAAAAATTGGCGCAGCTTGCTTTGTTTGCGCAAGGGATGCTGAATGAAGAAGATATACCGCTAGTGGATTCGAATTTTGAATTAGAAGAATTTACCAATGATCTTTATGGAGAAAACTTTGGTCAAAAGCTAAGAGTGATCCAGAAACTTTCGTTAAAAGACTTGGATCTCGCACTTCCTACTTTAAAGAAATTTTTAATAGACGAAGATCAGCACCCGTATTTAAAAACTTCTATTTTGTATAAAATGGTAGAAAATCAAATAGAAGAAGAGATAGAAGTAGAGAAGTTTGGAAATACGATAAAGGTGATTCCAGCATTTACAGGTCATAATGAGGAGCAATCCGATAAAATTATACATAAATTCTCAAACCGATTAGAGCAAAATTATCCAGATATATTTAGTGCGATGGTTACATACTGGAAAGAATTACAAATTAGCATTTTCCCATTCCCTCTATTAATGGATAAAGTAGAAATTTGGGCTGCCGTCTTAGAGAGAATTGGAAGAAAGCGTTTCGGATTGGCTATTGATGAAGAAGAACTTATGACAGCATACAATATTGAGTTTGAGGAATTTCATATTGCCTATCAATGGTTACTGCGCATTGAAAGAGAAGGGTATTTGCCCGTATAATTATGAAAAAGAATCGTTCAGTTATTGAAACGAGCACATTCTATGTTATAATGTAAGGGTTGCAAAAGGCAGGAATCTGCCTGTTTGTAAGAGAAGAGGAGTATAATTCTCTTACTTAATATGTTTCATATTAGTCTCGAACAAAATATACCGTAGTTGTCTTTTAGACAATTAGTAGATTGGAACATTGTATCTGAAAGCTTTTGCTAGAGGGTTATTTGTACATTTGTTATTTCAAGAAAGAGATAATAAAAATCTTAATCTATAGAGGTATGTGCATACATTATTATAGTTGGAGGGAAAGAATAAATGTCTACAAAATGGGAAAAATTAGAAGGTAACGTTGGCGTTTTAACAATCGAAGTTGATGCTAAAGAAGTAAATAACTCTATCGACGCTGCATTCAAAAAAGTAGTAAAAACAATTAATGTACCAGGTTTCCGTAAAGGAAAAATGCCTCGTCCATTATTCGAACAACGCTTTGGTATTGAATCTTTATACCAAGATGCTTTAGATATCATCTTACCAAAAGCATACGGTGAAGCAATCGATGAAGCTGGTATCTTCCCAGTTGCTCATCCTGAGATTGACATCGAGAAATTCGAAAAAGGCCAAAACTTAATTTTCACTGCAAAAGTTACTGTAAAACCTGAAGTTAAATTAGGTGATTACAAAGGTTTAGCAGTAGAAAAAGTTGAAACAACTGTAACTGACGAGGATGTAGAGAACGAAGTAAAAGCTTTACAAGAGCGTCAAGCTGAACTAGTTGTTAAAGAAGAAGGAACTGTTGCAGATGGTGATACAGCTGTAATCGACTTCGAAGGTTTCGTTGATGGCGAAGCATTTGAAGGCGGAAAAGGCGAAAACTATTCTCTTGCAATCGGTTCTGGTACTTTCATCCCAGGTTTCGAAGAGCAAGTAATTGGTCTTAAATCTGGTGATTCTAAAGAAGTTGAAGTATCATTCCCAGAAGAGTACCATGCTGCTGAATTAGCTGGTAAACCAGCAACATTCAAAGTAACAATTCACGAAATCAAAACAAAAGAACTTCCTGAGTTAAACGACGAGTTCGCTAAAGATGCTGACGAAGAAGTTACAACTCTTGATGAATTAAAAACAAAACTTCGTACAAACTTAGAAGAAGGCAAAAAGCACGAAGCTGAGCACAAAGTACGTGACGAAGTAGTAGAATTAGCTGCTGCTAACGCTGAAATCGACATTCCAGAAGCTATGATCGACACTGAGTTAGATCGTATGGTTCGTGAATTCGAGCAACGTTTAAGCCAACAAGGTATGAACCTTGAGCTTTACTACCAATTCACAGGTACTGACGCTGACAAATTAAAAGAGCAAATGAAAGAGGATGCACAAAAACGTGTAAGAATCAATCTTGTTCTTGAAGCTATCATTGAAGCTGAAAACATCGAAGTTACTGAAGAAGAAGTAACTGCAGAAGTTGAAAAAATGGCTGAAATGTACGGTATGCCAGTAGACGCTATCAAGCAAGCTCTTGGAAGCGTAGACGCTTTATCTGAAGATCTTAAAGTGCGTAAAGCTGTAGACTTCTTAGTAGACAACGCTGCATAATAAAATAACAAGGCGCGATTTTAATCGTGCCTTGTTTTATAAATATAGAAATATATTTATAAAACTTTTCGATGAAGAAGGAAAAGTTCCTTTGTAAGTCGAATATACATATTTCAAAAGTTTTAAAAATTTTTTATTTGTACATAACTAGTCATATTATTTGTATTTCTCGCCACGTAGTGACATAATATGTATTTACATACGATACATTTATCGTGTACATACGAAGGCAAGAGATTAGCACTTTGTAAGGGGTGTGAAAATATGTTTAAATTTAATGATGAAAAAGGTCAATTAAAATGTTCTTTCTGTGGTAAAACACAAACGCAAGTTCGAAAGTTAGTTGCAGGTCCAGGTGTTTACATTTGTGACGAGTGTATCGAGCTTTGTACTGAAATTGTACAAGAGGAGCTTGCGAAGGACGAAGAAGTAGAATTCAAAGATGTACCGAAACCGGTAGAAATTCGTGAAATCTTAGATGAGTATGTCATCGGGCAAGATAACGCGAAAAAAGCACTAGCGGTAGCGGTATATAACCATTACAAACGCATTAATTCTAACAGCAAAATTGATGATGTAGAATTGGCGAAGAGTAATATTTCACTTATTGGGCCAACTGGTAGTGGTAAAACATTATTGGCGCAAACATTAGCGCGTATTTTAAATGTTCCATTTGCGATCGCGGACGCAACATCTTTAACAGAAGCTGGATATGTAGGGGAAGATGTAGAAAACATCTTACTAAAATTAATCCAAGCAGCTGATTATGATGTAGAGAAAGCGGAAAAAGGAATCATTTATATTGATGAGATTGATAAAGTGGCACGTAAGTCCGAAAATCCATCAATTACACGTGATGTATCTGGTGAAGGCGTACAGCAGGCACTTCTGAAAATTTTAGAAGGTACTGTAGCAAGCGTTCCACCTCAAGGTGGTCGTAAGCACCCGCATCAAGAGTTTATTCAAATTGATACAACGAACATCCTATTCATTTGTGGTGGAGCGTTTGATGGCATCGAACCTATTATTAAACGTCGCCTTGGTGAGAAAGTAATTGGATTTGGTGCTGAGAAGAAAAATGCTGATGTAAATGAGAAGCATGTTTTATCTCACGTTTTACCAGAGGATCTTTTAAGATTCGGTTTAATTCCGGAGTTTATCGGTCGTCTTCCAGTTATTGCGAACCTAGAGCCGCTTGATGAAGATGCTCTTGTAGATATTTTAACTAAACCGAAAAATGCACTTGTTAAGCAGTTCCAAAAGCTATTGGAGCTTGACGATGTTGAGTTAGAGTTTGAAGAAGGTGCACTAGTTGAGATTGCGAAAAAAGCAATTGAACGTAAAACAGGTGCTCGTGGACTTCGTTCTATTATTGAAGGCTTGATGCTTGATGTAATGTTCGAACTTCCATCTCGCAAAGATATCGAGAAGTGTATTCTTACGAAAGAAACAGTAGCTGATAATGAACCGCCGAAATTGGTGTTACAAGACGGTACTGTACTTGATACAAAAACATCTGCATAATGCGAAGAAGAAACAGCAATTTTTATAATTGCTGTTTTTCTTTATGTTTAGCACTATTCCTCCCAGGAAATACTAAAAGATAAAACATAGCGGGAGGAAATGAATTATGAGCTGGACAAATATATTTTTACTTGTTCAACTTGTTTTTGGCGTAATTGTCGGATTGTATTTTTGGCATTTACTTCGAAATCAACGAACACAAAAAGTTTCAATTGATCGAGAATCGAAAAAAGAATTAGAGCAGCTTCGTAAAATGCGTGAGGTTTCTTTAACGGAGCCACTTGCGGAAAAGGTACGTCCTACATCCTTTATAGACATTGTAGGGCAGGAAGACGGGATTAAGTCGTTAAAAGCGGCTCTTTGTGGTCCTAATCCGCAACATGTGATCATATACGGTCCGCCAGGTGTCGGAAAGACAGCGGCGGCACGCCTTGTTTTAGAAGAAGCGAAACGAAATCCGAAATCTCCATTTCGTACAAATGCAACATTTATCGAACTTGATGCAACGACAGCTAGGTTTGATGAGCGTGGTATTGCGGATCCATTAATTGGTTCAGTGCATGATCCAATTTATCAGGGAGCAGGTGCAATGGGGCAAGCGGGTATCCCGCAACCGAAAAAAGGGGCTGTAACAGATGCGCATGGTGGTATTTTGTTCATTGATGAGATTGGTGAATTACATCCAATTCAAATGAATAAAATGCTAAAGGTGTTAGAAGATCGGAAAGTGTTTTTGGAAAGTGCGTATTATAGTGAAGAAAATTCGATGATTCCAACGTATATACATGATATTTTCCAAAAAGGTTTACCTGCAGATTTTCGCTTAGTTGGTGCAACGACGCGTTCACCAGAGGAAATTCCTCCTGCAATTAGGTCGCGTTGTTTAGAGGTGTTCTTCCGTGAGTTAGATACAGAAGAAATTCAAAAAGTAGCGAAAAATGCAGCTGACAAAGTGGAGATGCAAGTAGGTGAGAACGGTATCGAAATGATTGGAATGTATGCAAGAAATGGACGAGAAGCAATTAATCTCGTGCAAATTTCTGCTGGTATGGCGATAAATGAAGAACGACCTTTCATTAAAGATGAAGATATTGAGTGGGTTGTTCATTCTAGTCAGCTTACACCAAAGTATGAAAAACGTATTTATCCAATTCCAAGAATCGGTCTTGTGAACGGGCTTGCTGTATATGGGCCGAATACAGGTGCGTTATTAGAAATTGAGGTAACAGCTATTCCTGCGAAAGATAAAGGGTCAGTAAATGTCACTGGAATTGTAGAAGAGGAAAGTATTGGTAGCCAAACGAAATCAATCCGCCGGAAAAGTATGGCGAAAGGTTCTGTTGATAATGTTTTAACAGTACTTCGTTCTCTAGATGTGTTGCCAGAAGGGTATGATATACATATTAATTTTCCTGGTGGTATCCCGATTGATGGTCCTTCAGCAGGTATTGCTATGGCAACAGGTGTCTATTCAGCAGTGCATCGTACGTATGTGAATAATGAAGTAGCGATGACAGGTGAGATAAGTATCCACGGGGAAGTGAAGCCTATTGGTGGTGTGTACGCAAAAATAAAAGCTGCGAAAAAAGCGGGAGCTAAGAAAGTCATCATCCCTGCTGAGAACATGCAACCATTTTTGTATACAATAAAGGGAATTGAGATCATTCCTGTTCGCAAATTAAAAGAAGTATTTGAATTAACATTTATGCAGGAAAATATGCATCGTGAGCTTGATGCACATACTGCTTTGGACGAAACAGATGCACAATCAATGTGAGAATATACAATAATAAAATTTGCCAGACTTCGTTTAAGTTTGTATGCTTAAACGAAGTCTTTTTTCTTTTCGTGAGGCACAAAAAAACAGGGGATTTACAATTGCGAAGAATCTCTGCAATTGCATCTAGATGTATTGTAATATAAAATAGTTGAACAGGAGTTTAATTTATTATGGAGGTGCTATGTCTAGTATGAATACGAATGAAAGAATTGTGCCCCTCCTACCATTAAGAGGCATTCTCGTATATCCAACGATGGTTCTGCATCTTGATGTAGGACGTGATAAATCGATACAAGCACTAGAGCAGGCGGCAATGGATGAAAATATCATCTTTTTAGCAATGCAAAAAGAAATGAATATCGACGATCCGAAAGAAGATGACATATATAGTGTAGGCACAGTGGCGAAAGTGAAGCAAATGTTAAAATTGCCGAACGGTACGCTTCGTGTCCTTGTAGAAGGTTTACATAGAGCAGAAGTAGTAGAGTTTATCGAAGAAGAAAATGTGGTACAAGTTTCTATTAGAACAGTAACTGAAGAAGTAGAAGATGATTTAGAAGAGAAGGCTCTTATGCGTACGTTACTGGAGCATTTCGAACAATATATTAAAGTTTCGAAAAAAGTTTCAAATGAAACATTTGCAACGGTAGCTGATGTAGAAGAACCCGGAAGACTAGCTGATTTAATTGCTTCTCACTTACCGATTAAAACGAAGCAGAAACAAGAGATTTTAGAGATTGTATCTGTGAAAGAACGACTACATACACTTATTTCAATTATTCAAGATGAACAAGAGTTACTTAGCCTAGAAAAGAAAATTGGACAAAAAGTGAAACGTTCAATGGAACGCACGCAAAAAGAATATTTCTTACGTGAGCAAATGAAGGCGATTCAAACTGAACTTGGTGATAAAGAAGGCAAGGGTGGGGAAGTTGAAGAACTTCGTGAGAAAATTGAACAGTCGGGGATGCCTGAAGAAACAATGAAGGCTGCACTGAAAGAGTTAGATCGTTATGAAAAGTTACCTGTAAGTTCTGCTGAGAGTGGTGTCATTCGTAATTATATTGATTGGTTATTAGCTCTCCCATGGACAACAGCAACAGAGGATATGATTGATCTCTCTCATTCGGAAGAAATTTTAAATAAAGATCATTACGGTCTTGAAAAAGTGAAAGAGCGAGTACTTGAATATTTAGCTGTACAGAAGTTAACGAATTCATTAAAAGGACCAATTCTTTGTCTAGTAGGACCTCCTGGGGTTGGGAAAACTTCGTTAGCACGTTCTATTGCAACATCGTTAAATCGTAATTTTGTACGTGTTTCTCTTGGTGGTGTGCGTGATGAATCTGAAATTCGTGGTCACCGTCGTACATATGTAGGAGCGATGCCGGGACGTATTATTCAAGGTATGAAAAAGGCGAAAACAGTTAATCCAGTCTTCTTATTAGATGAGATTGATAAAATGTCCAACGATTTCAGGGGAGACCCATCAGCGGCGTTACTTGAAGTGTTAGATCCAGAACAAAACCATAACTTCAGTGATCATTACATTGAAGAGCCATATGATTTATCGAAAGTTATGTTCGTTGCAACTGCTAATACACTTGCAAGTGTTCCGGGCCCATTGCTTGACCGTATGGAAATCATTTCGATTGCTGGTTATACAGAACTTGAAAAGGTGCACATTGCTCGTGAGCATTTATTGCCGAAACAATTAAAAGAGCACGGTTTGCGAAAAGGTAATTTGCAAGTGCGTGATGAAGCGCTTCTTGAAATTATTCGTTATTATACACGCGAGGCTGGTGTTCGTACGTTAGAGCGTCAAATTGCAAAAGTTTGTCGTAAAGCAGCAAAAATTATCGTTACAGCAGAACGCAAGCGCATTGTTGTAACAGAGAAAAATATTGTTGATTTACTTGGTAAGCATATATTCCGTTATGGTCAAGCTGAAAAAACAGACCAAGTTGGTATGGCAACAGGTTTAGCTTACACAGCAGCGGGCGGCGATACACTTGCAATTGAAGTGTCTGTAGCGCCAGGAAAAGGGAAATTAATTTTAACAGGGAAACTTGGGGATGTTATGAAAGAATCCGCACAAGCCGCGTTTAGTTATATTCGTTCTCGTGCAGAAGAACTTCATATTGATCCGGATTTCCATGAGAAAAACGATATTCATATTCATGTTCCAGAAGGAGCAGTTCCAAAAGATGGACCGTCAGCAGGTATTACGATGGCAACGGCACTTATTTCTGCACTAACAGGTATTCCTGTAAGTAAAGAAGTTGGTATGACAGGTGAAATAACACTTCGTGGCCGTGTATTACCAATTGGTGGTTTGAAAGAAAAAACATTAAGTGCTCACCGCGCAGGTTTAACAAAAATTATTTTACCGGCGGAAAATGAGAAAGATTTAGATGATATTCCAGAGAGCGTAAAAGAAAACCTTACGTTTGTGCTTGCATCTCATTTAGACGAAGTATTGGAGCACGCATTAGTAGGAGTGAAACAATGAAAGTAACAAAAGCAGATATTGTAATTAGTGCCGTTAAGCCGGAACAATATCCAGACAGTGATTTACCAGAAATTGCATTAGCGGGTCGTTCTAATGTCGGGAAGTCTTCCTTTATTAATAAAATTTTAAATCGTAAAAAGTTAGTACGTATTTCTTCTAAACCAGGAAAAACGCAAACGCTGAACTTTTTCTTAATCAATGAAATGATGCATTTTGTTGACGTTCCAGGTTATGGATATGCGAAAGTATCTAAAACAGAGCGCGCGGCATGGGGCAAGATGATTGAGACTTACTTTACAACACGTACGCAATTAGACGCAGCTGTATTAGTAGTTGATTTACGTCACCAACCAACAAAAGATGACGTGATGATGTATGATTTCTTAAAGCATTATGAAATCCCAACAATTATTATTGCAACGAAAGCCGATAAAATTCCGAAAGGGAAATGGCAAAAGCATTTAAAAGTTGTAAAAGAAACGCTTGCTGTTGAAATTGGCGATGAAATCGTTCTATTCTCTTCTGAAACAGGACTTGGAAAAGAAGAAGCGTGGAAGGCAATTCATAGAATGACAAAAACAAAAAACGCGTGACGAATGTCGCGCGTTTTTTTTATTTACTAAATTCTTTTATCTTACGTTTAACGTAACCTCAATATTACCTCTTGTTGCTTTCGAATAAGGACATACACCGTGAGCAGCTTCTACAAGTTCTTGTGCTTCAGCGTGAGAAACGCCAGCAACATGTACGTCAAGTACAGCGGATAGTCCGAAACCACCATCTGTATCTTTGCCGATAGAAACGTGTGCAGTTACTTCTGTACTTTCCACTTTCATACGTTTTGTACGAATGACAAGTTGCAATGCACTGTCAAAACAAGCTGCATAACCAGCTGCAAATAATTGTTCTGGATTTGTTGCCTCCCCACCAGCACCACCTAGTGCTTTCGGCATTTTCACATCAAGATTTAATATGCCATCATCTGAAACTACTTTCCCGTTTCTTCCACCTGTTGCTGTTACTGAAGCAGTATATAATTTATCCATGTTTATTCCCCTTTTCTATCATTAATTGTTTTCATCGTTTCAATTAATTTATTTAATTGGATTAGTAAAGAACGATATTCTTGCTCTGTAATCCCTAAATTTGCAGCCATTGTTGTCGGTAATGAACAAGCCTTTTCTTTTAAATCTTTACCTTGTTCTGTTAATTCAATACAAACTTTTCGCTCATCTTCTTTTGAACGAACACGTTTTACAAAATTTAATGATTCCATCCGTTTTAACATAGGTGTTAACGTGCCGGAATCTAGAAATAGACGTTCTCCAATTTCTTTTACTGTTAGTCCGTCTTGTTCCCATAGTACGAGTAAAGTAATGTACTGGGGGTACGTAATGCCCATTTCGTCTAAATACGGCCGATAAAAACGTGTAACCTCTCTAGAACAGGCGTAAATAGAAAAACAAAGTTGGTTATCTAGATGCAAAGAATCTTCTGTCATGAATAACTCCTTTCTAATTAAGTTGTACACAATTTAATTTTGTAAAATCAATATAACGAAAAAGAAACACAATGTCAAATACATTGTATTGAGAAAGTGTGTACTATATTTTGGAACAATCATACATATTTTCCTTCATGATGAAAGAAGATAGAAAAGATGATGTTATAATTAATATGGAATAGTTTCCATCACTTGATTATGAGGACTTTTTTTGGTAACGTACAAATAGAGTTATTATTTTATAATTATTATAAAGTAGAGAGTTCTTTATTAATCTTACTGAAGCTCCTTTATTACATATGGAGAATAAATAAAAAATAATCAGTTGTTCACACGATTGTCAGATTCATAAGAGGAAAGTTGTATTATGATAGTAGATAAAGTGATAAAACGGGTGAAGGGGGACATGCTGCGTGCATATTCTTGTTGTTAGTGTAAATTATCGAACAGCCCCTGTAGAATTTCGTGAGAAACTCACATTTCAGGCAGCAGAGCTAGAGCAAGCAATGACTACATTACAAAACCAAAAGAGCGTGCTAGAAAATGTCATTGTATCAACTTGTAATCGCACTGAGATTTACGCTGTTGTCGATCAATTACACACGGGACGGTATTACATTAAGAAGTTTTTAGCTGATTGGTTTCAGCTTGAAATAGAAGAAGTCGCACCATACTTGTCTATTTTTGAACAAGATGGCGCAATAGATCATTTATTCCGCGTAACGTGCGGTTTAGATTCTATGGTTGTTGGAGAGACACAAATTTTAGGTCAAATAAAAGATAGCTTTTTAGAAGCACAACAAGTAAAAGCGACAGGTACAATTTTTAATGAGTTGTTTAAGCAAGTGGTTACGTTAGCAAAACGTGCGCACTCAGAAACAACGATTGGTGAAAGTGCGATGTCTGTTAGTTATGCTGCTGTTGAGCTCGGAAAGAAAATATTTGGCGATTTAACAGATTGTCATGTACTTATTCTTGGTGCGGGTAAGATGGGTGAACTTGCACTGCAAAACTTATACGGAAGTGGAGCTCGTAAAGTAACAGTTATGAATAGGACGCTTACGAAAGCGGAAGTGATGGCTGAGAAATATATGGGACATGCAAAGCCTTTAAGTGAATTGCAATGTGCATTATTAGAAGCGGATATTTTAATTAGTTCAACGGGTGCATCAGAATATGTTATTACGAAAGAAATGATGACAAAAGTAGAGAGAATGCGCTCTGGTCGTCCGTTATTTATGGTTGATATTGCAGTACCACGTGATATTGATCCTGCGATTGATGAATTAGAAGGCTCTTTCTTATATGATATCGACGATCTGCAAGGTGTAGTTGAAGCAAACCGTGCTGAACGTTTAAAAGAAGCAGAGAAAATTCAATTTATGATTGAAGAGGAAATGGTTTTATTTAAAACGTGGTTAAGTACGCTTGGTGTTGTGCCGTTAATATCGGCTCTTCGTGATAAAGCGCTAGCAATTCAAAGTGATACGATGGAAAGTCTTGAGCGAAAAATACCAAACCTTAGTGATCGTGAGAAAAAAGTAATTAGTAAACATACGAAAAGTATTATTAATCAATTGTTAAAAGACCCAATTTTAGTAGCTAAAGAACTAGCTGTTGAAGAGGGAGCCGACGAAAAATTAGCTTTATTTGCGAAGATTTTTGATTTAGAAGTGGAAGAAGCGGGAAATACGGAAGAAGTAGAACATAAAAGAGCGTGGACACCATCCGTTCCATCTTTATAACTTGGAAGGATGATCGGATGAGTTTTTTAAATAACAGTATTATTTATCATATTGCAATTATTTTATATGCTTGTAGCATTAGTTTATATTTTATAGATTATTTTCAAAGTAACCGAAAGGCGAACCGATTTGCTTTTTGGTTACTTTCGATTGTATGGGTATTGCAGTCTATCTTTATGTTGCTGAGGGCTACAGATTCAGAAACGAATCCTATTTTAACTTTATTGTCAGGGATTTATTTTTATGTTTGGTTATTGATTACGATGTCATTAGTCATTAATCGATTTATGCGCATTGACTTTTTAGTTTTTTTTACAAATGTTGTAGCATTTGGCGTAAGCGCTTTTTCTATTTTTACACCGCTCGGAAAGATGTCGCCAGTACTTGCAGAGCAATTAGTTTCAGAACTTGTATACGTGCATGTCGGTATGGCGATTATTTCTTATGCAACATTTACTGTATCGTTTATTTTTTCTATTATGTATTTATTGCAATATCGTCTATTAAAAAAGAAAAAGTGGAATGCGAGATTAAGAAGATTAGGGAATTTGCCGAAGCTTGAATCTATGTCTTACGGATTAAATTTATTTTCTGTTCCGTTTTTCTTATTAGCAATTATATTAGGATGCATATGGGGATATACAAAATTGGATAATTTCCATTGGTATGATACGAAGGTAATCGGGTCCTTTGTCGTTCTATTTGTATATTGCGTGGGCTTATATTTACGAGCGGCAGATGTGTTGCAAGGTAAGAAAATTGTGCAGTGGAATATCGGGGCATTTCTCGTAATGCTAGTTAACATTTTTCTATTAAGCAGTTTATCTAATTTCCACTTTTGGTATTTATAATGAGGAGAGAGAATTATGCGCAAAATTATTGTAGGTTCACGAAAGAGTAAACTAGCATTAACACAAACTAATTGGTTTATTGATCAATTAAAAGCGCTTGGTTTACCATATGAATTTGAAGTGAAAGAAATTGTCACAAAAGGTGATGTTATTTTAGATGTTACTCTTTCAAAAGTAGGCGGAAAAGGTTTATTTGTAAAGGAAATTGAACACGCGTTACTTACGAAAGAAATTGATATGGCTGTACATAGTATGAAAGATATGCCAGCTGTACTTCCAGATGGATTAACGATTGGTTGTACACCAAAGCGCGTTGACCCTCGTGATGCTTTTATTTCTAAAAACGGAGAATCGTTTAAAGACTTAGAAGAAGGCGCGATCTTAGGGACGAGTAGTTTGAGACGTAGTGCACAATTACTAGCTGCGAGACCAGATTTACAAGTGAAATGGATTCGCGGGAATATCGATACCCGCTTACGTAAGTTAAAAGATGAAGATTACGATGCAATTATTTTAGCGACAGCTGGATTACAGAGAATGGGCTGGGACGGAGAAGTTATTACAGAACATTTAGATGAAACGTTATGTGTACCAGCCGTAGGACAAGGTGCATTAGCGATTGAATGTCGTGAGGATGATAAGGATTTACTTCAGTTGTTATCGCATATGAATGATGCAGTAACAGAAAGAACAGTGGCAGCGGAGCGAGTATTTCTTCATAAACTTGAAGGTGGATGCCAAGTTCCAATTGCTGGGTATGCAACTCTTACAAAGGATGATGCAATCGAATTAACAGCACTTGTCGGTTCTATGGACGGCTCTGTTTTATTGAAAGAGATAGTAGTAGGCAATGATCCGAAGCAAGTTGGATTAGAGGCTGCGGACCGTTTAATTAAACAAGGAGCGAAAGAGCTCATCCTTGCTGCAAATAAGGAGCAACAATAAATATGGATGCTCTCGCTGGCAAAATAGTATTGATTACACGTGCCCAGCATCAAGCGAAACAAATGAGTGTAGCAGTGAAAGAAAGGAGCGGAATTCCATTGGAAATTCCGCTTTTGCGTATGGAAGGCACATCTCATAGGCGAATTCAACGTATAACAAGGCAACTACATTCGTATGACTGGGTTATTTTTACGAGTAAAAATGGTGTAGCTTTTTTTCTAGATGATTTGAAAAAGAAAATGCCATTAACTATTAAAATCGCTGCGGTAGGCGTGAAAACAAAATTAGAGTTAGAAAAAAGGGGCTATCAAGTTCATTTTGTTCCGACCTCATTTGTTGCAGAAGCATTTGCCGAAGAGTTTCTAAAAGAATTAAGTGGAAACGAGCGTATTTTATTTCCGAAAGGGAATTTAGCAAGAGATGTAATCCCGGTTAAACTTAGGGAGTTTGGTGTTTTTCTAGATGAGCTAATCGTATATGGTACGAAGGTGAATGTAGAGAAAAAACAAGAACTTATAGCAGCATTGAAATTAGGGGAAGTAAATATTATTACATTTACGAGCCCTTCAACTGTTGATAGTTTTGTTCGTTTACTTGAGGGCACAAACTGGAGAGAATGGACAAAAAAATGTACAATTGCTTGTATAGGGCCTATTACGGAAAAAGAGGCGCTCCTTTATTTTCCACATGTTATTGTGCCGAAAGAGTACACTGTAGAAGCATTACTACAATGCATTTGTGAATATATAAAGTGAAACTTTAATCAGTGGGGGTTTTGTTCATCCCCCACTGATTATTAGTTGAACCAATCGGGCGTTTACGGGCAGTTGATCTCCCGCCTAACTTCTTTACTCCAGCCGAATTTTGAGGTGGGGGTCTTACTGCCCGTTAATGCGGGATAAAATAAAAGAATGGGGATAGAAATCTATGAACTCTTTACAATTTAATCGTCATCGTCGCTTAAGACAAAGCGGGGGCATGCGTGCGCTTGTGCGTGAAACGTTTTTACATACGGAAGATTTTATTTACCCTATTTTTGTATTAGAAGGAGAGAATGTTCGTAATGAAGTTCCTTCTATGCCAGGCGTATATCAAATGTCTTTAGATTTATTGCAAGCTGAAATACAAGAGGTTGTTGATTTAGGTATTCGTTCTGTTATTGTATTTGGTTTACCTGCTGAAAAGGATGAAGTTGGATCATCAGCATATTGTGATCATGGAATTGTACAGCGTGCCATTAAGCAAATTAAAGGTGAGTTCCCTGAGTTAGTAGTAGTTGCGGATACATGTTTATGTCAATTCACAAGCCATGGTCATTGCGGTGTAATTGAAGATGGTATTATTTTAAATGACGAGTCTCTTGCAGTTCTTGCGAAAACAGCTGTAAGTCAAGCGAAAGCAGGAGCGGACATTATTGCGCCATCAAACATGATGGACGGATTCGTAACAGCAATTCGCCATGCGTTAGATGAAAATGGTTTTGGACACGTACCAGTTATGTCGTACGCTGTGAAATATTCATCAGCATTTTATGGACCGTTCCGTGATGCTGCACATGGTGCACCGCAGTTTGGTGACCGTAAAACATATCAAATGGACCCGGCGAACCGTATGGAAGCATTCCGTGAAGCAGAATCAGATGTAATGGAAGGTGCTGATTTCTTAATTGTAAAGCCAGCTCTTTCTTACTTAGATATCATTCGTGATGTGAAAAATAACTTTAATTTACCAATCGTTGCTTACAACGTAAGTGGTGAATATTCAATGATTAAAGCGGCAGCGCAAAATGGTTGGATTAATGAAAAAGAAGTTGTGCTTGAAAAATTGATTAGCATGAAACGTGCAGGAGCAGACTTAATTATTACGTATCATGCGAAAGATGCAGCAAGATGGTTACAAGAAGGGGGCGCTAAATAATGAAAAAGTTTGATAAGTCGATTGCGGCGTTTGAAGAGGCTCAAGATTTAATGCCTGGAGGCGTAAATAGCCCTGTTCGTGCTTTTAAGTCTGTTGGTATGAATCCGCTGTTTATGGAGCGCGGAAAAGGCTCTAAAGTATATGATATCGATGGGAATGAATACATCGATTACGTATTATCGTGGGGACCTTTAATCCATGGTCATGCGAACGATCGTGTTGTTGAGGCTTTAAAAGCTGTTGCTGAAAAAGGAACAAGCTTTGGTGCACCAACAGAAATTGAAAATAAATTAGCGCAGCTTGTTATTGAGCGTGTACCATCAATTGAGATTGTGCGTATGGTTAACTCTGGAACAGAGGCGACAATGAGTGCATTGCGTTTAGCTCGTGGTTACACTGGACGTAACAAAATTTTGAAATTCATTGGTTGTTATCACGGCCATGGTGATTCTTTATTGATTAAAGCAGGTTCGGGTGTAGCGACGCTAGGTTTACCAGATAGCCCTGGTGTACCAGAGGGTGTAGCGAAAAATACGATTACAGTAGCGTACAACGATTTAGAAAGTGTAAAATATGCTTTCGAACAATTCGGTGATGACATCGCTTGTATAATTGTAGAACCAGTGGCAGGGAATATGGGTGTTGTTCCCCCGCAACCAGGATTTTTAGAAGGACTTCGTGAAGTGACAGAGAAAAACGGTGCACTACTTATTTTTGATGAAGTAATGACAGGATTCCGTGTTGCGTATAATTGTGGACAAGGTTACTACGGCGTAACTCCTGACTTAACTTGTTTAGGTAAAGTAATAGGTGGTGGCTTGCCGGTAGGAGCATACGGTGGTAAAGCAGAAATTATGCGTCAAGTTGCACCAAGCGGACCGATTTATCAAGCCGGAACATTATCGGGTAATCCACTTGCAATGACAGCAGGTTATGAAACGCTAGTGCAGTTAACGCCAGAATCATATGTGGAATTTGAGCGTAAAGCAGAAATGTTAGAGTCTGGACTACGTAAGGCAGCTGAAAAGCATAATATCCCGCATCACATTAATCGTGCAGGTTCTATGATTGGCATTTTCTTTACAGATGAGCAGGTTATTAATTATGATGCAGCAAAATCTTCAAACTTAGAATTCTTTGCAGCTTACTATCGTGAAATGGTAGAACAAGGTGTATTTTTACCACCTTCTCAATTTGAAGGTTTATTCTTATCGACAGCACATAGTGATGCAGATATTGAGGCGACAATTGCGGCGGCCGAAATTGCAATGTCAAAATTAAAAGCATAATTTCTTAGAGAAAATCGCTTTCCATTAGGGGAGCGATTTTTTTTATTCATAAAGTAGCCTTAGGGAACATAAATCTGTAATGACATATAGTTTGGGAGGGGGAAAAGAAGTGGCAACAGATCATTCATTACGATTTTCGTTAAAAGAATCTGTTTGGTTCCAAAAGGGACAGGAAGTCGAAGAACTTTTGTCAATTTCGTTAGATCCAGACGTTGAGATAGAGGAGCTCGATCATGAAGTTATCGTGAGAGGGCAATTAGATTTAACGGGAGAGTATGTTGCACGGCAAGATGATTCAGCTTATTCATTACGAGAGCTATCACCAGCAAAGGCAATTGATTATGTAGAAACAAGGGAAGACGGGGTTAATGAGCTTGTCCATTCCTTTCCGCTCGAAATATCAATTCCAAGAAATCGAGTGAAAGTAATTGAAGAATTATATGTATCAATTGAGGAATTTGATTATGAATTAAAGGAAAATGGTTGCTTACAACTATTAGCGGATATATCTATTACAGGTTTATGTGACGAGGAAAGAACCGAGGATGAAGAGGAAGAGACGGTGTATGCCGAGTTAGAGGGTGATTCAGCTGAAGAGAATGAAAATAGACCCACGCAGTACGAAGAAGTACCAGCCTATAAAGAATCAGATGGATGGGAAGATTATGCATTTGAACCGTTCCAGCTAGAAGAAAGAAAAGAGCAAGAAATAGAGGAAGAGGAATTAGAAGAACATGAATTTGCGGGGCGTGAAGAGGAGAAAGAAACGACGCCACAATTTGAATTGTTCGGGCGAAAAAATTTCAAGAAAGAAAAAGCGAAAAAGCAGGAAGAGCCAGAGGAAGAAGCATATTCACAGCGAGATGAAAACGCACTTTATTTAACGAAATTATTTACGAAAGAACCAGAAGAAGAATTTACGAAGTTAAGAATGTACTTCGTACAAGAAGGAGATACAATTGAATCTGTTGCAGAACGTTATGAAACGACTATACAAAACTTATATCGTGTAAATCAATCAGAAGATATATATTTAACTACAGGGCAAATTATATATATTCCTGTTTCAAAAGCAAAGGCGAAATAAGTGAGTGAGTTTTTTCACTCACCTCTTTTCTTTTCCTAGAAGCTATGTTTTGAATAAGAAAGGGTTATTCGTATGGATATTGAATTACGAAATCGCTATGAACCCATTGTCAGGCAATATAGATTGGACACTCAGCATATAGAAGAGCACGGAAGTGTAATGAAAATTTATACGAATCAAGGTCCGTATGCGTTAAAGAAAATACAAGATAGAAAATTAGAGCGGAATAATTTTTTGCACCATATTCAATATTTGAAGGAGAAAGGTTTTTCGAATTATGTACCTATCTATCATACGACGGACGGGAATTATGTTTTAAGTGATGGGACGTATAGTTATTATTTAATGCCTTGGTTAGAACGTGCGGAAGGAAATGGCGAAGATAATGATCAATACCATAAGATGTTTCAAACGCTCGGGACGTTGCATCAAAAAACGGTGAAAGAGGAGACTTATACAGAAGAAGATTTAGAAAAACATTATACAAATATATCCGACCGCTGGGAAAATGATGGTGAGATATTAGAAGAGTTTCTTGTAGAATCTGAAGCGAAGTGGTATATGTCACCATTTGAATTACAATATTGTACGTATTATCACCATGTTATGAGAGCGCGTGAGTTCGCAACGAAACAATTAAGTGAATGGCATGATGCAATGAAAGAAAAGGAAAAAACACGTACTACTTTCGTTCATGGAAATGTATCGCTCAATCACTTTTTATTTGATTATGAACGAAACGGTTATTTTATTAGTTTAGAAAAGTCTCGGTTTGCTACACCGGTACAGGATATCGTCAGCTTTTATTCAAGATCTTTAAACACATATCCAATTGCGCGGAGTGACCGCTTTGAATGGTATCAAATGTACCAAAAAAATTTTCCATTTACGAAAGAGGAGCAACTTCTTATGTTTGCGTATATGACGTACCCGTCGCATTTTATTCGGCAAATTCAGTCATATACGAAAAGAAGAAAGAGTCGTAATGAAGATAATGAGCTTCGCGGAGTGAAAAGCCTACAGCAATCGCATTGGCTCGTTAGTAATACAGAATATTTCCTTTCACAATTACAAGCTGCCCAGCAAGGGAACGGATAAAGTGAAACTTAAATCAGTGGGGGGGGTTCATCCCCCGCTGATTATTAGCCCTCATCAATCGGGCGTTTACGGACAGCAGGGCTCCCACCTAACTTCTTTGCTTCAGCCGGTGGGGTTCTTACTGCCCGCAAATAGCGGGATAAAGAAGGTAAGTAGGGAGAACCCTGCTTATCTTCTTTTTATTAGTTCCATAAAGAGATAAAGGTCGCAGTTTCAAATTTATCTTGACGAATAAGGTTTCGTTTTTTACACTATTGTATATAATAATTAACAATCATATAAATGCCTTGAAGGGGAAGAGTATAACATGAAACGTCTTCAGAGAGGAGAATCATTAGCTGGGAGATTCTCTAGATAGTTATGTTAGAAGGTAGCCCTGGAGCATCTTTTCTGAACGGAATAGTTCTCATTAGGAAAAGACGGATTTGTCCGTTATCAAATTAAGAGTATAAGCAAATTCTGAATTTGTTTGTAAATAAAGGTGGTACCGCGATGTCCCTCGTCCTTTTTTGGATGAGGGACATTTTTCATTTTAAGGAGGGAAAATAATGTCAAACACGGAAAATAATTTACCAACTAAATATGATCATATGTCCGTTGAAGAAGGCCTTTATAAGTGGTGGCTTGAAGGCAAATATTTCGAAGCAACAGGAGACGAGAAGAAACAACCGTATACAATTGTAATTCCACCTCCGAACGTAACTGGTAAGTTACACTTAGGTCATGCTTGGGATACAACTCTTCAAGATATTTTAACTCGTACGAAGCGTATGCAAGGATACGATGTATTATGGCTTCCAGGAATGGACCATGCTGGTATCGCAACACAAGCGAAAGTAGAAGGGAAGCTTCGTGAAGAAGGTATTTCACGTTACGATCTTGGCCGTGAGAAATTCCTTGAAAAAGCTTGGGAGTGGAAAGAAGAGTACGCTTCTCACATTCGTCAACAATGGGGAAAAGTTGGTTTAGGACTAGACTATTCTCGTGAACGTTTCACATTAGACGAAGGTTTATCTGATGCAGTTAATAAAGTATTCGTTCAATTATACGAAAAAGGCTTAATTTACCGCGGTGAGTATATCATCAACTGGGACCCAGCAACACGCACGGCTCTTTCTGATATTGAAGTAATTCATAAAGAAGTTCAAGGTGCATTCTACCATATGAACTATCCGTTAACAGACGGTTCAGGTCACATTCGCCTTGCTACTACTCGTCCAGAAACGATGCTTGGTGATACAGCGGTAGCGGTTCATCCAGAAGATGATCGTTACAAACATTTAATCGGAAAAACAGTTACACTTCCAATCGTAGGCCGTGAGATTCCGATTATTGCTGATGAGTACGTAGAAAAAGACTTCGGAACAGGTGTTGTAAAAATTACACCAGCTCATGACCCGAATGACTTTGAAGTAGGTAACCGTCATGACTTACCACGCATTTTAGTAATGAATGAAGATGGATCGATGAACGAAAAAGCTGGTAAGTATAACGGTATGGATCGTTTCGAATGCCGTAAAGCGTTAGTGAAAGACTTACAAGAGGCTGGCGTATTAGTAGAAATCGAGCCTCATATGCATTCAGTGGGTCATAGTGAGCGTAGCGGTGCAGTAGTTGAGCCTTACTTATCAACACAATGGTTCGTAAAAATGGCTCCACTTGCAGAAAAAGCAGTAGCACTTCAACAAAAAGAAGAAGAAAAAGTAACGTTCGTACCAGAGCGTTTTGAAAACACATACTTACGCTGGATGGAAAACATTCATGACTGGTGTATTTCTCGTCAATTATGGTGGGGACACCGCATCCCAGCTTGGTATCATAAAGAAACTGGTGAAGTATACGTAGGTACAGAAGCACCAGCAGATATTGAAAACTGGAATCAAGATAATGACGTACTTGATACATGGTTCAGTTCAGCGTTATGGCCGTTCTCAACACTTGGCTGGCCGAATGAAGATGCAGCAGACTTTAAAAAGTTCTATTCAACAGATGCTTTAGTAACTGGTTATGACATCATCTTCTTCTGGGTATCTCGTATGATTTTCCAAGGTTTAGAGTTTACAGGAGAGCGTCCATTTAAAGATGTATTAATTCACGGTTTAGTTCGTGATGAGCAAGGGCGTAAAATGAGTAAATCTCTTGGTAACGGTATTGATCCGATGGATGTTATCGAGAAGTACGGTGCAGATGCAATGCGTTACTTCTTATCAACAGGAAGTGCACCAGGTCAAGATTTACGTTTCAGCATGGAAAAAGTAGAATCTACTTGGAACTTCATTAATAAAATTTGGAATGCATCACGTTTCGTATTAATGAACATGGATGACATGAAGTATGAAGAAATCGATTTAACTGGTGAAAAATCAGTTGCAGATAAGTGGATTTTAACTCGCTTAAACGAAACAATCGAAAGTGTAACACGTAACATGGATAAATATGAGTTCGGTGAAGCTGGTCGTTCATTATACAACTTCATTTGGGATGATTTCTGTGACTGGTACATTGAGATGGCGAAACTGCCACTATACGGTGAAGATGAAGCAGCTAAGAAAACAACTCGTTCTATTTTAGCTTACGTATTAGACCAAACGATGCGTCTATTACACCCATTCATGCCATTTGTAACAGAGAAAATTTGGCAGCATTTACCGCATGAAGGCGAGTCTATTACAGTAGCGGCATGGCCAACAGTTCGTGAAGATTTACAAGATAAAGAAGCGGCAGCAGAAATGCACCTTCTAGTTGATATCATTCGCTCTGTTCGTAACATCCGTGCGGAAGTAAATACACCAATGAGCAAAAAAGTTCAAATGCAAATTAAAGCAAAAGACGAGGCAGTACTAGCTCAGCTTACGAAAAACAGTTCTTACATTGAGCGTTTCTGTAACCCAAGTGAACTAACAATTAAGATTGATTTACAAGCGCCAGAAAAAGCGATGACTGCAATCGTATCAGGTGCAGAGTTATTCTTACCATTAGCTGATCTTATCAATCTTGATGAAGAGAAAGCACGTCTTGAAAAAGAACTTGAGAAGTTCGATAAAGAAGTAGAGCGTGTACAGAAGAAACTTTCAAACCAAGGATTCGTAGCGAAAGCTCCTGCAGAAGTTATTGACGGAGAGCGTGCGAAAGAGCAAGATTATCTAGAAAAACGCGAAGCGGTTCGTCAACGTCTAGCTGACCTTGAAAAATAAAAATGTTTTTCAGAGACTCACTATATTGGTGAGTCTCTTTTCTTTGCGTATAATAGAATTAAGAAGTTTGTCTTTTGAAAGGGGAATAGCAAACGTGATACATACATACGAAGAAGCGATAAGCTGGATTCATAGCCGATTGAAATTTGGGATAAAACCAGGACTAGAAAGAATGCAATGGATGTTGGAAGAACTCGGAAATCCAGAGCGTCATATAAAATGTGTTCATCTTGCCGGTACAAATGGAAAAGGTTCAACTTTAACATATATGCGCTACATGTTAGAAGGCGCGAAATATAAAGTAGGAACGTTTACATCGCCTTATATAGAAACATTCAATGAACGTATTAGTGTAAACGGGATACCGATTGCAGATGAAGAGATTGCGGAACTTGTAAATATGGTAAAGCCAGTCGTTGAAAAATTAGATGAGACGGACTTAGGAGAAGCGACTGAGTTTGAAATCATTACAGTAATGGCAATTTGTTATTTCGGTAAAATTAATTTCTGTGATGTTGTTTTATTTGAAACGGGGCTTGGGGGAAGATTTGATTCTACAAATGTTATTCATCCGGTTCTCACGATTATTACGAACATCGGTCACGATCATATGCATATTTTAGGCAATACACTAGGAGAAATTGCATATGAAAAGGCAGGAATTATTAAGTCTGGTGTTCCAGTTATTACTGGTGTGAAAAATGAAGAAGCATTACAAGTAATTCAAAAGGTTGCTAAGGAAAATCATGCAAGCTTATATGAACTTGGAAAACAGTTTACAACGTTACATAAACATTCTAATGAAGATGGGGAACATTTTGATTTTGCATGTCCATTCGCCTCGTTTGAAAATGTTCAGATTTCAATGAAAGGTATTCATCAAGTAGGCAATGCAGCGCTAGCACTTATGGCAGTAATGTATTTAAAAACATATTTATCATTTTTAATTAATGAAGAGGAAATGAAAGCTGGTTTACAAGAAGCCTACTGGATTGGTCGATTTGAAAAGTTACAAAGCAATCCAGATATTATAATAGATGGTGCTCATAATCCAGAAGGTATTGAAAGTCTTGTAACAACAGTAGAGGCACATTATAAAAAGAAGAATGTAATAATTTTATTTACTGCTCTTGGTGACAAACAGTTACATAACATGGTAGGGCAATTAGAAAAAGTTGCTGATGAAATAATATTTACGACGTTTGCCTTTGATCGTGCCATTTCTGCTGACAAGCTTGCATCGTATTCACAACAAGAGTCAAAATTAGTTTTTGAAGATTGGAAAGAGGCAATTGATACAAAGGTTGAAATGATAGGAGAACATGATGTCTTTATTATAACGGGTTCTTTGTATTTCATTTCCGAAGTTAGAAAATATATTCGCGAGAAAAACTAGATAGTCTTTGCTATCTAGTTTTTTGTTCTACAAATGAAGTCAAATGCATACATATAAGATAATAATATAGGGTTATTTGACGAATTCCTCTGACAAATATCTCGTTTTTTTGTGGAATGAATATGATATGATGCGGACAACGACAAGAGGTGAGGTGTGAGTGTATGGACAAGCAATCACGAACAATCTCGGTGAAAGTAAATGGAACAGAAGCGAAGTATGAGGAAAAAAAGAAGGATGAGTTTGACTGGATGGTAGCAGAAAGTGAGAGACCGAAAAATGTCGTTCCGTTTCAAAAAGCGAAATCAGTATCTATGGAAAAATATCGAAAGAAGTGGAGTAATACATTAATTGCAATCGTTGCAACTGCAATTATTATTGGTACGGCGTTTGGAATGGGAATGCTGCATCTACTTAAAGGACAAGGGACGACAGGGGAAAGCGAAGTAACAGCTTTGAAGCAGACGGGGAATGAAGAACCAAAGGTGGGAGGAACGGCAGAACAAACAGTAGCACCAAAAGAGGAAAAACCAAAAGCACAGGTAGGAACGTCATTAGACCCGATGAAACTATTTTTCGTTCAAGGAGGGCTTTATTCCTCGGAGGAAAAAGGACAGGCTGCTATTGAAGAGTGGAAAAGTAATGGGGGCGTGGCTACTTTGAAACCGAGTGGCGATAAGTATGCTTTAGTTGTTGCTATTACGAGCGATGAACAGGCTGTTAATCAATTAATAGATCAGTATAAGCAAGATGGTGTTTCAGTTTTGAAAAAAAATTGGGATATTACAGATAAAGCATTGCTCAAAACGGATAAAGAAGTGGGAGGGTTTTTAGCGAAAGTGCAGCCATTATATACTCATTTAGTAAAATATGTGTCCAGCGTACAAACTAGTGGAAAAAGTAATCCCAAAGATGTAGAAGCGATTCAAAAAGAGTGGAAAGCTATTGAACAGGAAGGCAAGAGTATGAAGCGTGAAGATGCGAAGAAGCTTTATACGTATACGTCAGTAGCGGTGCAAACGATTAAGGAAGGAAAGAGCGATAAGGAATCTGTAGCTAAATTAAATCAAGTTATTATTGATGGATTACTTTCGTACGAAAAAATGGTTTCACAAAAAGTAAAAGAATAAGATAATAAGATGAAGGGGAAAGAAGTACATATACTTCTTTCTTTTCTTTTGAATTTAGAGCAAAGTGCTTTCTGTATGGGCAGAATATAATCGTATTTAAACAGAACTATTATTTTGTCTAGAGAAAATGATATTTCTAGAATTTGTGGGGAAACTATTCCTTTGATACGATTGATTTGAATTATTCTGCTTCATGTGAGAAGGGAAGGAGAAAATATGAGGAAAATTATTTTAGCTTCAGGATCACCTAGGAGGAAGGAACTGCTTGAATTAGCTGATGTGCCATTTGAAATCGTTATTAGTGAAGTAGAAGAGACGATTGGTGCATATTCATCACCTTCTGATATTGTTATGTCGCTTGCTTTGCAAAAAGCATCTGCTGTGGCAGAAAATCATAGTGATCACGTTGTACTAGGTGCAGATACAATTGTTACATATGATTCGCGTATTCTTGGAAAGCCGTCTAATGAGCTTGAGGCGAAAGAAATGCTACAATTATTATCAGGGAAAACACACGAAGTATACACAGGTGTTGCAATTATATCGAAAGAAAAAACGGCAACTTTTTATGAACGTACAGAAGTAACATTTTGGGAATTAACAGAAGAGGAAATAGACGTATACGTTGCAACGAAGGAACCACTTGATAAAGCAGGAAGCTATGGAATTCAAGGTAAAGGGTCTATTTTTGTTCAACATATTCAAGGGGACTACTACAGTGTAGTTGGCTTACCAATTGCGCGTCTTGTCCGTGAATTAAAACAGTTTGATAGCGATGTAACCCATGCGTAAAATTGCATGGGGTTTTCTTTAGGAGAAATCGTAAAAGGGGTGGAGAGATGAACGGTATTCGTGATGTTGTGAGAGAAGAACAGCCACGGGAGCGTTTATTGTTAGAAGGAGCAGGAAGTTTATCGAATCGAGAACTTCTTGCAGTTTTACTCAGAACGGGTTCTAAAGAAGAAACGGTGTTAACGTTATCGGATAATATTCTACATCATTTTGACGGCTTACGAATGTTAAAGGATGCAACGTTAGAAGAGATGATGAGCATTCATGGTGTTGGAATTGCAAAGGCGTCGCAGCTTATGGCTGCTTTTGAATTGGGTAGAAGAATGGTACGTTTAGAATATCAAAATAGATACAGTATTCGAAGTCCAGAAGATTGTGCGAGTTATATGATGGAAGAGATGCGTTTTTTGCAACAGGAGCATTTTGTTTGTTTATATTTGAATACGAAAAATCAAGTTATACATAGGCAAACGATTTTTATTGGAAGTTTAAATACGTCGATTGTGCACCCAAGGGAAGTTTTTAAAGAAGCGTTCCGTCGGGCAGCAGCCTCTATTATATGTCTTCATAACCATCCCTCAGGAGATCCGGCGCCGAGCCGTGAAGATATTGAAGTTACAAAACGATTAGTAGAATGTGGTCGAATTATCGGAATTGAAGTACTTGATCATATCATAATAGGTGACCATAAATTCGTGAGTTTAAAGGAGAAAGGTCATATTTAAGACTATTCTTTTTACTTATTTTGTTTTATAATGTGACTTATGAGTTTTTTGTAGAAAATTATCTACAAAAAGGATGCAGATATAAAAAAACGTACTGTTTTTATAAATATAAAGTAAGAAAAATGAGTCCGTGAAAATAAGAAGGGAAGATAAATGATATGTTTGGATTTGGTGGATTTACTCGCGATCTTGGAATAGACTTAGGAACAGCGAACACGCTTGTATATGTGAAAGGAAAAGGTGTAGTTTTACGTGAACCTTCAGTAGTAGCATTACAAACTGATACGAAACAAATCGTTGCGGTAGGTAGCGATGCAAAACAAATGATTGGTCGTACACCAGGTAACGTAGTGGCACTTCGCCCTATGAAAGATGGTGTAATTGCTGATTACGAAACAACAGCAACAATGATGAAATACTACATTCAACAAGCTCAAAAATCAAATGGATTCTTCTCACGTAAACCATACGTAATGGTATGTGTACCATCTGGTATTACAGCTGTAGAAAGACGTGCAGTAATCGATGCGACTCGTCAAGCTGGTGCTCGTGATGCTTATCCAATCGAAGAGCCATTTGCAGCAGCAATTGGCGCAAACTTACCTGTTTGGGAGCCGACTGGTAGTATGGTTGTTGATATCGGTGGTGGTACAACAGAAGTTGCAATTATTTCTTTAGGTGGTATTGTAACAAGTCAATCAGTTCGTGTTGCTGGTGATGATATGGATGATTCAATCATTCAGTACATTAAGAAAAGCTATAACTTAATGATCGGTGAAAGAACAGCTGAAGCATTAAAATTAGAAATCGGTTCTGCAGGCGAGCCAGAAGGTATCGAGCCTATGGAAATTCGCGGTCGTGATTTAGTAAGTGGTTTACCAAAAACAGTACTAATTCAACCAGAAGAAATTGCAGATGCATTAAAAGATACAGTAGATGCGATTGTAGAATCAGTTAAAAATACGTTAGAGAAAACTCCACCTGAATTAGCGGCAGATATTATGGACCGTGGTATCGTATTAACAGGTGGTGGGGCATTATTACGTAACTTAGATAAAGTTATTAGTGAAGAAACAAATATGCCAGTTCTTGTTGCAGAAGACCCATTAGATTGCGTAGCAATTGGAACGGGTAAAGCATTAGACAATATCGATCTTTTCAAAACTGCTGCTCGATAATATGGCAAAATAAAAATCTGTAAAATTAAGAGGGTGTGAAAGTGCCACAGTTTTTCTTAAACAAAAGATTAATTGTTTTGTTAGTTAGTATTATTCTTCTCGTGGCATTGATTGGAATCTCATTGAAAGAACGGAACAGTTTATCATGGCCAGAGCAGTTTATAAAAGATACTGTCGGTGTTGTAGAACGTGTATTCCAAAAGCCAGCGAATTATGTTGCGGGATTCTTCGAAAACGTAGAAGATGTAAAGCGCACGTATGAAGAGAATAAAAAGCTGAAAGCAAAATTAGATACTACCGCAAATTTATCTATAGTAGTGAAAAATTTAGAGGATGAGAATAGAAAGCTACGAGAATTATCTGGTAAAGAACAGTTACCTGGTGATTATACGGAAGTGCAAGCTACAGTTGTTTCTCGTAATCCCGATAAATGGTACGATCTAGTTGGAATTGATAAAGGTGCACAGCAAGGGATCAAAAAAGATATGGCTGTTGTAACTCCGAAAGGTTTAGTTGGACGCGTAAAAAGTGTATCTCAGTTTACATCGTCAGTAGAGTTGTTAAGTTCGATGAGCCGAACAAACCGTGTTTCTGCTATTGTACAAGGACAAGAAAATATCTTTGGATTGATTGAAGGTTACGATAAAGAAAAACAATTACTTCTTTTCACAAAGATTAGCTCTGATGCAAAGGTAGAAAAAGATCAAATAGTTGTAACATCTGGACTTGGTGATATCTTCCCGAAAGGTCTTGCGATTGGGAAAATTGTTGATGTTCAGCCAGATCCGTACGGTTTAACAAAAACAGCTTATGTAAAACCATCCGCTGATTTAAATGATGTAGAGCATATTATAGTTGCAAAACGTGATATGCCTACAGCGCCGTTAGAATAGGAGGGAGAGAAGAGATGATGAAGGTTTTAAAAAGAGCAGCTCTTCCTCTTTTGCTCCTTTTTGTTTTTTTATTTGAAAATATGTTTTCTACTGTTGTTCCGACAGATGTCTTTTGGAAAGGCAGTATAGCAGCACCTCATTTCTTTATAATTGTGTTATGTTTTATTACAGTGTACTATAGTCCGGCTCAAGGGATTTACTACGGACTATTATTTGGTTTCTTATTTGATACCGTATACACAGAACTTGTCGGTATATATATATTTGCTTATCCGATTTTAGCTTATTTAGTTTATAGTGTGATGAAGGTATTACAATTGAATTTATTTATTGTTGCTTCTATCGTACTGGCTGGCATTGCAGCATTAGAGTATTATGTGTATGGATTTTTAACTTTGTTAGGACGTACTCACATGTCAGCATCTGTCTTTTTCACAGATCGTCTCCTTGCTACTTTATTGCTAAATGGAATTTTCTTATTAATAGTTTGTTTCCCACTGAGACGATATTTAGTGCGTCTTTCAAAAGCGATGGAAGAAAAAGAAAAAAGGATTTTCTAATTTTATGTCGAATTGAATCGGTGGGGTGAACTTTAGTGGAAGAAAAAAAGCAACACAATGTAACGATAAAAGGGACAAAAGATGGAATAACGCTTCATTTAGATGATTGCTGTTCATTCTCTGAACTACTAAAAGAATTGGATGAAAAGCTTTCTACACATTACTATGACGGTGACGGACGTTCTTTAATTGAAGTGCGTGTTAAAGTAGGAAATCGCTATTTAACAGAAGTACAACAAGAAGGGATTCGTACGTTAATTCGGAATAAGAAGAACCTTGTTGTAGAATCAATCGAAAGTGATGTTATAACAAAAGCAGAAGCAATAGCTTGGAAAGAAGAAACAGAAATTGTCCCTATTTCCAAAATTGTTCGCTCTGGACAAGTGTTACATGTAAAAGGCAATTTATTATTAATTGGAGATGTTAATCCAGGCGGAACGGTTATCGCTGGGGGGAATATTTTTGTCGTGGGATCATTAAGAGGAATTGCACATGCGGGGTATGATGGAGATTCAGAAGCTGTTATTGCTGCATCTATTATGACCCCTATGCAACTCCGAATTAGTGATGTGACAATGCGGGCTCCGGAAGAGAAAGAAGACGGAGCAGAGGCGGCAGAATGTGCGTACATTAATGAGAACAATCACATTGTTGTCGATCGCCTGCAACTTCTCACTCATCTTAGACCTAATTTAACAAAGTTAGAAAGGGGAATTGTATAGCTGTGGGAGAGGCAATAGTAATTACATCTGGAAAAGGCGGAGTAGGTAAAACTACAACGTCTGCGAACATTGGTACAGCCCTTGCGTTATCTGGAAAAAAAGTGTGTTTAATTGATACAGATATCGGTTTACGCAATTTAGACGTAGTAATGGGGCTGGAAAATCGTATTGTATTTGATCTTGTTGATGTCGTTGAAGGGCGTTGTCGTTTACCTCAGGCTCTTATTAAAGATAAGCGTTTTGATGATCTTTATTTATTACCTGCAGCACAAACGAGCGATAAATCAGCGGTAACACCTGAACAAATGGATGAATTAATACAAGTATTACGTCAAGATTATGATTACATATTAATTGATTGTCCTGCGGGGATTGAGCAGGGATTTAAAAATGCAGTAGCAGGTGCGGATAAAGCAATCGTTGTAACAACACCAGAAGTATCCTCAATGCGTGATGCGGATCGTATTATCGGGCTTTTAGAGAAAGAGGATATTGAACCACCGAAACTTGTCATTAATCGTGTGCGTAGTCATATGCTTCATGAACAGGATATGTTAGACGTTGATGAAATCGTACGTACACTGTCAATCGAGCTTCTTGGGGTTGTCGAGGATGATGATGAAGTTATTCGTGCTACGAATACAGGTGAACCTGTTGCACTGCAACCTAGTGGGAAAGCAGCAATAGCTTATCGTAATATTGCAAGACGCTTATTAGGTGAGAATGTACCATTACAAGCATTTGAACAAGAAAAAGTATCGGTATTTACAAAGATGAAGAATTTCTTTGGAATCCGTTAAAAGCACTTCGCATAAATGCGGAGTGCTTTCTTTTTTCTTCGCATGAATATCTTTCTTCTCTAACTCATACATATGTACAAACTGTATATAACTGTTTCTATTTGAATAAGGCTAACGAAAGAAAGGAGACAGTATGAAGAATAGACGTGTGGAAGAAATTAAAAAGCGGATTGCGAAAAGGAAAGCAGAGCAAGAAAGGATGGAGGAAGAGCGGTATTTTGCGGGAGGAGATTTTGATAGCGAAACGGTCTTTATTGAAGAGGGGGAGAAGGAAATTCATCCTCTATTTCGAAAAGAAGTTTTTCTCTTCAAAGTTTTGCTATCAGCAATATTAGTTCTTTCGGTTGCTATTTTATTTAAGAACGCACCTTCTTCTTTTGATGGTACTAGAGCTGTGACAGAAAAAGTTATGCAAGAAGAATTTCAATTTGCTACTATATCGAAATGGTATGAAAAACAGTTTGGAAAACCTCTCGTGTTCTTTTCTCCAAATGAGAAAAAAGAAGAGGCTATTCAGCAAAAAGATTATGCGATTCCTGCCTCTGGAAAGGTGATGCAAGGATTTCAAAAAAATGGTCAAGGTGTATTTGTTCAAACGGCTACAAATGCAACGGTGGAGTCAGTAAATGAAGGTATAGTTGTTTTTGCGGGCAAGAAAGAGGAACTTGGAAATACAGTTCAAATTCAGCATGCTGATGGTACGGAATCTTGGTACGGAAATTTAAACGATATGTCAGTGAAGTTATATGATTATGTTTCGAAAAAACAAAAAATCGGAACGGTGAATAGTGACGAAAATAATAAAAACGGTAAATTTTATTTTGCGATGAAAAAGAATAAAAAATTTATTGATCCTATTCAGGTGATTTCATTTGATTAAATATAGGGATATTTTCACGAAAATTTCCGTGCATCCGTTGTTTTGGGTTATTATTGTCATTGGTATTTTTACGGCGCGTTTCAAAGAGTTACTATTGTTATTTTGTATCGTTCTCATTCATGAACTTGGGCATGCTTTTGCCGCAGCGTATTATAATTGGCGTATTAAACAAATTCAGCTTTTGCCGTTTGGTGGCGTAGTTGAGATGGAGGAACATGGGAATAAATCATTAAAAGAAGAATTAATTGTCGTTATGGCGGGGCCAATTCAGCATATATGGATGATTGCGGTCGCTTATATTTTGTATCAATCAGGCTGGGTAACTGATGATTTGTACCATTTCTTTGTGTGGAATAATGTCATTATTTTAGGGTTTAATTTATTACCTATTTGGCCACTTGATGGCGGAAAAGTATTATTTAATGTATTATCATATCGTTTTCCCTATTTACAAGCACATGAAAAGATGATGAAATTGTCATGTGTTTTTTTTAGTGTAATATTAGGATGGCAGTTACTTTGGAATAGTAATAACATTATGATGTGGGTATTACTCGTTTTTCTAGCGATTTCTTTATATCAAGAATGGAAACAAAGACGGTACGCATTTATGCGTTTTTTATTAGAACGTTATTATGGGAATAAAAGAGATATTGAAAAAATAGCACCTATTGAGGTGAAAACGGAAGATCATTTATATACGATTTTCACAAAATTTCGCAGAGGATATAAACACTCTATTATCGTCCATGGAAAATATAAAGAGCATTACACATTGGACGAAAATGAATTGTTGTATGCGTATTTTGCTGAAAAACGAACAACCTCATCTGTTGAAGAATTAATTGGTTAGTGTTGACGACGACACTAACCTTTTATATTGTAAGGAAAAGAAGTGAAAAGTGAGGAAATAATTTTGAAGACGTTATATATTAATTACACTGGTTCGGAAAAGCGTGTTGCGATAGAAGAGAAGCAAAAAGTTGTCGAGCTTTTATGGAAACGGAATGAAGAGCAGGAGATTGTCGGGCATATTTATGTTGGGCGTATCGTAAGAACAATTGCTGGAATGAACGCAGCCTTTGTAAATATCGGATTAGAAAAACATGCATATCTTTCGTATGATGATGTACCATCTTCATATCGCATACATGAAGGACAGGCGATACTTGTACAAGTTGTTAAAGAGGCAATTGATACGAAAGGGCCAAAATTAACAGCGAAGATAGAATTTACTGGGAAGTATGTCGTTTACATGCCGTATGATGACATGCGCGCGGTTTCTCGGAAAATAAAAAATAATAAAAGAAGACAACAGTTACTCGAAATTGAAGTAGAAGGAGCGGGTGGATACATTTTTCGTTCTGCTTCTGAAAAAGGAGAAATTGAAGAAATACAAGCCGAAATGCAAGAGTTGCAGCAGTCATATGAAGAGTTAAAAAGAAAAGAAGGTCAAGGGAAGGCGCCCTTACTACTTCATCAACCAGCGACGTTTTTAGATCGTGTATTTCAGGAGAACCCAATTGAAACGATTGAAAAAGTAGTTGTAGATACGAGAAGTATAGTAAAAGAATTAGAAGAAAAAGTAGGGGAAGAAAGAGTATCCTTTTATAATGAAAAATCTTCGATGTTTAACTATTTTGGAATAGATCGTGAGATCGAGAAAGCACTTCAAAAAATTGTGTGGCTACCAAATGGTGCCTATCTAATTGTAGAACAAATGGAGACGATGACTGTAATTGATGTGAATACAGGTAAATTTACTGGAAAACAAAATTTACAAGATACCGTATTTCGCACAAATGAAATAGCTGCTGAAGAGATTGCTCGTCAATTAAGACTTCGTGATATTGGAGGGATGATATTAATTGATTTTATTAATATGAAAAGACGGGAAGATAAAGAGAAGGTAAGAGAACGCCTCATAGCTGCTATGCAAGATGATCGCACATATACAAGAGTGCTTGGGTTTACAGAGTTAGGTATTTTAGAGATGACGCGAAAACGTAAGAAACATTCGTTACGTGACGTATTATTAGAAGAATGTGTACCTTGTAAAGCGACGGGGTATGTTATGTCTTATGAAACAATTGCATATGAGCTAGAGAGAGAGTTAATTACATATGGCAATATAGAAGATGAAGCAGTATTAATCGCTGCACCAAAAGTTTTGCAAAAACATTTTTCACAAAAAGAATTACAAAAAAATATTCCATTTGAAATTTATTTCAAAGATGATATTATCGAAAAGTACGCTATTATCCGTTTTGGAAGTAAGAAAGAAATTGTAGAACGGAAAAAATAGTTAGCAGAACATTCATTGACAACAGTCAATGATTCATGGTAACATCTTTATGTTATAGTTTATAGCACCTAAACTGCTATATGCTACAACCGCACAAGACAGGTTCCCTAAAGACATTTTATGTCTACCTCGTTTTTGGCGAGTCTTAGTAATTAAGAGGAGGTGCAAGTATGTACGCAATTATCGAAACAGGTGGAAAACAAATTAAAGTTGAAGCTGGTCAAGCAATCTACATTGAAAAATTAGATGTTGAAGCTGGTGAAACTGTTACTTTTGACAAAGTTCTTTTCGTTGGTGGCGAAAACGTGAAAGTTGGTAGCCCAGTTGTAGAAGGTGCAACAGTTACTGCGAAAGTTGAAAAACAAGGTCGCGCTAAGAAAATCATCGTTTTCAAATACAAAGCGAAAAAGAACAATCGTAAGAAACAAGGTCATCGTCAACCTTACACTAAGCTAGTAGTTGAAGCTATCAACGCTTAATTCTGGTTAAGATGATTAAGATTACGATAAGTCGCACGAAACTAGGAAGTATCCAATCATTTAAAATGACTGGACATGCCAATTATGCGCCACATGGACAAGACCTTGTCTGTGCTGGAACTACAGCGGTCGTGTTTGGTTCTATAAATGCAGTGGAAGAACTTTGTAAAGTGCAGGCAACTATTGAACTTGGAAGTGATGGTGGATTCTTAACGTATGAATTGCCTAATGATTTAGACGTTCATGCAGCAGAAAAAGCACAGATACTTTTAGAAGGATTGGTTGTTTCGCTTAAGACGATTGAACTTGATTACGGAAAGTATATCCGTTTAATAGAAAAAGTGCAGGAGGTGTAACGTATGTTAAGATTAGATCTTCAGTTTTTCGCATCTAAGAAAGGTGTAGGTAGTACAAAGAACGGTCGTGACTCTCAGTCAAAACGTCTTGGTGCTAAACGCGCAGATGGTCAAACGGTTTCAGGTGGTTCAATTCTTTACCGTCAACGCGGTACAAAAATTTATCCAGGTGTTAACGTTGGTCGTGGTGGCGATGACACTTTATACGCGAAAGTTGACGGCGTAGTACGCTTTGAGCGTCTTGGTCGTGACCGCAAACAAGTGAGCGTATATCCTGTTGCTCAAGAAGCATAAGAACTCACGGAAAACTCTAACCTGAGTGCAGGTTAGAGTTTTTCTATATTAAGGGGTATCTAAATGAATGAAAAATGGACAATTATAGATGCTTTGAGCCACTCAAGACATGATTGGCTCAATCGTTTGCAGATGGTTAAAGGAAATCTTTCCCTTGGAAAAGTGGAAGAGATTCATAGGCTCATCGATCGTTTTGTCCAAGAAGCGAGACAAGAATCCAATCTGATGGGGCTATCAATGCCTTTATTTTCAGAGTGGATTTTAACATATAATTGGAAACAGCAACCGTGCTTATTGGAGTACGAAGTATTAGGGAAATTACATAACTTATCTCATCTAGATGAGACTGTATGTACATGGACGAATCAGTTTTTCTTAATGCTTCAGCATAGTTTAGACGTATATGTTGAAAATTATGTTTGTATCACAATTGAATGTGACGCGGAGAATGCTCGTTTCTTTTTTGATTTTCGTGGAAAGCTAACGAATGTAGAAGAACTACAAACGTGGCTTGCGAACCAAAACAATAAATGGTATTCCATTTCTTATACAGTACGAGACGAAGAAGTCTCAGTTATATTACAACTAATCGAAAAAAGTGTGGTGAAATAATGTTTGTAGATCAGGTCAAGATATATGTAAAAGGCGGCGACGGTGGTAACGGAATGGTTGCGTATCGTCGTGAGAAGTATGTACCTAAAGGTGGCCCAGCAGGTGGCGACGGTGGTAAAGGTGCAGATGTTGTTTTTGTTGTTGAGGAAGGCTTACGTACATTAATGGACTTCCGCTACCAACGTCATTTTAAAGCTGATCGCGGTCAGCACGGAATGAGTAAAGGTCAGCACGGCCGTAAATCTGAAGATTTAATCGTAAAGGTTCCACCAGGAACAATAGTAAAAGATGAAAAAACAGGTGAAATTCTTGCCGATTTAGTAACGCATGAACAAACAGCTGTAATCGCAAGAGGTGGCCGTGGTGGTCGTGGTAACTCACGTTTCGCAACAGCGACGAACCCGGCGCCAGAAATCGCTGAGAACGGGGAACCAGGTCAAGAACGTGATGTCACGCTAGAACTTAAAGTGCTAGCAGATGTTGGACTTGTTGGATTCCCAAGTGTAGGTAAATCTACATTATTATCTGTTGTATCATCAGCGCGTCCGAAAATTGCAGAATATCACTTTACAACAATCGTTCCGAATCTTGGTGTTGTTGAAACTGGTGATAACCGCAGCTTCGTTATGGCTGACCTTCCTGGACTAATTGAGGGGGCACACTCCGGCGTTGGACTTGGACACCAATTCTTACGTCATATCGAACGTACACGTGTAATTGTGCACGTTATCGATATGTCTGGTTTAGAAGGACGTGAGCCATATGAAGATTATGTCACAATCAATAATGAACTAAAAGAATACAATATGCGTTTAACTGAGCGTCCACAAGTTGTTGTTGCAAACAAAATGGATATGCCAGATGCAGAAGAAAACTTACAAGCATTTAAAGAGAAATTGGGAGACGAAGTAAAAATTTTCCCAATCTCAGCTGTAACGAAACAAGGTGTTCGTGACTTACTATTTGAAGTAGCGAACTTATTAGAAACAACACCAGAATTCCCAATGTACGATGATGTAGAAGAATCAGAAGCAAGTGTAATGTACAAATTTGAATCTGAATCTAATTTTGAAATTACACGCGAAAGTGATGGTACATTTGTTATTTCTGGTTATGACATTGAGAAAACATTCAAGATGACAGACTTCTCACGTGATGAATCTGTACGCCGATTTGCTCGTCAAATGCGTGGAATGGGTATTGATGAAGCCCTTCGTGCACGTGGTGCAACAGACGGAGATATTGTAAAAATTCTTGAATATCAATTTGAATTTATCGATTAAGACTGCCGAAATATGGCGGTCTTTTTTTTTCGCTATTTGAGTCCAGTAAGGATCCGATTCGTATAGGCGAACCATAAGTCAATATAGGAAAAAATCCCCATTGATTAAAGTTTCAATTTATAATAGAAAAAGGAGTGGTTTTAGGAGAATATTTTATGGGGAGAAAAGGGACATGTATAAAATATTAATTGTAGAAGATGATGAAAAAATTGCAGAGATATTAGAGGAGCATTTAGAAAGGTATGGATATCAATCTTTTAGAGTAAGCGACTTACGGCATATAAAAGATGAGTTTGTAAAAGTAAGTCCTCATCTTGTGTTACTTGATATTAATTTACCATACTTTGATGGCTTCTACTGGTGCCGTCAAATCCGCATTGTATCGAATGCGCCAATTATTTTCGTTTCTGCAAGGACAGGGGAAATGGATCAAGTGATGGCGATTGAGAATGGCGGGGATGATTATATTACAAAGCCGTTCCATTTAGATATCGTAATGGCAAAGGTGAAGAGTGCACTTCGCCGCGGATATGGTGAGTATGCTTTGGCCGCGGAAAGTGATTGTTTAGGTGTTAATGGATTGTTATTATTTCCATCACAGCACACAGTAGAATGGAAAGGGCAACAAACTGAACTTACAAAAAATGAATTTTATTTATTAGAATGTTTAATGAAACAAGCGAACCAATATGTAACACGTGAAGAGCTGTTAGAGGCTTTATGGGATGAAGTAGCTTTTGTTGATGATAATACATTAACTGTGAATGTAAAGCGTGTAAGGAAGAAACTTGAGGAGTTAGGCATTAAAAATGCAATTGTCACAAAGCGTGGGTACGGTTATGCTCTTCTTACTGAGTGGGGCGAAGGGCATGAAGGTTAAAAGCTACCTCATAGACCGTTTTTCCTTAATCCTTTCTTACATTATAAGCCTTTGTTTGTTTGGGCTCGTATTGCAGTTGCAAAGTCTTTTAGAAAAGCGTTCGCTGGACTGGAGTACATGGCTATACGGCCTTTTATTAGGGACAGTTGTGTTTAGTGTATACCTTATTTACGATTACCGAAAACGGAGTGTGTTTTTAAAGAGAATAGAACAGTATATTGCCGGTGGACATACATTACATGACTCTTTACTTATCGATACTTCTTATACGTCAGAGCAAGAACTGGTTGTTGAAGCGTTTACGCTATTAAGGCAGCAATATATGAATGAGGTTCATAAGCAGCATGCAAAAGAGCAACAGCAAATGATTTTTATGAATCAATGGATCCATCAAATGAAAACACCAGTATCCGTTATTGAATTATTGTTACAGAAATATGGTAAGGAACACCGTGAAGCAAGGGGAACGATTGAAAGTATTCGTGAAGAAAATAACCGTATTTTAAATGGGTTAGATTTAGCGTTACATATGGCAAGGTTAGATCAGTTTTCGAAAGATTATAAAGTAGAAGTAGTAAATGTTATAGAGGTCATTCGAGATATTATTAATGAAAATCGAAAGTCGTTCATTCAATCTTCTGTATTTCCGAAAATGATGTTTGAAGAAGAGACTTGTATGATTGCGTCTGATAGAAAGTGGCTTAGTATCGCTATGAGCCAAATTGTTGTGAATGCAATTAAGTATACAAAAATTTCAGAAGCAGGGAAAAAAGAAATTCAATTTCAAATTGAAGAGAAAGATCAAAAGGTGCTATTACATATTAAGGACAATGGAATCGGTATTCCAGAGCAAGATGTAAAGCGTATATTTGACCCATTCTTTACGGGGGTAAACGGCCGTAAAACGAGGGAAGCGACTGGAATGGGCTTATATATTACGAAAGAAATTTGCGATAATTTACATCATAGAATGTATGTTCAATCGGCTGAAGGAGAAGGGACAACTTTTACGTTCCAATTTGCAAAAGATGAAGAATATCATACATTAATGAGAAAAATGACAAAACTGTAAGATAACAAAACGTTTTGTAAGGAAAATCACTCGTTTCTTTTTCTTATTTTTCTTATAGTGAATGTAAGAAGAAAACACATAGGGGGATTAGAAATGAGTGTTCTTGAGGTAAAGGGATTAACGAAGGTATATCAATCAAAAGGTTCAGTAGCGACGACTGCTTTAAACGATATAAATTTTAAAATTGAAGAAGGCGAATTTGTAGGGATTATGGGTCCTTCAGGGAGCGGTAAAACAACGCTTTTAAATTTATTAGCGACAATTGATAAGCAAACTTCAGGTCATGTGCTTGTAAATGGTGAAGAAATTAATCAAATGCGTGCTGCAAAATTGGCGGAATTTCGCCGTACACATTTAGGATTCATTTTCCAAGATTTCAACTTACTTGATACGTTATCCATTAAAGAAAATATTATTTTGCCGCTTGTAATGGCGAAGAAGTCTGTAAAAGAAATTGATGCGAAAGTGCTGGAAATTGCGAAGTTTTTAAACATCGAAGAAATTTTAAATAAAAAAGTATACGAAGTATCGGGAGGACAACAACAACGTGCAGCAGCAGCGAGAGCGATCATTCATGAGCCGACGTTAATTTTAGCAGATGAACCAACTGGAAACTTAGATTCTAAGTCAGCTAAATCATTAATGGGAGCACTTCAAGATTTACATGAGCAAAAGAAAGTAACGATTGCAATGGTAACGCATGATCCGGTAGCAGCTAGTTATTGTGAACGTATCCTCTTCATACGTGATGGAGAGATCTTCTCAGAAATACATAAAGGAAGAACGAAACAAGCCTTTTTCCAAGAAATTTTGGACGTACTTGCGATGCTAGGGGGGGAATATCATGAACTTTCGCCAGCTCGCGCTTAACAATGTAAAAGGAAATTGGCGTAATTATAAAGCGTTCCTTATTAGTAGTTGTTTATCGATTGTCGTATTTTTCATGTACGCTTCCTTCATTTATCATCCAGATGTCGTAAGCGGTAATATTAGTATGAAGACGATGATTACAAAAGGGTTAGAATCAATGAATTATATCGTAGTCATCTTCTCAGCACTCTTTATTTTATATGCGAATTCAACGTTTTTACGAGCAAGAAAAAAAGAATTCGGTTTATTAACATTAATAGGTGGAACGAAGTCTCAGCTCGGCCGAATGATTATATTAGAGCAACTGATGTTAGGTAGTATTGCCATTGTAGTAGGTATTGGGATTGGAATGCTTTGTTCAAAACTTTTCTTCCAAGCACTCAGTGTCTTACTAAAAATTGATAAAACACTGCCGCTTGTGTGGAATGGAAAAGCAGTTCTTATTACAGCTGGTATATACTTTATCCTCTTTTTAATACTATCATTGTTTAGTGTTTGGACAGTAGGACGCTTACAAATTATTGATTTATTAAGAGAAGCAAGAAAACAAAAAATAGAGCCGTTTGCATTTACATGGTTATGTGTAGCCGGTATAGGATGTATCATTGCTGCATATGTCCTTTGCTTCCAAGTAACAATTATGAATTTTATTATATATTTCTTACCAATTGTAGGATTGACCATTGGCGGAACGTATTTACTATTTACGCAAGGAAGTACAGTCGTATTAAAAGCATTGCAAAAAAGAAAACAATCTTTTTATACGTACCCAAATATGTTCGTGCTTAGTAATCTTATTTATAAAATGAAAGATAATGCTCGTTTTCTATTTATCATTTCTATTATTACGGCGGTTGTTTCCTCAGCAGTTGGTACGCTTTATGTATATTATGAAAATATGAGTGCAAAAACGGTAGAGCTTACGCCGCATGCTATTTCATATGAGGAAAAGGGGTTAAATACGCATAGTCTTATTAATGAAGAAAAAGTACAAGAGATTGTAAAAAAACATGGGTTTGAAGATGCACGAAAAGTAACCTACGTAAAACTACCTGCAACACAGAAAATAATGTTGTTTAACAGTGAACGTGAAGTACCAATGACGATTATTTCAGAAAAAGAATATAACGCAGAAGTGCGTAAACAAAAGAAAGAGCAAATTACAGAGGTTCATAATGCGCCAGGTAGTGCGACGATGGTTATGGTTGATGCAGCAAATGAACTTATGAAAATAGATCGTACGAAACCGTATGAATTTACAATTAATGGACAAAAGCAGTCTGTTCAATTAAATGAGCCAACGTCATATTCTGTTTTTAACGATAGCGAATATCTCATTGTGAATGATCAAGATTTTGAGAAGTATGCAAAGCTCGTACCAGATGAAGAAAAGACGAAATATTACGGTTATTATATTGAAGACTGGAAAAGTACGGAAGACCTTGTGCTAGATTTGAAAAAGCAAATTGCACCAGAAAAGCAAGGAGAACTGAAAAATTCAGTGTTTGCTTATAAAGATATAAGAGAATCTGGAGCAATTACAATGTTCATCGGTTTCTTCGTAGCAGTATTGTTCTTCTTCTTCGCTTGTAGCATGACATACTTTAAATGGTTTAACGATAAAGAACAAGATCGTATTCAATTTAAGTCATTGAAAAGAATTGGTATGACTGATAAGGAAATCCGTAAAATTGCAATTCGGCAAATGGGCGTTATCTTCTTTATCCCAATCTTAATCGGTACAATTCATAGTGGATTTGCTCTTCATACGTTAGGGAAAATGCTTTATATCGATTTATGGAAATCAGGTGCGATTGTAATAGGGGCTTATATTTTAGCTTCTGCCATTTACTTTATGATCGCGCAAAGAGGATATTTAAAACACGTGAAAAGCTAGGGGAACCTCTAGCTTTTTACCTATGTAGTAAGGTACAGGAGGACGATAGATGAACATTTGGCAACTGGCGCTACAAAATATAAAGGGAAATTGGCGTAATTATAAAGTGTTTTTCTTAAGTAGTTGTTTTGCAATATTTGCGTCTTTTGCATATATGTCTGTTATTGTACATCCGTATATGCAAGAGACGATGTGGTATCAAAATGTACGCTGGGGACTTATCATATGTAATGTTATAATTATTTCTTTTTTCGTTATATTTATTTTGTACTCTACTTCTATTTTTATAGAAGCACGTAAGAAAGAATTAGGGTTATATATGTTAATGGGAGCAACGAAATCTAACGTAATAGGAGTGATTATGACCGAGCAAATATTGATCGGAATTTTCGCTAATATTTTCGGTATTGGGCTTGGCATGATTTTTTTGAAACTCTTTTTTATGGTATTTAGTATGTTACTTCATCTTCCGAAAGAACTCCCTGTCATATTTGACATGAGAGCGGTTGGTGTAACGTTTGTTACATATATGCTCGTCTTTGTTCTGTTATCTTTTATAAGTGCTTTACGTATATGGAATATAAAAATCATACGGTTATTAAAAGAATTTCGAACAGATAAACGAGAGAGGAAAACATCAAAATGGCTTTGTTTATTCGGTTTTGCTTGTTTAGGGACGGGATATGCGTTAGCGCTACAAGTGACGATGACAACGATAGCATTATACTTTTTTCCTGTTGTTATATTAATTTCTTTTGGAACGTATTTCTCATTTACACACGGCGTTACACAAATATTAGAAATGCTAAAACGAAATAAAAAGATTATGTATACATATCCGTATTTATTTATAGTGAATCAATTATCACATCGCATGAAGGAAAATGGTCGCTTTTTCTTCATGCTGTCTATGGCAACGACGTTTGTAGTTACAGCAACAGGTACAGTGTTCTTATATTTTTCTAGTATGCAAGATATGTGGCGGGACGGAGGAGTACACTCATTTTCATACATAGAAAAAGGTGCTTCTTCCCATGAAGTTTTTGAGGAGGGGGCGGTTGGAAAATTACTACATCAATATGGGTATGATGATTTTCAATTTATGAGTTTTGTTGGAGTGTATGCATCCTTTCAATCCAATAAGGGAGAAACAGAAGCGGCACCGCTTATAAAGGAAAGTGAATATAATCAAGAGGCGAGAAAACAAAAACAGAAAACATATTATCCTAAAAAAGGAACAATTACACTTGTTTATTATAATAAACGCAATCATCCGAATGTATATAATCAAAAAGAGATTCAATTACAAGTAATGAATCAAATGCATCAATTCGCATTTAACGGTCAGAAAGAAGGGATACAATTTAACTATCACCCTGCGCACATTAATGGTCTGTTCTTCGTCATGAATGATGCGGATTTTGACAGTATAGCAAATACAATTCCGGATTCTGAAAAAATGATATATAGAGGCTACACATTACCAAATATTGAAAATACGAAGAAATTAAATGAAGATTTACGGAAACATATGAAACAAGATAATAATGATGCATTTCGAAGTAATATGGAGTTATATGTGAATATGAAAGAAGGCGGCGATATTACTCTATTTTTAGGTTCATTCATTAGTATATTATTCTTTCTCACTTCATGTAGTATCGTATATTTTAAATGGTTCCATAATATTGCATCGGATCGAAAGCAGTACGGAGCACTATCTAAACTTGGAATGACGAAGGAAGAAGTATGGAAAATTTCTCGTTGGCAATTATGTATGTTATTTTTTGCGCCTATTATAGTAGGAAGTATGCATAGTGCTGTTGCGTTATATACGTTTCATAATACTTTCTTTATGGACGGTTCATTAAGAAAAGTGGGCTTGTTCATTCTGTTTTATATCTCTGCATGTATCATCTATTTCTTCTTCGCTCAAAGAGAATATAGAAAACATATAGACTAGTGAAGACTAGTCTTTTTTTAATATTCGAAATTTACATAGAAGAATATAAAAAAGTATGGTATAACAGTAAGAAAACGAAAAAGAGGGGAAAAGACGATGATTCGAGTAGGATATTTAGGACCAGAGGCAACATTTACAAATATGGCGGTGAGTCGTTTTTTTCCGGAAGCAGAGCATGTGCCGTACCGAACGATTCCAGATTGTATAGATGCAGCTGCAAATGAAAATGTAGACTTTGCAGTTGTACCGTTAGAAAATGCGATTGAAGGTTCAGTAAATATAACGGTTGATTACCTCGTACATGAGCAACCACTTTCCATTGTAGGAGAAATTACAGTACCAATTCAGCAGCATTTACTCGTGCATCCACATTATGCAGAAGTATGGAAAGAAGTATATGCAGTGCATTCTCATCCACATGCTATCGCTCAGTGTCATAAATTTTTAAATGAAGAATTAAAAGGGGTAACCGTTCGAGATATGACATCAACAAGTGCCGCTGCACAATATGTGAAAGAACATCCTGAAGAAAAAATCGCCGCCATTGCAAATGAAGCAGCGGCAGAAAAGTACGGATTAACAATTGTAAGACGTGATATTCATACGCATAAAAACAATCATACACGTTTCCTTGTTCTCCATAAGAAAAGGAAAGCAGTACTCCCGAATAACGGAGAAAATCGCGGCGAGAAAACGACGCTTATGATAACGTTACCTGCAGATTATGCGGGAGCGCTATATCAAGTGTTATCAGCTTTCGCATGGAGAAAATTAAACTTATCCAAAATTGAATCGCGCCCGATGAAAACAGGTCTTGGAAATTACTTTTTCTTAATCGATGTCGATAAAGCATACGATGACGTATTATTGCCAGGCGTAACGATGGAACTTGAAGCACTTGGTTTTTCTGTTACTGTATTGGGGAGTTATTCTTCTTATTGGTTGTAAGATGTGAGGGGGCTGTTAAACTTGCTTGAAACGAAACGTTGTTTATTAAATCCAGTTCATGAATTAGATTACGAAAGTATAAAAGAACTATATTTAAATGAAGAAGTGAGAAAATATCTTGGTGGACCGCGTGAAAAAGAGTCGATTAGAGATGTTTTGAATGATATGTTGCATCCGGAAGAAAACTGTTGGTATTGGATTGTTAAAGAGAAGGAAACAAAAGCGTTTTTGGGAGTAGTATCGCTCGATCCAAATGATGTTAATAAAGATATTGAAGTATCTTATCAATTTTTACCGATGTACTGGGGAGTTGGCTATGCAACAGAAGTTGTTCAAGCTGTAATTCAGTATGGTTTTCGGGAATTACATTTATCAAAAGTAATTGCAGTAACACAAATGGCTAATATACCTTCGCGTAAACTTTTAGAACGGTTATGTATGAAATTAATTCAAACGTATTATCAGTTTGGGGCAGAGCAAGCTGTCTATTCTATTGAATCAACAGAAATAATTTTGCTAGATTAATAAAATCCCACCTGCAGAAGGTGGGATTATTTATTTTAACTTCGCAAGACGATCCTCTAACTGACCACGCCAAATATCCGCTAGTTCAGGGACAGCGAGAATCTTTTCAATGCCATCTTTATCTTTTCTATTATGGAAATAGATTTCGTTAGAGAACAAAACAGATACATTGTTTGATGGACGCTCTAGTAATGTAATTTTAGAATCTTTACGTACAGTACCTTCTTGAAGAACGCGGCATAAGTAGCCAGTAAATCCAGTTGCTACAATGCGTGGTAAAATGCCAGGAATACCGAGACGTTTTGAAATTGTACTACAAGGTACGCGAGCTTGTGTTACTTGAATGATTGCTTCGCCTAGTTGATATGTATCTCCGATGCATACGTCACGCTCTAACATATTTGTTACGGTAATGTTTTCGCCAAATGTGGAAGCAGGGAGCGCTGTTTGAAATTCCTCTTCCCATAGTGCGTAATGCTCGTGTGGGTACACACAAACGGCGCGGTCAGGTCCGCCGTGGTGTTTTAAATCCGCTACGTCATCACCACGGAATCCATCTTTTGAGAGAAAAGCTTCTTCTGTAAGTTCTTTACATATACCAGTAATCATTTCTTTATCTTCGCCATATTTCATTTGTTTCGGTTTACCGGTGCTAAAGTGAACGAGTTCAATTCCCATATTTGATCCCCTTTACAATTGATTACAATATTATAACATTAAAAAAAGCACAGAGAATGATAAAAAACTCTGTGCTTTACATTAATAAACGAGAAATCCAGCGCGGTCCAGTGCATCACAAGCGGCATCTAATTTCTCTTTAGAATCTGCTTCAATTGTATGTAAGTGAATGCCATCTGTTAGTTGTGAAAGATAGGAAGCGTTTGTGTTTTCGATTTTTTGTAAATATTGCTCTACATCAAAGCGATTACTTACCATAATTGATGCTGTTAAGTCACCGTATACAGGATGCTCAACTTTTACGTCTTTAATCGTAACGCCGTGGTCAACTAACATGGTAAGCTCTTGACGTACTTCTGCTGGTTTGTGTTGGCATACGATTACGCGTTCAAAAGCTTGTTGCCTTGTTTGTGGTTTTAAATATAAATACCCTTGTGCAGTCGCAATAATTGGTTCATTTCGTGCTTTTAGTAAGGAAATGTCTTGAACGATAACTTGCCTACTTACGTTTGTCTTTTTAGATAGTTCGTTTCCAGATAACGGTTCATTTGCAGCGAGAAGCCACTCGAGGATGAGTTGTCGTCTTTCTTCGCCTAAAATCTTTTTTTGATCATTTTGTTTCATTATGATTTAACACCTCTATAAAATTGATTTCCAATTGTGTGTAGTGCATGAATAGTTGTATCAATTTGTTCTTTCGTTGTGTGATGTCCGAAAGAAAAGCGGACATATTGTTTTGCCTCTTCATACGTTTTTCCAATTGCGAGCATTGTTTTTGAAGGTTCTTGTTTACCGACTTGGCAAGCACTACCAGTTGAAACGGCAATACCATGTCGATTACATTCTAACATCGTATATTGACCTTCTATTCCTTTTATTGTAACCCCAATAATATGTGGTAAACAAGCTGTAGAATGTCCTTCCACTTCAATTTCTAGCGGAATTGTTTGCAATTGCTCTAAAAAATAAGATCGTAATTGTTTAAAACGAAAGCCTTCTTCCTTTTGATTCTTTAATATATGCTCTGCGGCTGTTAAAAAAGCAGCAATTCCAGGAACGTTCACTGTACCAGGGCGAAAGCCTTTTTCATGAGAAGTTCCCGGAAATACTTGTTCCCAGCGAACTTGCGGATTTATATAGCAAGCTCCAACTCCTTTTGGTCCGTATATTTTATGGGCTGAAACAGAGAGACTATCAATGTCCATCGCTGTAACGTCTATTGGAAGTTTACCAAACGTTTGAACACAATCCGAATGAAATAAAACATTATATTTTTTTAAAAGTGCCCCGATCTCTGCAATGTTTTGAACGGTCCCGATTTCAGAGTTTCCGTGCTGTATACTTGCTAGAGCAGTATCTTCTGTAATAGCTGCTTCTAAATCTACTAAATGAATTATCCCACTTTTATCGACAGGAATCTCAGTAATAGTATAACCTTGCGATTGTAAGGATTGAAAATAACTTCGAATCGATGCGTGTTCCATAGGTGTCGTAATAATGTGCTTTCCATTTCTAGCATTTAGAAGGGATTGAATCGCAAGGTAGTTAGATTCTGAACCGCCGCTTGTAAAGAATACACCTTGTTCCTTACCCCCAATCATTTCTGCAAACGTTTCTCTACAAACTTGTAATAAAGATGATGCGCTTCCGCCGATATCGTGTAAACTTTGTTCATTTCCGAAATATGTTTTTGCCGCTGCTATATATGTTTCTAAAGCTTCTTCGCTCATAGGTGTTGTTGCTGCGTAATCAAGATATATCATTATATAATTTCCTCTCTTTAGTAAGAGTGATATTAATTTTCGTTCTTAGAATGATAATGAAAATAAGAATTGTAAAAAAACTCTTGTCATTATTTTAAAACTATGTAAATATAGGTGTCAAGACAGTTGAAAAGTGTAAAGTAGGAGGCAATAATTATGCCAAGTGCAGATGTCTTAATTATTGGAAGTGGCGTTGCAGCGCTTCGTGTTGCGAAGGAGCTTTGTCACGAGAAGAATGTGATAATTATCACAAAAAAAACAGGATGTAATAACAATACACATTTAGCTCAAGGAGGAATTGCAGCAGCTGTTGCTACATATGACGATCCGAGTGGGCATTTTGAAGATACATTAGTGGCAGGTTGCCATTATAACAACGAAGAAGCAGTTTGTTATTTAGTTGAAGAGGGACCTAAAGAAATAAGTAAGCTTATTACAAATGGAATGAAATTTGATGGGGATGAAAAAGGGCTCCACCTTGGTAAAGAAGGAGCGCATCAAAAACGGCGTATTTTACATGCGGGAGGAGATGCAACTGGTAAAAATTTATTAGAGCATTTAATACAAGAAGTAGTTCCGAACGTTACTTTCGTTGAGCATGAAATGGTGCTCGATTTTATTATAGAAAATAATAAATGCATAGGAGCTTTAACGCGAAATAGTGAAGGGAAGCTGAAGCATTACTATGCTGATAATACGGTGTTAGCATCAGGAGGAATAGGTGGTTTGTACGCCTTTACATCGAATGATGAGACAATTACAGGCGATGGACTTGCGATGATATATCGAGCTGGGGGAGAACTTGTTGATTTAGAATTTGTACAATTTCATCCGACGATGTTATACGTGGACGGGCGATGTTGTGGTCTCGTTTCTGAAGCAGTCCGTGGTGAAGGAGCTGTCCTTATAAATGGAAAAGGACAGCGTTTTATGATGGATATACATCCCGGGAAAGATCTCGCACCGCGTGATGTAGTGGCAAGGGCTATTCATGAACAACTTCTTGCGGGTGAAAAAGTGTACTTAAACATCGAAACCATTCAAAACTTTGAACAACGTTTTCCGACCGTCTCATCATTATGTAAAAAGAATGGTGTGGATATAAAAGAAAAGCGTATTCCAGTCGTACCTGGTGCTCACTTTCATATGGGTGGCGTGAAGACGAATTGTGACGGGGAGACGTCTATTTCAAATTTATATGCAGTCGGTGAAGTGGCTTGTAATGGTGTTCATGGTGCGAATAGATTGGCGAGTAATTCATTATTAGAAGGTCTTGTGTTTGGAAGACGAATTGGAAAACACATTTTAGCTAAACCAGCACAAGAAAGAAAAAGTCTGCCAGAAGAGAGAGAAAAAAGCTTTATAGCTCTTAATGATTTACCGTTGAAAGAAGAAATACAGGAATACATGATGAAGTATGTTGGCATTGTGCGAACAGAGAAAAATTTATCATATGCAAAGAGATGGTTTAGTAGGTACGGTGTGCGAAATATGATATTACAATATGATGCTCTTACAAATGATGAGATAACGCTTATTAATATGTTAACAGTTTGTGAGCTTATAACAGTATCAGCTTTGGAAAGAGAAGAAAGTATTGGTGGCCATTATCGCATTGATTATCCAAAAAGAAATAAAGTAAGGGAAGAAATTGTTCGAGTGAGAAAAAAACTACAACTTGTTTAATAGGGGAAGAGGGGTTTTATGAACACGTTAAAAGTTAAGGAAGCACTAAATAGATTTTTTCTAGAAGATATAGGGGAAAGAGATGTAACATCTCAGCTTATTTTTCCAAACAATTTACTTTCGAAAGGAACGTTTCTTGCGAAGGATACAGGGGTCTTTGCGGGACGCTTAATAATTGAAGAAGGATTTAAATTAATTGATCAGAGAATTGAAGTTGAGCTTCATAAAAAAGATGGGGATCTTGTAGAAAAAGGTGAAATAATTGCAACCGTGCAAGGCCCAATCGCATCATTATTAACGGCAGAGCGCGTTATATTAAACGTTATTCAGCGTATGAGCGGGATAGCGACGATGACACGTAAGGCAGTTCTTGCTTTAGATAGCAGTCATACACGCATTTGTGATACGCGAAAAACGATGCCAGGACTACGTATGTTTGATAAGTATGCAGTCGTGTGCGGAGGTGGATTTAACCACAGATTCGGTTTATATGATGGTGTCATGATTAAAGACAATCATATTGCTTTTGCTGGCTCGATTACAAAAGCTGTTATATCGGTAAAAGAAAGATTGGGACATATGGTGAAAGTAGAAGTCGAAACAGAGACAGAGGCGCAAGTGAGAGAAGCGATAGAGGCCGGCGCAGATATTATTATGTTCGATAATCGCACGCCAGATGAAATTCGTGAGTTCTCAAAAATTGTACCAAGTGCCATCGTTACGGAGGCGTCAGGCGGCATTACAATTGAAGATTTAGCGAAGTACGGAAAAACAGGGGTAGATTATATTTCACTTGGAGCGTTAACACATTCGGTAAAAGCACTCGATATTAGTTTTAACATTGAGGCGTAATGAAAGTGATTTAGAGGGGGAGGATCATAAATGAGTATTTTAGAGAAGGTTCAGCCGATTGAAGTAATGTTACCAGAGCGTTATCAAACGATGTCTACATTAGAGATGGAGGAGCGTGTCCGTGAAATTAAAGGAAAAATGGGGGCATTACTATTTATTCCAGGTCACCATTATCAAAAAGATGAAGTGGTACAATTTTCAGATGCAGTAGGGGACTCACTGCAACTCGCGCAAGTTGCAGCGAGTAATAAAGAGGCAAAATATATTGTGTTTTGTGGTGTGCACTTTATGGCAGAAACGGCAGATATGTTAACGACAAATGATCAAATTGTCATCTTACCAGATATGCGTGCCGGCTGTTCTATGGCAGACATGGCAGATATTGAACAAACAGAAAGAGCGTGGAAAGAGCTCACGAAATTATTTGGGGATACGATGATTCCGTTAACGTATGTAAATTCAACAGCTGCGATCAAAGCGTTTTGCGGTCGTAATGGAGGGGCAACAGTAACCTCTTCCAATGCAAAACAAATGGTGTCTTGGGCGTTTACACAAAAAGAGCGTCTCGTTTTTTTACCAGATCAACATTTAGGAAGAAATACAGCGTATGATTTAGGTATCCCTTTAGAGAAAATGGCAGTGTGGAACCCGCATACAGATTCGTTAGAGTACGATGGAGATATAGAAGAAATTCAAGTGATTTTATGGAAAGGCCATTGTTCTGTTCATCAAAATTTCACTGTGAAAAATATTGAAAATGTGCGAAAAAATCATTCGGATATGAATATTATTGTTCACCCTGAATGTTGTTATGAAGTTGTTGCCGCTTCCGATTATGCAGGATCGACGAAATATATCATTGATATGATTGAAGCTGCTCCAGCGGGAAGTAAGTGGGCGATTGGTACAGAGATGAATTTAGTGAACCGAATTATTCAGCAACATCCTGATAAAGAAATTATTTCGCTAAATCCGTTTATGTGTCCTTGTTTAACAATGAACCGAATTGACTTACCTCACCTATTATGGGTACTTGAGAACATAGAAAGAGGAGAACAAATTAACGTTATTCGTGTAGAGAAACAAGTAACAGAAGAGGCAGTTTTTGCATTAAATCGTATGTTAGAGCGTGTTTAAAGCAGCGGAATTTCCGTTGCTTTTTTTCGTACATATAATCATAAGAAGAATGAAAGAGGCATACATTGTGTTGAGGAAATCATTGCGATTTTTCTATGCTTATTCCACTTCGAATCATATTGAAAATAGAAGAAGTGATAAAAGTAAAAGAAGTAAAAGAAGTTAATGTTGTTTAGAAAGTGTTACTTCAAAGTGTTTTTTACTTATAGATAAGTTATACAGGAGGGGGAAAATTTGAAAATTCATATCGTCCAAAAAGGGGAGACCCTTTGGAAAATTGCAAAAAAGTATGGAGTGGATTTTGAGACGCTAAAAAAAACAAATACACAGCTTAGCAATCCAGACCTAATTATGCCAGGGATGAAAATTAAAGTGCCATCGAATAGCGTTCATGTGAAACAACAGACTGGATCGGGTTCAGCGCCCCCGAAACAATATGTAAAAGAGGTACAGCAAAAAGAGTTTGCATCAACACCAACTCCACTTGGAATAGAAGATGAAGATGAAATTATGTACCAATCAGTACCTATTACACAGCAACCAGCTATGCAACAAACACAAAAAGAAATGCAGGTAAAGCCGCAAAAAGAAATGCAGGTAAAGCCGCAAAAAGAAATGCAGGTAAAGCCGCAAAAAGAAATGCAGGTAAAGCCGCAAAAAGAAATGCAGGTAAAACCGCAAAAAGAAATACAGGTGAAGCCGCAAAAAGAAATGCAAGTGAAACCACAAAAAGAAGTACAGGTGCAGCCACAAAAAGAAGTACAAAAAGAGAAACCAGTTGAAAAACCGTCAATTATTCAAAAACCATCTGTTATAGAAAAACAAAAGCCAACTACGAAGGAGAACACTAAATTTTCCGTTAATGTATTGCCACAGCCACCGCAACCACCAATTAAAGCGAAAAAAGAATATAAAATTTCAGATGTAATAAAAAAGGGAAGCGAGTTAATTGCTCCTCAAATTAATAAAATGAAACCTAACAACGTCATTTCTCCGCAAACGAAAAAAGAGAATATAGGGAACATAGTCTCACCACAAGTGAAGAAAGAGAATGTAGGGAACATAGTCTCACCACAAGTAAAGAAAGAAAATGTAGGGAATATAGTCTCACCGCAAGTAAAAAAAGAAAATGTAGGGAATATAGTGTCGCCGCAAGTGAAAAAAGAAAATGTAGGAAGCATAGTGTCGCCGCAAGTGAAAAAAGAAAATGTAGGAAGCATAGTGTCGCCGCAAGTGAAGAAAGAGAATGTAGGGAATATAGTGTCGCCGCAAGTGAAAAAAGAAAATGTAGGAAGCATAGTGTCGCCGCAAGTGAAGAAAGAGAATATAGGGAACATAGTCTCACCAAACGTATCAAAAGAAAGTGTTATTATCCCGCAAGTAATACCGCCTAATATTCAAGTACCGAACATAATGCCAATAATGGATAACAATCAAATGCCAAATATAATGCCGATAATGGATAATAATCAAATGCCAAATATAATGCCGATAATGGATAATAATCAAATACCAAACATGATGCCAATAATGGATAACAATCAAATGCCAAACATAATGCCGATAATGGATAACAATCAAATACCAAATATAATGCCGATAATGGATAACAATCAAATACCAAATATAATGCCGATAATGGATAACAATCAAATGCCAAATATAATGCCGATAATGGATAACAATCAAATGCCGAACATGATGCCGATAATGGATAACAATCAAATGCCGAACATGATGCCGATAATGGATAACAATCAAATGCCAAACATGATGCCTATAACGGATAACAATCAAATGCCAAACATGATGCCAATAATGGATAACAATCAAATGCCGAACATGATGCCGATAATGGATAACAACCAAATGCCGAACATGATGCCGATAATGGATAACAATCAAATGCCAAACATGATGCCGATAATGGATAACAATCAAATGCCAAATATGATGCCGATAACGGATAACAATCAAATGCCAAACATGATGCCAATAATGGATAACAACCAAATGCCGAACATGATGCCAATAATGGATAACAATCAAATGCCGAACATGATGCCAATAATGGATAACAATCAACCACCGAATATGATGCCATATCAAATGCCATATCAACAGCCAATGATGCCGCCATATCCGCATTATCAGCAACAAAATCCATACAATCAAATGCTGCCACAATATACTTCTATGCCAAATCCAAATATGATGCCAATGGATAATAATATGCCACCACTTGTGCAAGGGGAAGAAGATTGTGGGTGCGGAGGAGAGAGTAGGTTATATAGTCCTCAGCCAGGTGGACCACAATACGCCAATCCTTTATATTATCAACCGACTCAGCCAGCATATGCACCGCAGCCAGGAACGATGTATTATCAGCCAGATCCACCAAATGTATTTGGAGAACCAGTTTCAGAAGAAGAGGATGAAGAGGAAGTTTAAAAAAGGTGGGGTTATTCCCGCCTTTTTTGTATTCGTGATGGTCAGGAATATGGTGAATTTGCATTAAATGCTAGAAAATTCCTAGTGAAATATTAACAGTGTAAAAAACCTCTCTATTACTCATCATAAGGGGGAGCTTTTCGAAAGAGAAGTTCATTCTAACAAGGGGGGTTTTTGTATTGAATACGAAAGTAAAAGTTATTGCTGCTTCTTTGTTAGTTACCAGTGCGTTAGCTGCATGTGGTACACCTAAAGAGAAAACTGCGATGGACGGGCGTAATTATAATTACGAGCGTACATCTTATAATGATACACATCCAAATCGTGATAATGTAACGCGTAACGGTTATACAGATTATGTAACATACCGAAATGGAAACATGTATGATTACCGAAACGGTACTGGATCTAATTATTATCGTGATGTAAATTACAATGGACAAATTGCTAATCCGCATCCAACACGTAATATTACAATGAACAATTCATACATTAACAATGATGGTAAAACTGCAGAAAAAATTACGAATCGTGTGAAACGTATGAATAACGTAGAGCGAGTTTCTACAGTTGTATATGGAAACGATGTAGCGATTGCGGTAAAACCACGTAATACAGGGACAGATGAAACAGCAATGGCAAACGAAATTCGTCAAGCTGTTGTGAATGAAGTTGGAAACAGAAATGTGTACGTCTCTGTAAGAAATGACATGTTTACTCGTGTCGATGCAATGAGTACACGTCTACGTAATGGTACAGTTACAAATGATTTCAATCGTGACATAACAAATATGTTCCGAGACATTCGTTACGGTCTGACTGGTACAGTACGATAACAAATCAAAGAGGAAGGGATAGCCCTTCCTCTTTATTCGTCTTTATCTGCTAAACGACGTTTTTTAATGAAATAACTAATGGAATAAGAAGCTAGAAAGCATACGAAGAGGACACTACCTGTAAGGATAGCCTCAAACAGCGGTCTCTCGGGACTGAAAATGATATAAATAATAGCCATAATAATTCCAATAATAAGAGAGCGTAAGACGATTTTGTAATAAGGAGTTAACTTCATTTCTTTTTCGTTTTCTTCTACATCGATTGAAACGCTTAACTGTAAATAACTAAGTAACATACTTGTAAGTATAAATAATAACCATAATGGAGATTTTGTAATTTGATCGATTCCTTCAGAAAATCCGATATAGCCTAAAATTCCGATTATCCCAAGTGATTGAAAGAGAAAGGCAATACGTATGTTTTTTAACGTTTGAAGAATGAGGCGTTCATCTTTAATTTTTTTCAAAGTATTCATCTCCTGTTTATTATGATTTCGCTGTTATACTAATTGTAATATATACATTACATTTATCCATTTATAATTTACATATACTTCGATTGGATGAAAAGAGAAAGAAAAATATGTTTAGAAACATGTTGCGCTTTTATCTTATTAATGTTATATTAGCAAAGCGATGAGCTAATTTACGTAAGTCGAGAGATATGCTT